>SXJR01000539.1 GCA_005779305.1 Myxococcales bacterium
CCAGCCAGCCACCGGCGACGGCGAGCGCGCCCCAGCGAACGCCGGGCTGGGCGGCCGGCGCCAGGCGCGTTCCAGGCGCAGGCGCAGTGACCACGACGACCTCGGCCGCGACCGCGGGCGCGTCGCGCCAGGCGCCGTCGACGAGCGAGGCCAGCGAGTAGCGCGCGCCGGGCCCGACCGGCACCAGGAACTTGAGCAACACCACGGTCCACAGCGCGGCGATCACCGCCGGCCGGGCGCGACGCAGGAGCGTGAGCGAGAGCAACCACGCCGCCGCTGCCAGCGCGGTCCCGAACAGGAGCGACGTGCCGAGCGCGGCGATCACGTCGCCGGCCGCCCCGCCGAGGGTCTCGAGGGAGACCGTCACGCCCGCTTCTCCTTCTTGCGTCGCGACTCGCGGCGGTCGCCGCTCGGGCCCGCCGCTGCGGCCGGCGTCGACGCGGCCGGCGTCTCGACCCGGCGCTCGATGTCGCGCAGCTCGTCGAGGGTGAGCGACTCGTCCTCGACCAGCCCCAGCACCATGGCCTGGGCCTCGCCATCGAAGACGTCGTCGAGGAAGTCGCGCAGCCGCTCCTTGAGGATCGAGGCCCGCGCGAACGCGGGCTGGTACACGAAGGGCTCGCGCTCGCGGTCCACGGCCACGGCGCCCTTGCTGGCGAGACGACCCAGGAGCGTCATCACCGTGGTGTAGGCCGGCTCGCCGCCGCCGCGCCGCACCAGCTCGGCGCGGGCCTCGGCGACAGTGGCGTGGCCGAGGTGCCACAACGCCTTCATGACGTTGAACTCGGCAGGGGTGAGCTCGGGGACGCGGGACATGGTCACGACAGGTCTCGTATTGCTACTACGGGTGTAGTTAGGGCGTCAAGAGCGGCGTGTCGGGTACGGAACCGACGTCACATGGCGCTAGATTCCGGGACATGCCCTCCATGCTCCTCTACCAGGACGCGCGCGCTCCCAACCCCCGGCGCGTGCGCATGTTTCTCCACGAGAAGGGCCTGACCGATCAGGTCGAGCTCATCGAGGTGAGCATCAACGACCGGGCCCATCAGCAGCCGGCGTACCTGGACAAGAACCCGCTCGCCCTGGTGCCGGTGATGGAGTTCGCCGACGGGCGCCTCCTGCGCGAGTCGATCGCGATCTGCCGGTACCTCGAGGAGCAGCACCCGCAGCCGTCGCTGTTCGGCGGCGACGCCTGGCAGCGGGCCCAGGTCGAGCAGTGGAACCGCCACGCCGAGCTCGAGCTCTTGTTCCCGGTGGCGCAGGTGTTCCGCAACAGCCACCCGTTCTGGCAGGGCCGCATCCGCCAGGCGCCCGAGTTCGCCGAGATCATGCGCGAGCACGTGGCCCGGCGCTTCACCTGGCTCGACGGCGAGCTGGCCACCCGGCCCTGGTTCGCCGGCGACAGCTTCTCGGTCGCCGACATCACGGCGGTGTGCGCGATCGATTTCGGTAAGGTCTCGCGGCTCATGATCGGCGACGACACCCCACATCTGGCGCGCTGGTACGCCGAGGTGAAGGCGCGCCCCAGCTACAAGGCCTAGCGGCCGTCGTATAAGATCGCCGGGTGGGAGCCGACGATCCGCGCCTGGGAGCGGTGCTCGATGATCGCTATCGCGTGATCGAAGCGCTGGCCGCCGGGGGCATCGGCATGGTCTATCGCGGCGAGCGGCTCAAGCTCGGGCGCGAGGTCGCGATCAAGTTCCTGCACGCGTGGGCCGCCGCCGAGCCGACCTTCGTCAAGCGCTTCGAGCTCGAGGCTCTGGCCATGGCCCGGCTCCAGCATCCCAACTGCGCGTCGGTGATCGACACTGGTATGTTCGGCGACGAGCCCTACGTGGTGATGGAGCTGATCGGCGGCGAGGCGCTCATCGATCTGCTCGATCGCGGACCGGTGCCGGCACCGCGGGCGATCGGGATCGTGCGCCAGGTGCTGGCCGCGCTCGACCACGCCCATTCGCAGAACGTGGTCCACCGCGACATCAAGCCCAGCAACATCGCGATCACCGCGTCGACCGAGTTCGGCGATCAGGTGAAGGTGCTCGACTTCGGCCTGGCCAAGCTGATGGAGAGCGCGAGCGTCTTGACCGGTCATTTCGCGGTGGGCACGCCGACGTACATGCCGCCCGAGCAGAGCCGCGGCGATCCGGTCGACGCCCGGACCGATCTGTACGCGACCGGGCTGGTGCTGTTCGAGCTGCTCACCGGCGGGCCGCCCTTCACCGGCGACGAGCCGACCGACGTGATCCTGGCCCACCAGGGCACGCCGGCGCCGCTGTTGAACGAGCGAAGGCCGGAGGCGGGATTCTCGCCCCAGCTCGAAGCGGTGGTGATGCGCGCCCTGCAGAAGGCGCCCGCGGATCGGTATGCGTCGGCGGCGGAGATGGTGAAGGCGCTGGAGAGCGTGCCCGAGGCGCAGCCGCAAGCGCAGCCGCAGCCGCAAGCGCAGCCGCAGCCGCAAGCGCAGCCCCAGCCGCAACCGCAAGCGCCGCCGCAGCCGCAGCCGGAGCCGCAGCCAGAACGGCAGCCGCCACACAACCAGACGATGGCGCTTGCGAGCGACGCGTTGATCCCGGTGGTGAAGCCGCCGCCGAGCCCGAAATCGAACCCGAGCCCGAATCCCAGCCCGAGCCCGGCGCTCGTCTTCTTGAAGACCCGGGCGGGCATGGCGGCGGTGGGCGTCGGCGCGGCGGCGTTGATCGGCGTGATCGTGCTGATCGCGAGCGGCGGAGGTGGCAAGCCGGCGCCGCCGCCCCGCGAGAAACCGGTGAAGGACGAGATCGAGATGCCCGCCGACCAGACCAACAGCGAGCTGGCCCGGCTGCGAGCGCGCGTGCGCGGCGGCAACACGCCCGACGACGTGGTGCGCGCGCTCCACAAGCTGGCCGCGGCCCAGCCCACCGATCCCGAGATCCCGCTCACGATCGGCCAGATCTACTGCGAGAAGCTGTGGGTCTCCGACTGCCTCGAGCACTTCCGCAAGGCCATCGCCATCGACCGCGCGATGCGCGACGACGAGCGGCTCCTGCGCAGCGCCATGTACGGCCTCGGCAACGACAGCGCCCACGACAAGGTGCGGCGCTTCCTGGTCGACGACATCGGTCCCGGAGCGGCGCCCTATCTCGAGGAGGTGGTCGGCGGGCGCTGGCGCAAGGAAGTGAAGGAGCGGGCCGCGGCCACGTTGCGCGCCCTCGGAACGTGAGGCACGATCGCACGATGCAGCGAACGGGCCGCGCCAACGCGATCATCTGGAAGTCCGTGGTCTCGGCCGCGGCCATGCTCGGTGTCGCCGCCTGCGCGTGCAAGGCACCGCCGCCAGCTCAGCCGGTCGTCGCCGCCGCGCCCGAGCCCACGCCGGTCGAGCCCGCCCCGCCGGCGGAGCCCGCACCCCCGGTCGAGCCCGCCCCGCCCGCTCCGCCCGCCCCGCCGGTCGTCGCCGAGGCCCCACCTGCCCCGCCGGCACCCGCCCGGGTCGACGTCACCATCGAGAGCGCCCCCGCCGGCGCCGAGGTCCATGTCGACGATCAGCTGGTGGGCAGGACTCCGCTCAGGCTGCAGCTGATGCCCGACGTCGAGGTCAACATCCGCGTCAGCCACCCCGGGTACATCGAGAAGACGATCACGGCGATCCCGCAGCTCGACAAGCAGCTCATCGTCCAGGTCACGATGGCCAAGGCCAAGAAGGCGGCCAAGCGACCGCGCGGCACCGGCGGCTACGGCACCCTCGGCACCGGCTCCGGGACCGGATCGGGCAAAGGCGAGGGTCGCGGCTTCATCCTGAGCTGACGGACTCTCGCCGACCTCAGGTCGCAGCGGCAGCAGCGGTCCGCGCCGCGACCTGCTTGGCCCTGCGCTTCTGCATCGCCGGCGGGATGGTGAGAAACCCGATGGCGGCGATGATGAGCGCCGCGCCGGCCAGCTCGTTGTTCGGCACCGTCTTGTGGCCAAGCACCGTCGATAGCCACAGCGACGCAAACAGCCCGGCCAGGACGCTGGACGCACGATTCACCGGCACGCAGAAGGTGTTCTCGCGCACGTCGAGGAAGATGAGGCCGCCGCAGATGCCCGTGCCTTGCGACAGCGCGCCCAGCGCCAGCGCCTCCAGCACCACCGGCCGATCCCAGAACGTCGTGAACCCGGCCCGGAGCTGTGCGCCGACGTCGCCGCCCAGCAGCAGCGCGCCGAGCACGAGCAGAATCAGCAGCGCTGGCGCCGAGACCAGGCCCTCCTCGACGAAGTAGCGCAGGTTGGCCCCGGGCTCGCTGGACTTGGCGAGCCGGCTCATCAGCGACAGGCGCACGAAGTAGAAGCCGAGGTAGAAGGCGATGTCGATCGCGCAGAGCAGGGTCAGGTCGCCGCCGCGCTTGGGATCGAAGGCAAAGGCGACCACCAGCGCCGACAGCGACAGCACCAGCCCCGACCACGAGAACCAGCGGACGTGCCGGCCGGTGAGGCGATCGACGATCGGCGCCATCACCAGCACGCCGCCGCGCATGAGCAGCATGACGAAGACGATGCTGACGCCGGTGAAGGTGTACGAGAGCGTGGTGGTGGCGATGATGCCGCTCGAGCACAGGCCCGACAGGATCTGCAGGTTGCCTGGCCGCGGCACGGACAGGCCGCCGAGGCTCACGGTGCGGGCCTTGCGCCACCACCCGGTGGCCAGCAGGAAGAGGATCAACGTGACCACCGCGGCGATCACTGACGGCGGCAGGATCTCGATGCCGCCGACCGGCTTACCGCCGGTCTCGACGAGCCCCGACGTCAGCGCCTTGGTCAGCACCGTGTACGGCACGTAACAGGCGAAGTATCCGAACGCCCACCACCAGATCGACGGAGCCCCACGGGCACTCATGATCGACGATCATGTGACAACTTCACCGACAAGTCACGTTCGTGCGACCGGTGCGTTACGCGACGCTGGACTCACGGGCTCTGCGCGGCGAGCTGCCCGCAGGCGGCGCCGATGTCGCCGCCGCCCGAGTAGCGACGGTGGCTGGCCAGGCCGGCGTCGGCGAGCACGGCCCGGAACGCCGCCGTGGCCGCGTCGCTGGTCCGGGCGAACGGGTCGTCCCCGCCGATCGGGTTGTAGGCGATGAGCGAGAGCCGCGGCCGCACGCCGGTGACCGCCGCGAAGGCCTGCGCCCGTCCAGCGAGGGCGCGGGCGTCGTCGGCGCCGTCATTGACGCCGGCCAGGAGCGTCACCGCCCACATCGGCGCCAGCCCGGTAAGGCGGGCGTGCTCGGCGGCGGCGTCGAGCACCTCGTCGAGCGAGTGAGCTCGATCGATCGGCATGATCGATCGTCGCACCGCCGGCCTCGCGCTGCCCAGCGACAGGCCCAGCCGCACCCGTGGCGCCTCGCGCGCCAGCCGGCGGATGCCGACCGGGTGCCCCGACGTGCACACCGTGATGGCGCGGGCGTCGATGCCGAACGCGCACGGCTCCGAGAACACGGCGATGGCCTCGAGCACGCGATCGAGGTTGGCCATGGGCTCGCCCATGCCCTGGAACACGACGCCGTGGACGCGGGGTCGGACGGCCGAGGCGGCCGTTCGCCCGGGTCGATCGATGGGCCTCGCCGCGGACGGCTCGTCCGATCTGCACGGCGCAGACCGCCTCGCTACGCTCGGCTGGGCGTCGAGCCCGGCCCGCACCAGCCGTACCTGCTCGACGATCTCCCAGGTCTCGAGGTTGCGGCGCAGGCCGAGGCGGCCGGTGGCGCAGAACGCGCACGCCAGCGCGCACCCGACCTGCGAGCTCACGCACACCGTCACCCGCCCCGGCCGCTCGAGCGGGATGCGCACGGTCTCGCACAGCTCGCCGTCGGGGAGCTCGATCACCAGCTTCTGGAAGGGGTCGATGGCGCTGGCCTCGCGGGCCCGCACGGTCACGGTCGGCACGTGGCCGCAGGCGGCCACCGCGTCGGCCGAAGCCCGCCGCACTGCCGACGAGGCCGCCACCGGTTCGCCGCGATGGATCTGCGCCACGATCTTGCGAGCCTCGGCCAGGGAACACGCCGGCACGGCGCGGGCGAGCGCCTCCGGGGTCACGGCCTGGAGCGCGATGCGGTCCACCGCCACACCATACACGGTCATGGAACGCGACCGCACGCTGTGTTAGTCATCGCGGGCACGTGTCCGCGGCTCGGCGCATCCCTTCGCTCGACGGTCTCCGCGCCCTGTCGATCTTGCTGGTGATCATCTCGCACCTGCTCGGCACCCGCGGCTTCCCGGTCGGTCCGCGCGCGCTCGGCGCCACCGGTGACTTCGGCTACCTGGGCGTGCGGGTCTTCTTCGTCATCTCGGGGTTCCTCATCACCTCTCTGCTCCTGGACGAGCAGGCGCGGACCGGGACCGTGTCGCTGCGCGGCTTCTACGCCCGGCGAGCGTGGCGGATCTTCCCCGCGTTCTACACCTTCGTCGCCGCCATGTGCCTGGCGTCGGTGGTGGGCACGCTCGCCCTGCGCTCGGGCGACATCGTCGCTGCCCTCACCTACACGATGAACTACCACTACGATCGGTCGTGGGAGCTCGGCCATCTCTGGTCGCTCTCGATCGAGGAGCAGTTCTACCTGATGTGGCCGGCGCTGTTCGTCATCGGCGGACCGCGCCGGGTGGTGCCCATCGCCCTGGCCATGATGGTGATCGCGCCCTGCCTGCGGGCCGCAGCCTGGTTCGTGGTCGACCGCCCCGACGACATCACCATGGAGGCTTACCCCTGCGTGATGGACTCGATCGCCGCCGGCTGCCTGCTGGCCGCGCTCAAACCGCGCCTCGACCAGAACCGGCACTACCTGCGCGCCCTGCGCTCGCCGCTGTTCGTGATCGTTCCGGTGATCGTCGCCCTCGCCAACCTGCCCACCTGGTACGCGATCGAGTACACGACCAACATCTCGGTCATGAACATCGGCGTCGCCCTCTGCGTCGACCGCTGTGTCCGGACCCCGGACGACTGGGTCGGCAAGACCCTCAACTGGGCGCCGCTGGTCTGGCTCGGCACCCTGTCCTACTCGCTCTACCTGTGGCAGGAACCGTTCATCAACCACTTTGCGCGATCGCAGGTGAACGCCTTCCCCCTCAACCTGGTGCTGGCCTTCACCTGCGCCGTCGCCTCGTACTACCTGGTCGAGCGGCCGTTCCTGGCCTGGCGCGACCGCCGGGTCCAGGCCCGCAAGGCGGCCGCGGCGCGCTCGGTCACGGCACCGTGATCACTGCACCGTGAACGCAACGGTGGCGAGCACCGTGCCGTCGGCCGCGACCACGTCCACGCTCCAGGCCCCGGCCTTCGACATCTTGCGCCGCGAGTTGGTGGTCCAGCGCTTGGAGCCGATGCGGAGGTACGCCTTCCACACTTCCTTGCCATCGCGCTTCCACACGTGCGTGACCCTGGTGCCATTGGCGCCGGTCACGCGCGTCCACGCGTGCACGGTGTCACCGACCGCGAACGACGTGCCCTCGTCGACCGGCTCGCGCTTGTCGATGCCCTTGGCCGCCTTGATCTCGGCGGCGGCCGTCGTGGCCGCGACCGCGGGCGGCGCCGGCTGGCTCTGCTGAGCGACGGCCGGGGTCGAGAACAACAAGGCAGCGCCAGTGATGACAAGAGCGAAGGTGAACCGAGGCTTGATCATGTGAGGCTCCTCTCGTGCGCGGTGGAGAGTACAGCGCACACCGGAGCGGCGGTATTCCGCCGGCCCGGGAGTGGCGTGGTACGTTGCAGCTTCATGGCCTATCCCGAGGTCGTTCGAGTCTTCGCCACCACCCAGGAACCGGACTACGACAGTCCGTGGCAGACCAAGTCGCCGTCGTCGTCGACCGGATCGGGGGTGGTGATCGCCGGCGGTGCCATCCTGACCGGCGCCCACGTCGTCGCCGACGCCACCTTCCTGCAGGTGCAGAAGCCGTCTCACCCCGACAAGGCCATCGCCCGCGTGCGCGCGGTCTGCCACGACTGCGATCTGGCGCTGCTCGAGGTGCTCGAGCCGGCTGGCTTCCTCGACGACGTGTCTCCCGCCGAGATCGGCGAGATGCCGCGCCTGCGCGACCAGGTCGCGGTGGTCGGTTATCCGGTCGGCGGCGAGGAGATCTCGATCACCGAGGGCGTGGTGTCGCGCATCGAGGTCCAGCGCTACAGCCACTCGCAGCGCCACCTGCTGGCGGTCACCGTCGACGCCGCGATCAACGCCGGCAACAGCGGCGGCCCGGTTTTCGGCAGCGGCAAGGTCGTCGGCATCGCCTTCCAGAAGCTCACCGGCGTCGACAACATCGGCGAGATGGTGCCGCCGCCGGTGATCCGCGCCTTCCTCGACGGCGTGGCCGCCGGCAAGAAGCCCGAGGTCCCCGCCCTGGGCATCCTGACCCAGAACCTCGAGAACCCGTTCCTGCGCCGCCAGCTCGGCGTCGACGGTGGCGCCGCCGGCATCGTGGTGGTGCAGATCGATCACGGCGGCTCGTGCGACGGCACGCTGCAGCTCCGCGACGTGATCACCCACGTCGCCGGCCTGCCCATCGCCAACAACGGCACGGTGAGCTGGAACGGCAAGCACCGCACTCGCTACGACGTGGTGCTGGGCACGCGCTACGTCGGCGACACCATGCGCCTCGGCATCCTGCGCGGCGGCCGGGCCCAGGACGTCGACGTCACGCTCCAGCCGTGGCGGCCGCTGGTGCCGCGCTCGCGCTACGACCAGGCCCCGCGCTACATGGTCTACGGTGGGCTGGTGTTCCAGACCCTGACCCGCGACTTCCTCGGCACCTGGGACAAGTGGTGGAACAAGGCGCCCAAGGAGTTCCTCAACTACTACTACCTGGGGGTGCGCAGCGCCGAGCGCGAGGAGATCGTGATCCTCACCCAGATCTTCGCCGACGAGCTCAACGTCGGCTACGCCCACCTCTACAACGAGGCGGTGGGCACGGTGAACGGTCACACCCCGCGCAACCTGGCCGACTTCGTGGCTCACATCGAAGCCGCTACCGCCACCGGCGCCGGCGTCATCGAGATCACGACCACCTCGGGCGGCGTGATCATGTTCGACGTCGCCGAAGTGGCCAAGGCCGCGCCGCGGATCCTCGACCGCTACCGCATCCCGCGCGAGCGATCTCCCGCGGTCTAGGAGCCCGTGCCCGTGCCCGTGCCCGATCACGTCGCCGCGCTCGTGCAGCGGGCCGCCGAGGTCGTGCCGCTCCCGCCCGTCGTCGGCTACCTCGCCGTCGAGGACACCGGCCGCCATCGCCGCCGGCAGATGCTCCTGGCCGGCCGCGGTCATGTCGCCAACGACCTCGTGGTCCTCGACTGGCGCAGCGCTCCCCTCGCCACCGTCTTCTTCCGCCATGACGCCGGCGACAGCTACGAGCTCGCCGTCGATGATCGCGATCTCGACGGCGTCGTGATCGAGCGCGCGCTGGTCGAGGTCCACGGCGGTCGCGCCGTCGCGCTCCGCACCGAGCGGGTGCCTGCCCGACCGCCGCCCAACGAGCCGCCGGCCAGCCGCGGCGCCCTGCCCGTGCTCGATCCGGTGCAGCAACGCGCGGTCGAGCTGCCCGCCGATCGCGGCCTGGTCGTCGACGGCGAGGCCGGGGTCGGCAAGACCCTGGTCGGCATGTATCGCGTCGCCCACCTCGCCCGCGTCGCGGCCGAGGCCGGCCGCACGTGGCGTGCGCTGGTGCTGACGCCGACCGCGGGTCTGCGCCGGCTGTGCCGGGTGCTGGCCGATCGCCTGGGCATCGTCGGCCTCGACATCGCGATCGTCGACGACTGGCTGCTCGAGCGCGCCCGCGCCGCGTTCCGCGGCCTGCCCGAGCGCACCAGCCGCGACGCCGGCGCCGAGGTCATCCGCCTCAAGCGGCACCCGGCGGTGCGGATCGCGCTCGCCGCGATCGCCCGCCGGCGCCACCGCCACGACCCCGAGGAGCCGCTGTCGCGCGCCCGCGGCGAGCTGCTGGCCCTGTGGGGCGACCGCCAGCTGCTCGAGCAGATCGCCGCCGCGTCGGACGGCGCGCTCGGCGCCCGCGAGGTCGCCGCCGTCGCCGCTCACACCCACGTCCAGTTCACGACGACCACCGAAGATCAGCATCGTCACGTCGACGCCGATCGCCTGGTCACCGTCGACGGCCTGCGCCTCGACGAGGGCACGCCGCTGGGCGACGCCGACAGCCTCGACGTCGAGGACGCGCCCGTCCTCTTCGAGCTGGCCCGCCGCCGCGGCCAGCGCTTCGAGCTTCCGCGCTGGGATCACGTGTTCGTCGACGAGGCCCAGCTGATCGCGCCGATGGAGCTGGCGGCGATCGGCGACGCGGTCGCCGCCGGCGGCGCCGTGACCCTGGCCGGCGATCACCGCCAGGCCACCGACGACTCGACCGCGTTCGCCGGCTGGGACCCGGCGGTGGCCGAGGTCGGCGCCGGCGACTGCGAGCGGGTGACGCTTGCCATCGGCTACCGCTCGACCCCGGCGATCACGGCGTTCGCCCGCGCGCTGGTGTCGTCACCGCCGGCCTCGCTGCCGACGCCCGCCGGTGATCCGAGCCTCGGCGCGACCGCCTTCGCCGGTGATCTCGATCAGATCGCCGGCGTGATCGCCGCCCTCGATGCCGCGACCCGGGCCGCGCCGTGGCTGCAGATCGCCGTGGTCGGACGCAACGCCGACCATGCTCGGCGGCTGCACCGCGAGCTGGCCCGCGGCCTCGATCCGGTGCTCGTGCTCGACGGCGAGTTCGACTTCCTGCCTGGCATCCAGGTCACCACCATCGGCCAGGTGCAGGGGCTCGAGTTCGACGCGGTGGTCGTCCCCGATCTCGCTCCCGGCTTCTATCCCGAGCGCGCCGAGGTCCAGCGCGGGCTCTACGTCGCCGTCACGCGCGCGCGCGGCTGGCTCTGGCTGACCACCGCGGCGGCGTGGTCACCGCTGGTCGCCTGATCGACGCGCGATCGATCAGATGATCGCCTGACCCGCGCGCGAACCGATCACGCTCAGTGGTCACGCGCCCGTACGCATGGCACGGCGGATGCTCATGGCGGTCCCACAAGGAGACCGCCATGAAGCAGATCGTCTTCGCCCTCGCCTGTGCCCTGTCCACCGCCATCCTCGCCGACGCCGCCGCCGACGACGAGGCCAGGGCCAAGGCCGCCGCGCCCAAGGACCTCTCGTGCAAGGCCACCGACGAGAGCGGCGCGTCGTTCTGCGACACCGACAACCCGCGCATGACCGGCTGCATGAAGGAGGTGAAGGCCGCCGCCATCAAGGGCAAGTGCACCGCCGGCGTGAAGAAGACCAAGGTCACGTTCGTGTACGCCGGCAAGAACCCGCTGCCGATGACGGTGCTGTGCCCCAAGACGCCGTGATCAACCACGATCCGGATCGTCCACGTCCAGGTCCACGCCGACGTCCACGCTCGCGAGATCGCCCACGTCAACGATCACGATTGCGCCCCGTCGTGGACGTGAGCGTGGGCGTCGACGTGATCGTGATCGACCACGTTGACGTGGTCGTCGACGTGGACCTGGACGTGGACGATCTCCTTCTCATCCTCGCTGGAGCTGGTAGCGGCGGATGAGCCGCTCCAGCGACTTGGGGTGGACGCCGGCCTGCTCGGCGGCCGCGCGCAGATCGTTGCCGGTGTCGGCGAGCAGGTCGCGCAGGTACTCGCGATCGAACTCGGCGCGCGCGGTCTCGAGCGGCAGACGCGCACGCCGGGTGCGGCGCAGGCTCTGTCTCAGCTCGACCAGCCGGGCCAGGGGATCGCCGGCGAGGGCGTCGGGATCGGCGAGCGCGATGGCGCGCTCGACGGCGTTGCGCAGCTCGCGCACGGTGCCCGGCCAGGGCTGGGTACGCAGCGCGCCGAAGACGTCGTCGAGGTGCGGACGCAGCCAGGCCAGATCGCCGCCGCTGCGGCCGAGCACGGCGCGGGCGAAGTGGGCGGCCAGGATCGGGATGTCCTCGTCGCGATCGCGCAGCGCCGGCAGCTCGAGCACCAGGACGGCGAGCCGGTAGTAGAGGTCGGCGCGGAAGTGCTCGGCGTCGACCTCGGCGCGCAGATCGCGGTGGGTCGCGGCCAGGACGCGCACGTCCACGTTGACCGGCTGGGTCGAGCCCAGGCGCTGGACGCTGCCGGCCTCGAGTGCGCGCAGGAGCTTGGGCTGCAGCGCCGGTGGCAGCTCGCCGATCTCGTCGAGAAACAGGGGCCCGCCATGGGCCTGCTCGAACACGCCGGGACGATCGACGTCGGCGCCGGTGAAGGCGCCGCGCACAGGGCCGAACAGCGCGCTCTCCACCAGCGACGGCGCCGCCGCGCCGCAGTCGAAGACCACGAACGGCCCGCGCGTCCGCGGTCCGGTCCGGTGGATGGCGCGGGCCAGCAGATCCTTGCCGGTCCCGGTCTCGCCCAGCAGGAGCACCGTCGAGCTCGACATGGCCGCGCGCCGCGCCGCCACGAACAACCGCCGCATCGCCGTCGAGCGGCCGACCAGCTCGCCGAAGACCTCGTCGCCGGGCAGCTCGACCTCGCCCGGAGCCACCGTCGCCAGCTCGAGCGCGGTGTCGCCCAGCTCGATCACCATGCCGTCGCCGACGTAGACGTCGCGCACGCGCAGGCCGCCGACTCGCGTGCCGTTGGCCGAGTCGCTGTCGATCGCGCGCACGCCGCGCTCATCGCCGCGCAGGCGCAGGTGGAAGCGCGACACCGTCGGATCGCTCAGCGCGAGCTGGTTCGATGGATGGGTGCCGACCCGCACCTCGTCGGCGCCGAGCTCGACCTCCTTGCCGGCGTCGGCGCCGCGGGTCACCCGGACCATCACCCGATCGAAACGCAGGCGCACCGCACCGTCGGCGGCGACGATCGTCGTGTGCCCCGAGACCGCACGTGTCACCCACCCAGCGTACCCGGCCCCGCGCGGCCGCGGAGCCGATCGGTTCCAGCGAACCGGTTCGTACACCTCCCGACGACGCAACTGACCGGAATCGCTGAACGTCGGCCCGGAACAACCCTTGCTGTTCCCTCCCCCATGCGTTTCACCATCCCGGCCCTGGTCACCGTCTTGGCCGTGGCCGCCGCGGGCTCCGCGGCGGCCGACAAGAAGCACCACCGCTACGTCGGCATCCATCCGGTCGCCAAGGCCCACGGCAGCGGCATGTGCCACATCGAGGCGCCGCACGTGCACGCCTACGCGCCGATCGACGTGAAGGTGCAGTACCGCGAGCACGACGGCTACCACCATTTCGTCGGCGATCCGGTCGCGTACGAGTGGGACGGCCCGAAGACGTCGTACTACGGCCACCACCCGGTGCCGGTGCACGTGATCGTAGGCGATGACCACAAGGACATGGAGTACTGCTACCTCGAAGGCCCGCACTACCACGCGTGGGCGCCGCCTCCGGAGCTCGAGGTGAAGCTCGAGGGCGGTGCGTACTGGTACGTGGGCACGTTCCCCGAGGCGTACGTCGAGGGCAAGGTCGTCTACGATCCGATCGACGTGGTCTACAAGCCCATCAAGTACACGCGGCCGGTGGTGGTGGTCGAAGCGCCGCCGCCGCACTGGTACGGCGGTCTCGTGCTCGCGCCGGTCGTGGTCGTCGATGGCCACGGTCACGGGCGCGGTCACGGCCATGGCCAGGTCGGCGTCGAAGTGGTCGCACCGGCGGTGCGGGTCGAGGTCGGACTGCCATCGGTGCACATCGGCGTCGGCGCCGGCGTCGTGGTCGGCGGCGGCGGGCACTTCCACGGCGGCGGGCACAAGCACAAGCACAAACACAAGCACAAGCACAAACGCGGCCGAGGTCATCGATGACGCGCGCATCGATCGGCCTGGCGATCGGGCTGTCACTCCTCGCCGCGTGCGGCAAGGACGACGCCCAGGCCGCCGGCAAGGGCAAGGGCCCGGCGCCCGACGACGAGGCGCTGATCGCGGCCTGGAAGAAGGCCAGCCTCGAGGTCTCGGCGTTCACCGTCGCCGACGCCGCGGCCTACAGCGCCCAGTCGTGCCGCGCCGGTACGGTCGGCGGCGTCGACGTCACGGTGTGCAGCTACGACACCGGCGAGGACGCCGCCGCCGCCCAGGATCCGGCGCTGGCGCTGCTCGAGAAGGGCGGCGCTTCGACCGCCTCGGCCCTGGCCCGTGGCAAGAAGCTCCTGGTGGTCGCCGACAAGCGCAAGGCTGACCCCAGCGGCCGCACGATCAACGCGATCACCGCCGCGTTCCGCAAGTAGCGCGACCCGAGGCGGCCTCATCGTCTATCATGCGCCGCGCATGAAGAAGGAGTTGCTGGTCACCGCCGCCGGCCGCGAGGCCACCATCACCGTCGACCGTCGCGCCGACGGCGCCTGGGTGGTCGAGGTCGACGGCGCGCCGCGCGCGGTCGACGCGCGCCAGATCCGCCCCGGCACCTGGTCGCTGATCGTCGACGGGCAGGTCTACCTGGTGGATCTCGATCCGCGCAAGAAGGGCGTGGCCGCGTCGGCCGGGCTGGCCGAGGCCATGATCACCGTCGAGGACGCCCAGACCCGCCGCCTGCGCCAGAGCCTGAGCCAGGGCGCGCCCGCCCGCGGCGAGGAGGTGCGCGCGCCCATCGCTGGCAAGGTGGTGAAGATCCTCTGCGCCGTCGGCGACGAGATCGCCGTTCACCAGCCGGTCGCCGTCCTCGAGGCGATGAAGATGGAGAACGAGATCGTCGCCGAGCGTGGCGGCACCGTGACCGAGGTCAAGAAGGAAGCCGGCCAGTCGGTCGAGACCGGCGAGCTGTTGATCGTCCTGGTCTGAAGTCGAACTCGCCCGGACGTCGTTGTCCGGCGCAGTTGTCTCGAGACGACCATCAAGGTACGAACGTCAGACCCTCCGTGCCCTACCGCTCGTTCGCGCAGGTCCTGGCCGAGAAGCAGATCCTGGTCTGCGTCGGGTCGGGAGGCGTGGGCAAGACCACGACCGCGGCGGCGCTGGCCCTGGCCGGCGCGCGCGCCGGCCGCCGCACGCTGGTGATCACGATCGATCCCGCCAAGCGCCTGGCCAGCTCGCTCGGCCTGGCCGCCCTCGGCCACGAGGTGCAGGAGGTCTCGCCCGAGCTGGTGCACGCCGGCACCACCGGCGGCGCGTCGCTTTCGGCGATGATGCTCGATCAGAAGCGCGCCTTCGACGAGGTGGTCGAGCGCCACGCCAAGGATCCGGCGGCGGTGAAGCGCATCCTGGCCAATCCGGTCTACGCCCAGATCTCGGGCTCACTGGCCGGCAGCCAGGAGTACGCCGCGATGGCCAAGCTCCACGAGCTCGACGCCACCGGCCGCTTCGATCTGATCGTCGTCGACACCCCGCCCACCTCGCACGCCCTCGACTTCCTCGACGCACCCGAGAAGCTGACCCAGGCCATCGACTCGCCGGCGATCGAGTGGTTCCGCAAGCTGCAGGGCGGTGGCCGCAGCGGCTGGTCCTTGCTGGGCAAGTCCGGCTCGTTCGTGCTCGCCCGCCTGGCCAAGTTCGTGGGCTCGCGTTTCCTCGACGATCTCGGCGTCTTCTTCACCGAGTTCAACGACATCCTCGGCGGCTTCCGCCAGCGCGCCGAGGAGACGTTCTCGCTCCTGCGCCAGCCCAAGGTCGGCTTCGTGCTGGTCTCGTCGCCCGAGCCGATGGCGCTGCGCGAGGCGCTGTTCTTCCACGAGCGCCTGGTCGCCTCGAAGATGCCGCTGGCCGGCTTCGTCATCAACCGCGTCCACATCCACCAGCCCGGCGACGCGGCGCCGGCCGCGATCGAACGGGCGCTGGCGACCTCGCCACACGTGCAGGCGCTCGCGATGTCGGGCACCAGCCTGCGCATGACCGCCGAGGCGCTCGCCGCCGCCCACGCCGAGCAGGAGCTCCTGGCCACCGTCGACGACAGCGCGCTGGTGCGGGTCCGCGAGGCCGCGGGCGCCGATGCCCTCGTGGTCCGGGTGCCACTGGCCCGCGAGGACGTCCATGATGTCGACCGCCTGATCGCGCTGGGGCAGATCCTCACCGCGACTCCCACGTGATCTGCCGAAAAACCGCGCAGATCCTGCAGGTTCGACGAGCTGGATCGGCGGGCCAGTCGTGTGAATATCGGCTCCGACTCCGAGGTCGAAACGAGACCCCGGCTCTCACGGGCCGAGCGATTTGCCATCAGGAGATGCCATGAAGGCACGTTCGAGAATCACCTTGGTGGGCCTCTTGTTGATGGGCCTGACCGCGTCGTCGTTTGCACAGCCGGCCGGGCCCGGCAGCGTTCGCGATCGACGCACGCAGCCGCCGCCGCCGCCGGCGCCACCACCGACGCCGCCTCCGACGCCGCCGGCGCGGCCGCAACCGCCGCCTCCGCC
>SXJR01000079.1 GCA_005779305.1 Myxococcales bacterium
TCGCCACGACGACTGGATGGAGCGGCAATTCCAGTGCACCCCGCTCGATCGCGCGCCCATCGAGCCGCTGCCCGGCGCCGACCTCGAGCGCGCCGCCCAGGTGTGGGCGCTGCACTGGGACGAGGTCGACGAGCTGCTCAACCGGCGAGCGCGAGCGCGGCGACGACCTGCCCCTGGCTGGCGGCGTCGCCGTCGAGGCCGGCGGCGAGCCTGGCCTCGGCGCCGGCACGTAGGGCCGCCAGGTCTCCGGAGGCACGCAGCGCCACGAAGCCGGCCGGTGTTTCGGCGTCGATGACGACGGCGGTGGTCGATCCGTTCGATCCGGTCGTCGGCGGAGGCGCCGCCGGACCCGTCCGACCTCCGGACTGGGTGACGACGACGACGATCGCAGCGATCGCCAGCGCCGCCCCGGCGGCGATCCACAGCCACGCCCGCGATCGTGCCCCTGGCGGTGTCGCCGCCGGCGTCGCTGCCGCCGCTGCCGCGGCCGCGGCCGCAACATCGGGTACGCCCTGGTAGGCGGGGAGCGACTCGCCGAGGCTGGCGCGGGTCGATGGCACCGACGGGCGCGAGGCCGTGATCTCGGCGATCGGCATGCCGGCGTGCTCGGCGATGGCGCGGGCCAGGGCCTCCTCGGCGAGCCCGGCCTCGCGGCGGACGGTCTCGAGATCGAGCAGCATCTCCGCCACCGACTGGTAGCGCTCCTCGATCCGCTTGCGCATCGCCTTCTGCACCAGGCGTTCGAGGGAGATCGGCAGGCTGGCCGCCGGTGCGGCCTCGCGGATCGATGGCGGCTCCTTGCCGAGGATCTGGCCGGCGAGGTCGCCGAAACTCTCGCCGTGGAACGGCGCGACGCCGGTCGCCGCGCGGTAGAGCATGACTCCGAGCGTGAAGATGTCGGATCGATGATCGACGGCCTTGCCGCTGATCTGCTCGGGGCTCATGTAGCTCGGGGTGCCCATCACCGCGCCCTCGCGCGTGACCGCACGCGCGCTGCCGTCGCGGAGCTTGGCGATGCCGACGTCGAGCAGCTTGACGAAGTACGGATTCTCGTCGCGGCGGGTGATGAACACGTTGGCCGGCTTGAGATCGCGGTGCACGATCTGCTTGGTGTGGGCGGCGAGCAGCCCGCGGAGCACCTGGCTGTAGATGTGCACCAGCAATGGCAGCGGCAAGGCGCGGTGGGACTGCAGGTCCGACAGGTCCTTGCCCGCGAGGTACTCCATGACGAAGTACACGCTGCCGTCGGCGCCGTCGCCGATGTCGTAGACGTTGACGATGTGCTCGTGGTTGATCAGGTTGACCGCCTGCGCCTCCTGCATGAAGCGGGCGACCACCTCTGGCTCCGTCGAGAACTCGGGACGCAGGAACTTCATCGCGGTGCGCCGGCCGAGCACCTCGTGCACCGCCTCGTAGACGTAGCCCATGCCGCCCTCGCCGAGCAGGCGCACGATGCGGTAGCCGCCGACGCGGACGCCCTCGGGCAGCGGGTCGACATCCTCGACGCGACCGCCGTCGTGAGGACAGTGCGCAGCTCCGGCCGGCACGAGCTGCCGGCACTGGGTACAGACCCTCATCTCGGGCACTGTAACACTTGAGGCCGCGGGCCCGAAGGTGCGAGCCTGCTGAGCATGGGCGGACAGCAACTCGTCCGGGCTGCGCTGAGCGCGGTGGTGGTCGTGCTCTGCGCCACCGGTGGCGCGCACGCTGACGACAAGCAGGCCGCGGCCAAGCAAAAGGAGGCCGCTCGCCTGGTCGCGGACGGAGAGTACACGCGCGCACTGGTCGTGATCGACGAGGGGCTCGTGCTCGCGCCGGGACGGCTGCCGCTGCTCCAGCTGCGGGCCTCGACGCTGGTCGAGATGCGCGACTTCGAGGGCGCGCTCGCGGCCTACGAACGTTTCCTGGCCGCAAATCCCAAGGGCGCGAGCCGGCGCTCGGCGCAACGCAACATCGCCAACCTCGCGGCGGCCCGCACCACCTCGCTCGACCTCACCATCACCGGCGCCACGCCCGATCAGGCCGCCAGCGTCTACCTCGACAGCAAGTCGCTCGGAGTCTTCTGCACGGCCGCGCCGCGCTGCCAGCGCGGCATCCTGCCCGACGACTACAAGATCATCATCGAGCGCAGCGGGCACAAGAAGTTGACCGAGCGGGTGACCATCGCGCTCGGCCAGACCCTGACGCTCGAGCGGGCCCTGATCGAGGAGCCGTCGGCGGTCACGGTGAGCGTGGCCGGCGACGGCACCGCGGCGCCGGCCGCCGTCATCGTCATCGACGGCAAGGAGCTAGGTCCGGCGCCCCAGGCCCTGACCGTGGAGCCCGGCGATCACACCCTCGAGGTGAAGGCCGCCGATCACGCCCCGGTGAGGCAGACCTTCGCGGCACACCGCGGCGAGCCGGTCACGCTGGCGGTCACGGTCCAGCGCCTGGTGCCGATCGCGGTCAACGTCGCCGACGCCAAGCTCCTGGTCGGCACCACGCCGGTGCCGGTCGAGGCCGGCCACGTGATCCTGCCCGCGGGCGCCCTCTCCCTCACCGTTCGCGCCACCGGCTTCGTCAGCCAGGACGTCGCGGTGCCGGCCGAGCGTGGGTCCGGCTATCGCATCGACGTCACCCTCGCGCCTGCGCCGGCGCCGGTCGCGGTCGTGGGCGGGCCACGGGGCGCGATCGTGCGCGTCGATGGCCGCGTCGTCGGCACGGTTCCCCTGTCGGCCCCGATCGAGGTGGCGCAGGGCGCGCGCACCATCGAGGTGAGCGCGTCGGGGCGGGCGCCGTACCGGACCCGGGTCGACGTCGCGAGCCACGAGCCGCTCGAGTTGACCATCGCGCGGATGCCCTCGACCCGCCGGCGCTGGACGTGGGTGGCGGCGGCCGGCACCGGCGCTGCCCTGATCTCGTGGGGAGCGTTCGGCACGCTGGCGCTGCAACGCTCGTCCGCCTTCGACGATCGGGCGCGTGAGCCCGGCGTGACCCCGATGGATCCGCGTCTGACCTCGCTCGTGGACGACGGCAACACCTACGCCACCGTCTCCGACGTCAGTCTCGGCCTCGCCCTGGTCGGCGCCGCGGCCTCGACCTGGCTCTTCCTCCACGAGGGCAAGGGTGAGAGCGCGGGCAGCCTGGTCCCGCTGGTGAGCCCGGGTGCGGTCGGCGTGTCGGGCGCGTTCTGACCTCATTGGACGACGCCTCGCCTGTCAGTAGTCGGTCCTCACGGATCGCGTCCGAAGGTGCCGACGCGAGGGCCCGTTCAGGGAACCACTCCCAGGACGGCGACGTCGAAATCCGTCCCCTTCGTTGCCAGGACCGAAGTTGTACGACGGAAGCGGTGTTTCCCGCGTGGGGGCGGCCGCGCGATGCTCACCGGCTCCGGTAGGATGGCGCATGGGCGTCGACGTGTTGACCGAGATCGCCATCGATCGCCCGCGCGACCACGTCGCCGCCTACGCCGGCGATCCGTCGAACGCCCCGGAGTGGTACGTGAACATCAAGTCGGTGGAATGGAAGACCGCGCCTCCGCTCGGCATCGGTTCGAGGGTCGCGTTCGTCGCGCAGTTCCTCGGCCGCCGGCTCGCTTACACGTACGAGATCGTCGAGCACGTCACGGGCGAGCGCCTCGTCATGCGCACGGCGGAGGGGCCGTTCCCCATGGAGACGACGTACACGTGGGAGGCCACCAGTGCCGGAGGGACGAGGATGACCCTCCGCAACCGCGGCGAACCCCACGGCTTCTCGAAGCTGGTCGCGCCGGTCATGGCGGCGGCGATGCGCCGCGCGAATCGCAAGGATCTCGCGCGGCTGAAGGCAGTGCTGGAGCGGGTCTGATGGTGGACGACGTCGGCCGGCCGACAACGCGCCGTGACTCAGGGCTCATCAGCCACGCCCGCGTGAACGGCGACGGTTCGGGAATGAAGGTATCGTACGGCGATGGGCACCTGGGGGCCGAACCACTTCGACAGCGACACCGCCGCCGACCACCTCTCGATCGTCACCAAGCGGCTGATCGACGAGGTCGCCGAGGCCATGAACGGCGATCCGTCGACGTTCACGGCCGACGAATACGTGGGCGTCTCCGTGCCGTGCACGCTCGAGGTGCTCCACCTGATCGCGACGCAGAGCTGGGTGGGCGCGATGGTCCCCGACCGCGACGCGTTGAACCGGTGGCGCGCGGCGCTCGTCGCGGCGCAGCCGGACCGGCGCTCGGCGCTCGACGCGACATTCGACAAGCTGATCGAGCTCGCGCCGACGCCGACGATCAAGCCGTCCAAGCCGAAGGCGAAGACGAAGCGGGCGGTGACGCCGGCGGTGAAGTCGACGCCGAGCCGAAGGTGAAGCCGAAGAAGGCGCGGTGACGCGACCGGCGACACTCGGGAGGCTGGAGTAGAATCGCCGCGCGTGGAGGCCCAGCACTGGTTGACGCGGTCGTTCCGGGATGCGGCGCTCGAGGGCGAGTACCGTGGGCACGCTGCCGAGGTCGGACGCGCGCACTACCGGGCGGCGATGGCGATCGGGACGGTGCTGTGGTTCGGCGCGATCGCGAGCGACGCGGAGGTCGGCGTCACCGCGGCCAACACACAGCACCTCCAGCTCCTTCGGGCACTGTCGACGGCGCTGGTGCTGCCGACGATCCTGGTCGGCTGGGTCGGCGCCGCGCGGTTCGCCCGGTGGTGGCAACCAGCCGCGGCAGCCGGAGTGAGCGTGATCGCCGCGACCATCGTCGCCATGAACGCCACGGTGCCCGAGCCCGCGAGCTTCGACCACGCGCTCGGTCTGACCGGCCTGACCCTGGTGGTCGTCGCGTCGCACACCATGGTGCCGATCCGGTTCGTCTACGCGCTCGCGGTGTGTGTGGTGTGGAGCGCCGCGTTCGGCGTGGTGATGATCGTCCGCTACTCGTACGCGCCGCAGCTCACGATCACCTGGCTCCTGCTCGGCAACCTCGGTGGCGCCACCGCGAGCGTGCTCCTGGAGCAGTCGCGCCGGCAGGTGTTCCTCTACGGGCGCAGCCTGGCCGCCGAGCGCGCGCGCTCGGACGCGCTGCTCGCCAACCTGCTGCCCGCGGCGATCGCGGCGCGGCTGCGGGTCCGGCCCGAGACCATCGCGGAGAGCTTCGACGACGTCACCGTGCTGTTCGCCGATCTGGTCGGCTTCACTCCGCTGGCGGCACGACTGCCACCGGCCCAGCTGGTGTCCACCCTCGACGCGATCTTCACCGAGTTCGATGTGCTCGCGGACCGACATGGACTCGAGAAGATCAAGACCATCGGGGATGCTTACATGCTCGTGGCGGGTGCCCCGCGCCGTCGCGACGACCACGCCGCCGCCGCCGCCGAGATGGCGCTGGCGATGCGCGCGGCGATCGACGCGCACCCCGAGGTCGATGGCTCGCGGCTGTCGGTGCGGATCGGCTTGCACTCCGGGCCGGTGGTCGCCGGTGTGATCGGCAGGAAGCGGCCGTTCTATGACCTGTGGGGTGACACGGTGAACCTCGCCAGCCGGATGGAGTCGCACAGCGTCCCGGGCGGCATCCAGGTGACCGAGCCGGTGTACTTGGCACTCCGCCATCGCTATCGGTTCGAGGATCGTGGCGCCGTCACGATCAAGGGCAAGGGCGAGGTCCGGACCTGGCTGCTGCACGGCCGGGGCGATGAGCCCCGACCGCTGGACCGCGATGTGACAAACTGAGCGTGTGACCCGTCACGGGCCCTTGCTGATGCTCTTGCTCGCGGCGTGCGCCTCCGCTGACCGGAGGAGCGGACGATCACCTCGCGATCTCGACGTCGCGACCCGACCGGACGAGGCCGCGCCGAGCGGCGTGGATGCCGGGGCTGCAGGCGCCCCATCGACCGAGGCGGGGCTCGCGGCCGCGCCCGTGGCCGCGCCCGCGCCGCCGCCGATCACGAGTCCGCCTGCGGTTCCGGTCCCCGCTCCCCCGGATGCGGCGACCATCGAGCGGCTAGCCTGGCCGGCGACGACGACGTCGTTCGTGCTGCGCAACGCGGCCCACGCCTACGCCGAAGCCGACATGAAATCGGAGGTGCTCGGCAAGATCATCGAGGGGACGCGGCTGCCGGTCGGTGAGAGCGTCGTCGGTGACAAGCGCTGCAAGGTGTGGCTGGCGGCCGTGCCGAGGGGCTGGGTCTGCGCGCGGTACGCGAAGCCGAGCACGCTGCCGCCCGACCTGGTGGCCCAACCGGTGGTCGCCGATGGCCGGCTCTTGCCGCAGGACTACTACGGGATCAAGGAGGGAGCCGCTCGCTACGCGACCGAGGACGACGTGCGCGCCGGCCTTGCCCGGCCCGAGCCCAAGGTCAAGTCGACGTACATGGTCACGAAGGCCGAGTCCGTGGAGATCGACGGCGAGACCTACGTGAACACCAGCGTCGGCCTGGTCGCGGCCTCGGATCTCTACCGGCATCGTCCGTCGACGTTCGCCGGCATCGACCTCGTCCAGACGCCACCGCCGGGCTGGCCCTTCGCCTGGGTGGTCGCGGCCAGGGGTGGGAAGGTGACGGCGCGCGCGACCGCCGACAAGGACGGCGCGGAGGCTGGAACGTTCGCGCATCGCGAGCTCGTCCCGGTGCTCGAGGAGGCCAATGGCTTCGTGCGGGTTGCCGACGGCCAGTGGATCGAGCGCAAGAGCCTTCGCGTGGCCCGCAAGCAGCCGCGGCCCGAGGTCGAGGCTGCACACGCCAAGTGGATCGACCTCGACCGCGACGAGCAGGTGATGATCGCCTACGACGGTGACACGCCGGTGTTTGCGACGCTGTTCTCGTCGGGCCGACGGAAGAAGGACACGCCGGCCGGGCTCTATCGGATCCGCTCGAAATCGGCCGCCACCAAGATGGCCGCGGAAGAACGCGAGGCCTCTCACTACGAGGTCTCCGAGGTGCCGTGGGCGACGCGCTTCCGCAGCGGCCTCTACTTCCACGCGGCGTACTGGCACGATCAGTTCGGCACCGCCAAGAGCCACGGCTGCGTGAACCTGGCGCCGCTCGACGCCCGATGGGTCTACGACTGGACCGAGCCCACCATGCCCGACGGGTGGAACGAGCTCGAGGTCGCGGTCCCCGGATCGATGGTCGTGCGCGTGCACGACGCCGAGCACCCGGATCCGCCGGTGTTCGACTACGACCGCGAGGCGGTCGAGCGCGTGAAGATCCGGAAGCGGGAGGCCGACCTCAAGCGCAAGCGCGAGGAAGCCGAGGCCGCCGCGGCTGCCGCCACGGCCACGCCGCCGGCCTCGGCCACGCCGCCCGGGCAACCGTAGAATCAGGCCATGACGACCCCCTCCGAGGAGCTCCGCGCTGCGCTCGTGGACGGGGACCACGCCACGGTGATCGCGTTGGCGAGCGACCTGGAGCTCGCAGAGGCGCGCTGCCGGACGTCCGTCGCCGCGCTGCTCGATGACCTGGCCTTGGTCCTGCGCGGGGCGCCCCAGCACCTGCCCGTCGACGCGAGGCTGAGCCACGACTCCGGCGCTGGCCTGGATCACGTCGTCCTGACGAAGCTCGAGACGGTGCTCGATGCGTCTCGAGACCGCCTGGCCGGCGATCCGGCGCGCCTGGTTCCGCTCCTCTACAACGAGCTCTACTGGCACGACGCTCCGGCCCGCGCCGAGCACGTCGAGGCCGCGACGCCTCTCAGCGAGCGACCGCTCTATCGATGGATGGAACACGCGCGGGCTGCGTTCGAGGCCCGGACCGGCGCCCGCTGGTTGCGGTCGCTTCGCCCGCCGGAGGTCGCGCAGGCCGCGCTTCCGAGGTGGCGCACGCAGGGGAAGGTCCGCGCCGTCAGCCCGGACGGCGCGAGCGCGCTGGTCCAGCGAGACGAGCTCTGCCTGCTCGACCTCCGCACCGGCGGGGTGCGGAAGTCCTTCGCCGGGGCGCAGCATGGGCGCTTCGCGCCCGCGGGCGGGCGTTTCGTCCTCTGCACGGGGAGGTCGGCCGCGCTCTGGGCCACCGACACGTTGGCGCCGCCGATGGTGCTGGGCACGGGCGCGTCGAACGTGCAGGATGCGGTGTTCTCGCGAGATGGGCAGGTCGTCTTCGTCGACGAGTCGAAACAGGTCCGCGCGTACCGGGTCGCCGACGGGACTTGCCTGGCCACTCGGCACCTCGCGGTCGATCGGCTGTTGCCGTGTGGCGATGGTGCGCTCCTGCTCGACGCGAAGGGCTGGCAGCTCTGGAACCCCGCCCAAGACCGTCGGGTCGGCGCGCACATCCGCGGCGCCCACACCGACTGGACCGCGGTGAGCCCGGCCGGCGACCGCGTCGTCACCTACCAGGACGGGACGCTGGAGGGCTTCGCGCTGCCCGAGGCGAAGCGGCTGTTCCAGGTGAAGAGCCAGGTGCCGAGGTTGGCCTTCCACCCGAGCGGGCGCGCGTTCGCTACCAGTGACGGTCGCCTCCGCGACGCCACGACCGGCGAGCAGACCGGGGCACTTCCGATCCGCGATGCCGACGCCGTCTCGTTCGATCCCAGCGGGCGTTTCTTGCTCGCCGCTTACTGGAACCGGGTGGAGGTCCTGGAGCTGGCCGCGGCGACCGTCGTCGCTCGCGTCCTCGCCAACCGGCCCGGCGTCGTCTGGAGCGGCGATGGGCGGGTGGTCGTGGTCAACGATCGGGACAGCGCCCTGGTCGCGGATCTCACGGCGCTCGATCCACCGGTGCGCTGGCGCGATGACGCGAGGCGCATCCGAAGCGAGTGGAAGACGCGCTTCTCTCCCTCCGGGGCTACCCTGATCGTCGATCACGAGGGTGGGATCGGGTTCTGGGATGTCGCACGCGGGGTGATCGGCCGCTTCGTCGAGGCGGAGCACCTGCGGGCGTTCTCTGCGACCGGGCACCGCGTGTTCGCGGGGCAGGGCGACACGCTGATCGCCCTGTCGACCGAGGACGGCGCCGAGGTCTGGCGGGCCACGCTTCCCGGTGTCCCCGACGGCAGGCTGGACGCCGACGTCCACGCGGCCGACGCGCAGGGCGTGCTCCTGCACGGACACCGAAGTGCGCAGCTGGTGATCGCGCTCGGGCTGGACGACGGGCGCGAGCGCTACCGGCTCGCGGGGACGCTGGTGCTGCACGATCGCGAGGTCTTCCTGATCCGCAACGCGAACGACGTGACCCTGCGCGCCAGCGAGACCGGCGCCGAGATCGTGACGCTGTCCGGGCTTCCGAGCGGCCGCTTCGCGCTGTCTCCGGATCGCCGCTGGCTCGCCGTGTGTGACCACAAGGTGGAGATCTGGGATCTGACGATCCGCACGCGGCGGCACACCTGCTCGGTGGAGCACACGTTCTGCGGCTTCGGGTTCCGCGCCGACAGCTCGGCGCTGGAGATCAGGAGCTACCAGACCCAGCAGTCCGGAAACCAGGACTGGAACGCCGAGGCGGTCATCGACGTGACCACCGGGAAGTACCTCTCGTCGAAGGGCTGGTGGGACCAGGACGCCGAGCCCGATGTGCCGCGCGAGATCGCGCCGGGGGTCCGTCGCGAAGGCGACCAGCTGCGGGTCGACGGCACCCTGATGCGATTGCCGGACAAGGCCATCGTCTGCGCGGCCGCGTCCGGCGCGCTGTTCGTGGCGAGCACGGAGACGGGCCGCGTCGAGCTCTGGGTCCTCACGCCAGCTCGACGTTGATGGCGGCGGGCAACGGCTGCGCGCGTTCCCGCTAGATGTCGGCCGCCACATCGATCGGGCCGATGCTGAACGTGTTCGGTGGTTGTTCGTGCCCTCGTGTGCGCAGCGGGCTGACGCGTCAGAACGGGATGTCGTCGTCGTTGCGGCTGCGCCCGTCGGCGGGCCGATGGTCGTCGTCCGGGGGTGGCACGTCGCGATCGCGCGGGTCGCCGCCGCGGCGTCCCGTCGAGGCCGCGCCGCGGGCAGGCTCGATCTTCCACACGTCGAGGCTGTTGAAGTACTTCAGCTCACCCTGCGGGTTCTTCCATTCGCGGCCGCGCAGGCTGAACTCGATCCGGACCTCGTCGCCGACGGAGAGGCCATCGAGCTGCGTGCACCGATCTCCGGTGAGCTGGAACAGGACCACCTGCGGGTACTTTGGATTGTCGCTCATCGTGACGACGAACTCGCGCTTCGAGAACTTCTCGGACACCTGCTTCGTCTCGAAGATGGTGTGGAGTTTGCCGGTGGCTTCGATTCCCATGCCGCGCAGGATACTCGCGTTTCACCGGTAGAGTTCGAAACGTGTCATAGAGCGTGGAGTGTCGCTCCAGTGGTACCCGGGCCACATGACGAAGGCACGTCGCGACTTGCTCGCGCTGATGCCATCTCAGGACGTGATGATCGAGGTCATCGACAGCCGTCTGCCCGAGGCGAGCTCGAACCCGCTGGTGGCCGAGGTCCGAGGCGCCAAGCCGGTGATCAAGGTGCTCACCAAGAGCGACCTCGCCGACCCCGCGGTGACGCGAGCGTGGGTGGCGTTCTGCGAAGGCGAGCCGGGCGTGAAGGCGTTCGCTGCGACCACCAAACGACCGCAGGTGACGCGCCAACGGATCACGGAACTCTGCCAGCACCTCGCGCAGCACCGCCGTCCGGACCGGCCGGTGCGGGCCTTGATCGCCGGCGTTCCGAACGTCGGAAAGTCGACGCTGGTGAACATCCTGATGAATCGAGTTGTCGCCAAGGTCGGCGACAAGCCCGCCGTCACCAAGGAGCAGCAGGCCGTCCACCTCCCCAGTGGGATCGTGCTGACGGACAGCCCGGGCCTGATGTGGCCGAAGATCGAGCACGAGCCGCGCGCGTTCCGACTCGCATTGGCAGGTTCGATTCCCGATACCGCCATCGACTACCTCACGATCGGGATGTTCGGCGCGGAGTTCCTGCTCGAGCGATACCCCGATCTGGTGATCGCGCATTACAAGCTCGGGGCCATCCCGTCCAACGCCGAGGCGTTGCTCGGCGAGATCGGTCGGCGCCGCGGCGCACTCCGCAAGGGCGGGACGGTGGATCTCCACAAGGCGGCCGAGGTGCTCGTGCACGAGTTTCGCGCCGGGGCGATCGGGCAGATCAGCCTCGAGGCGCCGCCGATCTCGTGATCGGTCGAGCTGTCCGTCGATCGGCGTGTGGTGCACCGCCGCGGAGGTCGACTCCGGGTCGGCGGCGCGTACCGGAGTCGCGCTCGTCGCCCTTCATGGTCGCGCTCAGGCGAACCCCAACTCGCGTTTCCACTCGGCCTCGAGCGCGGACTGGTCATCGTCGTTCGGATGGAAGTCGCGACGGAGGTAGTCGCGCATGCCGGGCCCGATCTTCATGAGGATGCCTTTCGGGCCCAGCAGGGACAGGTAGCCGCGGCGCAGGGCGGCGCGATCCTCGTAGCCCTTCATCTGTCCCGTGATCCGCAGGGTCTCGAAGACGATCCAGGGGGTCAGGACGGCGAACATCCAGGGGAACATCACGACGCGCAGCCAGTAGCTGCCGCCGGCCTTGCGATAGACGTCGAACGCCACCGCGCGGTGCTCGCGCTCCTCGATGGCGTGCCACATGACCAGGTGCCGGGCCGGGAGGTCGCGGAAGCCAGCCATGTACTCGGGGTGCCGGAGCAGGTATCGCCCGACCGTCGCGGTGAAGTGCTCCGCCGCCGCCGTCATCGCGAGCCGCTGCATCGGCGAATGGAAGCGGTTGAAGAGCGCCGTGATCTTCGCCATCCGTCGCTCGATGGTCTCGAGGTCGATGCCGTGGATCTGCTGCGCCTTCTCGTTGACCTCGCGGTGCATCCGCGCGTGCGTGGCCTCCTGTCCCATGAAGGCATCGATGTCTCGCTGGAGGTCGGGGTCGTCGACGCGCTTTCTGACATCGTGCACGGCCCTGATGAAGAACCGCTCGCCGTCCGGGAAGAGGGCCTGAAGGACGGCCCAGAAGGCGGAGCCGAGGGCGTTGTCGTCGTAGAACCTCTGCCGCACCTCGGAGAAGTCGAGCTGCGGGCGGCGAACAGGGAAGCTCGCCCCCCTTGTGCGGTCGTAGCGCTGCGCGGAGGTCACGCGTCCTTGGTATACGCAGCGTATACCATAGTCAAGAAGAACCCTGGATGGTGGCCATTTACCGCACATGTCATGTCACTGACGACTGTGTAACTGGCTGTGATGATTTGATGTAGGTCTATATGTGTTGTTGTTCTCGTAATTGAGGACGCCAAGATTGCGTGAGGAGTATTGACGCACGAAGGCGGGGTCGATACACGTCGTATACCTCGCCGAAGTCTTCGGCATCTTGACGGAGGCGCCAGGGGCGCTTCCGAAGGAGATCATGCTGCCTACACGCCGTGTGAAGCAGGGTTTGCTGGTCGCATGCCTTCTGGCTCTGGGCGTCGGCGCTGCGATGGCAGAGGTGATGCAGCGGCGCGACTGGCGGGTCGACGCGTCACAGGGGACGTTCAGCAACAAGGTCGACATCGTCGTCCCCGCGTTCCAGGGGATCGCGCCCAAGCTCGGGCTCACGTACGACTCGTCGATCCAGGGCGGCTGGATGGGCGCGGGCTGGTCGCTGGACGGCCCGAGCCGGATCGAGCGCGCGAGCCCCGGTCGCGGCGCGCCCAGATACGACAGCACCGATATCTACCTGCTCGACGGCCAGGAGCTCGTCGCGTGCGCCGGCGGCAGCGTGAGCCCGAGCTGCACGACGGGCGGGACGCACTCCACGAAGCTCGAGAGCTACTCGCGGATCGCGCTCAGCGGGTCGGGTGTGAGCGCGACCTGGACGGTGACGGCCAAGGACGGCACGCGGAGCGTCTTCTCTCCGGTCTACCTCGTGTCGGGCAACACCGCCGTCTTCAAGTGGGGCCTGTCGCAGGTCATCGACACCAAGGGCAACACGGTCACGTACACCTGGGCCACCAACCAGTTCGGCTGCTGCTGGGAGTACCCGGACCAGATCGCCTACAACGGCACGACCGTGAAGTTTCACTTCGAGACGCGCCCTGACAAGGACTGGGGCGCGCTCGGCACGCCCGGCTTCACGACGCAGTGGGGGCGCCTCAAGACGATCGACGTCAAGGTGAGCGGCACCCGCGTACGCGCCTACAAGCTCGTGTACACGACGAGCAGCTCGACCAACAAGTCGCTGCTCCAGAGCGTGCAGCAGTTCGGCAAGGACGCGACGGTCGACGGCGCGGGGACGGTCACCGGCGGCACCAGTCTGCCGGCGCTCACCGTGGCCTACCAGGCCGGCAGCACGTCGTTCGTCGCCGGCAGCCTCGACACCAGCATGGCCAACAACGCCAACCACAAGTACCTCGCCATGGACATCGACGGCGACGGCAAGACCGACATGGTCGAGTTCTATACCGTGCTCACCGAGTACTACCGCAAGACCTGGCTCTCGAACGGCACCAGCTTCGTCGACACGGCCTGGGACGGCGGGATCGGCCAGATCGGCTACAACGCCAACACGCGCTTCTTCGCGGGGGACTTCAACGGCGACGGCAAGTCCGACTTCATCGAGATGTACCCGCCCTTTCTCGGCATCGGTAAGTGGCAGCGCCACATCTGGTGGTCGAACGGCACGCGATTCACCTCGGGGCCGACGGGCGCCATGGCCGGCGACTACAGCAACAACGTTCGCCACCTCGTCATGGACGTCAACGGCGACGGCAAGTCCGACCTCGTCGAGCTGTACCAGTACGGCACGACCTACAGGCGCAAGACCTGGATCTCGAACGGCTCCGACTTCACGGGGGGGCTGACCGAAGACGGCATTGGCTACAACACGTACGCGCAGTTCCTCCCGATGGACGTCAACGGCGACAGCAGGTCCGACCTCGTCGTGCTCTACCAGAGCGGCCTGAGCTGGGGGCGGCGCGTCTGGTTGTCGAACGGCAGCAACGGGTTCAACCAGGGGAACCTGGACACCTCGATGACCCACAGCACCAGCGGCCGCTACATCGCGGCCGACATCAACGGTGACGGCAAGAGCGACATGCTCGAGCTGTTCCCGTGGGGCGGCGCCTTCTACCGCCGGGCGTGGCTGTCGAACGGCTACGGCTTCACCCAGTCGTCCAACGACTACGGCCTCCCGGCGGACAACTCCACCACGTTCGTCGTTGCCGACGTCAACGGCGACAGCCGGGACGACTTCATCGAGCTCTACCGCGCCCAGCGGACGCGGCGCATCTGGCTGTCCACGAGCAACGGCGGCTTCACGCTCGGCGCGACCGACGTGCTGAACATCAACGCCAGCGCCGAGTCGATGAACTTCCCGGTGGACATGAACGGCGACGGCCTGCAGGACGTGGTGGAGCTCTACCCGGGGGCCCTGTCGACCCGCGGCCGGCGCGTCTGGCGGATCGGCGGCTCGTACCCCGATCTCCTGACGTCCGTCACGAGCGACGCCGGCGGCACGACCACGGTCAGCTACACGCCCTCGACGGCCTGGACGAACACGAACAACGTGCCCGTCATGCAGACGGTGTCGGGGGTGACCGTGGCCGACGGCCGCGGCAACTCGGCGACCACGAGCTACAGCTACTCGGGCGGGCTCTACGACGCCCTCGAGCGGCGATTCATGGGCTTCCGCTACGAGAAGGAGATCAAGCCCTGCCTCGCCGGTGAATCGCCCTGTCCGTACACCGAGACGTGGCTCAAGCAGGACTACGGGTCGGCCTCCAGGCCCGAGCGCATCGATCGGCGCACGGGGAGCGGCCAGCTGCTCGCGGCGAACGTCTACGACTACACCACCAACGGCGCCACCGTGCCCTGGACCTCGGTGCAGACCGGGAGCTGGGAGTACACGTACATCAACGCCGGCACGGCGTGCCCCGGCGCCGATTGCAAGCGCAGGTACACGAACCGCACCTTCAATGCGTACGGCGAGGTCACGCAGGAGATCATCTACGGGGACTACGATACGACCGGCGACGAGGACACCGCGACCACGACCTTCGTGCCGAACACGGCGCTGTACATCGTCAACAAGCCGGCCGACGTCAAGGTGCACCAGGGCGTGGGCACGGCCGGGGCGCTGCTCAAGGAGACGCTCTCCTACTACGACGGCGCGGCGACGTGGAACCAGGCCCCGTCGGCGGGTCTGCCGACCCAGGTGGCGCGCTGGCTGTCGAGCCCGAGCTCTTTCCTCGCGACGAAGAAGGAGTACGACGCCTGGGGCAACGTGACCGCGGACGAGAACGCGCTGGGCGCGCGGACGACGTACGTCTTCGATGCCACGTACCACATGTTCCGGACGTCCGAGACCAACGCGCTCGGTCAGTCGATGACGGCGACCTGGGACGCCGCCTGCGGAGCCCCGATCGGCAAGACCGACCTCAATGGCCAGACGACCACGATGACCTACGACGTCCTGTGCCGGCTCTCGACGAAGACCGAGCCCGGCGGGCGGTTCGAGAACCACAGCTGGGCGAACCTCGGCAATGCGGCGACCCAGTACGAGCAGGTCGAGCGGGCCTCTGCGGACGGCACCGGGAACATCTGGAGCCGCACGTACATCGACGGCCTCGGCCGCAAGTGGCGCACGGCGACCAAGGGCCCGGCCGCCGCGACGGGCGACATCTTCGTCGACACGACGTACAACGCCCGCAATCGGGAGGCCTCGATGACCGCCCCGTACTACTGGGTCTCGGGCCAGGCGCAACCCACGACGTACGCGACCACGTTCGGCTACGACGCCCTCGATCGGCTGACGCGGCGGACGTTCGCGGACGGCGCCTTCCAGACGAAGAGCTACGGCCTGTGGTCGGTCACCAGCACCGACGAGCTCGGGCGCGCCAAGACCGACCGGACGAACGCCGCGGGCAATCGCACCGGGCACGACGAGACCGTGGGCGGCCAGATCAAGACCACCACGTACGCCTACGACGCCCGCCAGAACCTCGCGAGCTCGACCGATCCGTCGGGCAACGTCACCACGTACACGACGGACTCGCTCGGCCGGCGGACCCAGATGGTCGATCCGGATCTCGGCACCTGGACCTACGAGTTCGACGGCGCCAGCCGGATGACCGCGCACACCGACGGCAAGGGCCAGCGCACGACCTTCGGCTACGACGCGCTCGACCGCAAGACCAGCAAGACCAGCAACGCGGGCACCGGGTCCGCCGTCACCGTGACCTGGACGTTCGACGAGGCGCGGAGCGGGTACTACAACGTCGGCGGCGTCACCTCGAGCTCGGATCCCGCGGGGACCAGGACGACCGACCGTGACGCCGGTGGGCGCGTGGCGCGGATCGTCCGGACCACCGGCGGCGCGAGCTACACGTTCCTGTACGGCCACGACGCCGGCGACCGCCTGCTGTGGACGACGTATCCCGACGGTGGCACGCAGGGCACCGCGAGCTCGCCGCTCCTCTACGACGGCTCGGGGCGCCTCAAGTCCATCCCTGCGTACGTCACCACGGCGCTCTACAGCGCAGAGGGCAAGCTGACCCAGGTGACCGCGGCCAACGGTGCGGTCTCGACGCGGACGTACTCGGCGCAGCGCGGCTGGCTCACCGCGATCAGCACGACCAAGGGCGCCGCGACGCTGCAGAACCTCGCGTACACGCGCAACACCAAGGGCCTCATCACGCAGGTGACCAGCCCGTTCGCCAACGAGGGCTGGACCTACGCCTTCGACGAGCTCGACCGTCTGACCACCGCCACCAACAGCTCGAGCTCGACGTACAACCAGACGCTCGCCTACAGCGCGATCGGCAACATCACGTCGAACTCGCGCCTGGGCGCGTACAGCTACGGTTCCCGGCCGCACGCGCCCACCGCGGCGGGCGCGAACACGTACGCCTACGACGCGGGTGGCCTCATGACGTCCGTCTCGACGTCGGGGACGGTCGTGCGCACGCTGACCTGGAACGGCGACAATCGCCCGGCCACGATCACCAGCCCTGGCGTGAGCCTCTCGTTCGCGTACGACGCCGACGGCGGCCGCGTCGAGCAGGTCGAGAACGGGATCACCCGGCGCTACGTGGGCGACGACTACGAGGTGCAGGTGGGCGGCTCGTCGAGCCGGTACATCTCCGTCGCGGGCGTGATGGTGGCGCGGGTCGATGGCGCGACGGCGACCTTCCTCCACACCGACCAGCAGGGCTCGGTCCAGGCCGAGACCGACGCGTCAGGGGCCGAGGTGCACCGCAGGGTGTTCCGCCCGTTCGGCGAGGTCATCTCGACCGCCGGCCCGCTCCTCTACGAGCCGCGCGGGTTCACGGGGCAGCGTCACGACGCGTCCGGGCTCGTGTACCTCCACGCGCGCTACTACGATCCGACCCTGGCGACCTTTGTCTCGCCCGACCTCATCATCGACGGCACCGACACGGTCGGCCTCAACCGCTTCGCGTACTGTGGGAACGATCCGGTCAATCGCACGGACATCGAGGGCACGGACAGCAAGGACAACAACGACGGGACCAAGAAGCCGAAGACCGGCAACTGGGTCGATCGGCTGGAGACCGCGAGCAGCAACAACCCCCGCTTCGCCGCCGGGGCGCCCACGATCGGTGAGCCGGGCGAGGGCAAGCTCCGCTACGAGTTCTATCAGCGCCCCATCGGGCCCGGGTCGCACTTCAAGGTCAACGTGTACGACGAGAAGCACAACCACGTGAAGACCTACAGCCTCGGCCAGAAGCCGGCGCTGAACATCCTCGGCGTCAAGCTGCCGTTCGTTCAGGGCGGCGAGCAGTACAACGACGAGAACCCGGAGAACGGCAAGGCCTACGTGCCGGCGGGCACGATCTACAAGGAGGCGTCGTCGCTCCAGGCCTTCAACGATGCCTATATGGAGGTCGTCGCGCCCGGCGGCAAGCCGATGAACTACAGCCTCGGCAACTCCAACCGGGCCATGGACGTCGGGGTCAGGGCGCTCGGCGAAGCGAATGGGATCTTCGCGCTCGGCAATCCCCTGGGGAGGTCGGCCGCGGCCTATGGCTTCGACAACGTGACGGGGAGCCTCCCGCCACCTCCGCCGGTCTCGCCGCCTCTGGGCGGCGGCGGCTCCTTCTAGGGCGCGATGACGGCTACGCGCTGGTTGCTCGTCGGGCTCTGCGCCGCGGCCGCGGTGCTGGGGGGGGCCACCCTGTACGAGCTCCGGAGCAATTCGGAACCTTTGCCGGGGGCCTCGCCGGCTCCGGCTCACACGACGTCCTCGGGCACATCGAGGCTGCCTGCCGACGCGGCGTCGACGGGGGCGACGATCCGGAACGACGACCCCAGCCCAGCCCCAGGCGTCCTGTCGGTGGAGCAGGTGGCCCCGCCCCCCCCGGTACCGTTTGCGCCGCCTCCAGCGCCCGCAGAGCCGCCCAATCCGGCCACCCACCGCCCACCCGTGGACAACCCCGGTGACGTCGACGGCGACCGGCCGCCGCGGCAGGTTCCCGGCGTCGAGTAGCCGGACCCCAAGGCGCGAGCGCGGCGTCATGCGATCCCCGGATGTGACCGAGGGGGCCGTCTACTTGGCGCGCATCTGGTTGTTGCGCGCCTCGTGCGAGACCTCGGCCAGGCCGAGCGCCTCCATGACCGGCGGCACGTAGACACCGAAGCGACCGCGGAAGCCCTTCTTCAGGCCGTACCAGCCGCCGACGGGGTTGCTCGCTGAGCGCCCCCACGCCTCGACGGAGCCATCGGCGGCGGGCTTCTGCTCGTCCGCACCGCCAAGCGGCATCCAGGCTCCGTGCTTCCTCAGCATCGCATGCAGATCGTCGATGCAGCGGAGCTGATAACTCAGCACGGTGGAGCCTACCTTGCAGACGAGCGCCTGCGGGTCCGCGGACTCGTCGCGCCACGCCTCGAAGGCCGAGGAGCCTGGCGGCGTCATCAGCTTCCACGGGTTGGCCTTGGTCCCGTCGCCGCTCGCCTTCGCCTTGCCCGACTTCGCAGGCGCCTTTGCGGTCGTCGTTGCCTTCGCTCTTGCCATCGTCGTTGCCTTCGCTTTTGCCATCGTCGTTGCCTTCGCTTTTGCCATCGTCGATCGGGTACCACGTTCGTTGCGGCGCTGGGACAAGAAGCACGGGACGCTGCTGCCCGTCCCGGCGAGGATCCGCGGTGCGAAGCAAGACGGCGATACCGTGCTCGTGACGCTCGAACCGCGCGGTGCGTTGGAGAGGCCGTCGCCCACGCGCCGAACGACTTCACGACAGGGGGAAGCCGCCCATGGTCATCTACTTGGGCGGAGGGTTGTAGCTCTTCGGCTTGTACATGAACTGGAAGTTGTGCCCGGTGACCGGAACTCCGCGACGAGCTGCTCGGGCCTGGGGCGTGCAGCAACTCCCGGCGAGCGGGTACTTCTCTTGCAAGCGGATGCTGCCGTTGGCGGTGAACGGGATCCGCTTCGCCGGCACCGCCTGGTCGGCTGGCACGCGCGGTGGCACTCGTTCGCGAGCCACCGGCGTGGGGTCTCGATCGTGAGGGTCAGCGGCTCCTGGGTCACGTCGACATCAAGACGACGACGCGCCAAACTCCGCGAGCTCCTGATCGGTCAGAGCCGGTCGTCGTCAGAAGACGGGGCGGAAGCGCACGGGAATCGAACCCTTGTGAACGCACGGCGAATCAACAACGACCGTGCAGCCTTGCAGCGATCACGAGCGGTTCGGCCCGTGCGTCATCCGTCCTGATCCGGCGTGGTCGGCGGTGATCGGCGTGAGCGTGGCAAGAATTTGCCACGGTCGTGCGCCGATTCGCGCCTGGATCCTTCAACGCAGATCGCTCACGTACGTCCAGAACTCGGCATCGGTTCCGGTTCGTTTACCGCTGATGAGAACGTGCTGGGTCTTCTTGTCGCGCGGCCAGATGGTCACGACGCCGATGTTCGACATGAAGATCAGGTGCTGCCTCGACCTGCCCGGCAGCACCCAGTCGTGCGCCTCTTGAAAAAGCGGATCGGCTGTTTTGAGCTCATGAAAGCGGACGGGCGGATCGAGCACCTGCCCGAGCGTCGTAAACGGGTTGTACCAGAGCGCGCGGGTGTCCTGACCTTCGAACGAGCTCACCCGCCCAGTGCCGATCATGGGCACGATGTGCTCGACCTCGTATGCGCGATTGTTCGGCGGCGCGTTCTTGATCGCACTGGACGTCACCTGGTGAACGCGTAGCGGAAACGCCCCGGTGGGAGGCGGGCCGGCTGCACGACGGTGTGGCCGAGTCTGCGAGTAACTGATTCCAAGGTTGAATGCGTAGTGCAGGTCGCCGCTCAGGAACACGCAAAAGGATGGCGACATCTCTTCGGCGATGAACGTGATCAGATCGATGTAGCTCCAGACATTGGTCGTCCAGTTCTCGTGGTCCTTGCTGTATCGCCCCGTGTGGTGGCGCTGGCCTGCCTCGATGCCGGGGTGGCCGTAGACCGGCGTGGCGATGCTCATCACCAAGGGCGAGCGTCTTGTGACGCCCCGTGCGCGAGCAATGCCACGGAGCCGTTTCAGCTCGGCTTCCTTCACGAGCCTCGGATAGAAGGGACCGCCAGGGCGACCGCCAGCGCGCCAGAAGTCGCGCTGGGTGCGAGTGTCGAGGAAAAACACAGGTGGGTTGCTTGGCGTGGCGAACGACCACTCATCGAAGTCCCACATGGCCTTCTCGACCGCCGCCCCGGCGTCCCGCTGCGGCGATTGAAGAAGCGCCTGCGCGTACGCACCCACCGAATCGACCATCCTGTTCGGGAACGTACGAGGTGAGTTCCCCCACGCCTGGAACATCGTGAACGCAGCCAGCGCATGCGCAACGACGCGGCGTCCACTCTTGCTCTTGAGAACGTTCATCCGCCAGTTGAAGTCGAGGTTCCAGTCATCCGTCACCTCGTGATCATCGAAGAACATGTACGTCGGACAGTTGGCCATGACGCGCCGCACGGCAGGGAGTGCGATGCGAGCGTTCTTGAGTGCGTCCGTGGCGTTGGTCCGCTCGGACCCAAACGAGGACGGCCATAGCGCCTCGTTCCAGTACATGAGGTACAAAAGACAGTACTCACCGAACGTGAGTACGTGGGACGCACCTTCTTCCGTCGTGAAACCAAGGTCTTTGAGGTGTGTCCTGCGCTTCCCCGGTTTCGCGAGCTTAAGTCCAGGCAACTCTTCGAGGTAGCCGATGAGGTCCGGCAGGAGCTGTTGGATGTGTTCCAGCAGTGAGTCCGGCACCTCGTCGGCATAGACTTGGTCGCCGTTGAGGATCAGCATGCTCGGACGATCGCGGAGAGTCTTCAATTGCGAAGCTATGTACAGGTCGAGTCCCTCCATCATGTCGACGCCGTATCCGTGTAGCTTCCGGCAGGAACCAAA
>SXJR01000540.1 GCA_005779305.1 Myxococcales bacterium
CGCCGGGTCGTGCGGCTCACGGCTGCCTCCGCGGCGCCCGCGGCTTCTTGCTGGGCCGGCGCTCGGCGAGCATCCGATCGAGCGCCTCGAGGTGGGCGCGGGCGCGCGCCGCCGCGGCCGCGGTCGGCCAGCGCGTGTAGGCTAGCCACTCGGCGCGGGCCTCGTGCACGAAGCCGGCGGTCTCGTAGAGGAAGGCGCGGGCGTAGTGGGTCTCCGCGACCGGCACCGGTGGCGCCAGCCCGAGCCCCGCCTCCATGCGCTCGGCGTACGACCCCGCGAGCGAGCTCTGCGCCCGCACCACCAGATCGAACGCGAGCGAGACCTGCTCGTCGCGATCGTAGATGAGGGCGAGGGTGAACCACTCGAGCGCCTCCTCGACGTCCCAGTTGCCGCTCGCCGCCTCGACCCGCGGCCGCAACAGATCGATGGCGTCGGCGGTGCGGCCGGCGCGGTCGAGCGCGGTGGCCAGGTACACGGCGGCGATCGTGCTGGTGCGGCGATCGACCCGCTCGCCCAGCGCCTGGCGCAGCGGCGCGATGGCCTCGGCCGGCTTGCCCCGGCGCAGCGCGATCTTGCCCAGCCGGACCAGCGCGTCGTTGCGGACCGCGCCGCGCGGCGCCTCGAGCGTCACCTGGGTGAGCAGCCGCGCCGCCTCCAGCGAGCGGCCGCCGTCGTCGGCGATGGCGCCGAGGAAGTACACGACCTCGATGTCGCCGGGATCGAGCGCGCGGGCGTGGCGCGCCATGCCCATCGCGTCGGCGATCACGCGCTGCCGGTGCTCGGGGTTCCAGTCGGTGGCGATGACCGCGAGCGCCTCGCGGAGCTGGGCCTTGATGGCCGTGACCTGGTCGCGATTGGGCGACACCACCTCGGCCCAGAAGTCGCCGTGGTCGCGGGCATCGGGGTCGCGCACCGGCGCGGCCGCGGCGGGCGCCAGAGCGCCATGTGCCCCCAGGGCGACCAGGGCGCCGAGGGCGACCGGGGCGAGCGAGGCCAGGACACGCGACACGAGGTGAGTATGCGCGCGGGGATCGGGTGGCACCAGCCGGAGGCACCCGCCGAGCGTCCGCCGAGCTCCGGCCGAGCGTCCCGCGGTGGCCCGGTGAGAGCCGCCGCCCTCGTCCGGGGTGCGCGGTCCCCGGCGGGATCGCCTCTCCCCCATGTGATTCCGTCAACTTATCCCGCGCGTGACCTGGCAGGCGCCTTGCTCTGGAAGCTCGCGTGGATAGCGCGAGCATCATGCGGGCGACGCTCGAGCTGTTCGCCGCGCGGGAGTACCCGTGCGTGGTCGCCACCTGCCAGGACGCCCTCCTCGACGACCCCGACAATCTGCACCTCCGCCTCCTGCGCGCCCGCGCGCTCATGGCCCTCCGCCGCGACGCGGAGGCCCAGACCGAGATCCGCGAGTGTCTCCAGATCGAGCCGCAGGCCGGCGCGGCCTACCGCCTGCTCGGCGAGCTCGCCGCCCGGCGCGACGAGATCGAGTCGGCCAAGATCTTCCTCCACGAGGCCCTGCGCCTCGATCCCGACGACAGCGAAGCCCGCGAGTGGCTCGGCGTCGTCGCAGCAATGGTTCGGTCAACCGCGGCAGCGGAAAAACTCCCGGCGGCCGCTGCCGCGGTTGGCCATCTTTCCTCGAAGTCGTCGCGCGCCCGGCGCGACGCGCCGCGGCCGCGCGCCGAGGGCACGCGCCCACCGCCCGAGATGCAACGCTCGACCCTGAGCCAGCTGCCCCAGGCCAACGGCTTCGGTCAGTACCTGGTCGAGGCCGGCGTGCTCACGCCGGTGCAGCTGCGCGCCGCGCTCGCGTACAAGAAGTCGACCGGCATCCGCCTCGGCTCTGCCGCCGTCGCGCTCGGCTTCGCGTCCGAGCTGAAGATCGAGTGGGCGTCGCTGGCCTATCACGGCCAGCATCGCCGCGCGGCGATGTAGCCGCCCCTCGCGTTGCGGCTCCCGGATCTCGCGGTTTCACGTAGACTGACGAGATGGTGCACCGCGCCGCCAAGCGTCGGAGCTTCGACGAGCTCTGGGAGGCGCTGTTGCACGTGCCCGAGGGCAAGGTCGGCGAGATCGTCGACGGTGAGATCGTCGAGGTGCAGCGACCGGACTACCCGCACATCGCCGCGACCTCGGACCTAGGGGGGCTGCTCTGTGCATGGTTCCGCTTCGGGATCGGTGGACCGGGTGGATGGGTGATCCTGGACGAGCCGAGAATCAGCTTCGGCGACGAGCTGCGCGTGCCCGATCTGGCCGGCTGGCGCCGAGAGCGATTCAGCGCGCCGCGAACCGGTCCACTCGCCGTGATTCCGGACTGGATCTGCGAAGGACTGTCACCGAGCACGGCGCGCTCGGATCGGACCGAGAAGCTCCCGCTCTACGCACGCCACGGCGTCCGCCAAGTTTGGTTGCTCGATGCCTTGGTGCAGACGCTCGAGGTCTATCGCCTCGACGCGGGTCGCTGGGTCCTGGTCGGTTCCTACGGCGGCGACGCCAAGGTGCGCGCCGATCCGTTCGACGCCGTGGAGCTGGATCTCGCGCTGATCTGGGGCCCGCCGCAGCCACCCGAGCCGTAGTCGCACACAGTCACAACCATGTTCGCGCCAGGGACGGTGATCGGCCAGAAGTACTGGGTGGAGCGGGTGCTCGGCGAGGGCGGCATGGGCGTGGTGCTGGCCGCCACCCACCTCCAGCTCGGCCAGCGGGTGGCGCTCAAGTTCCTGCGTCCGGAGACCACCCGCGACGCCGAGATGGTCGAGCGGTTCCTGCGCGAGGCGCGGGCCACCGTGCGGCTCAAGAGCGAGCACGTCTGCCGGGTCGTCGACGTCGGCAGCGAGGACGGCGCGCCGTACATCGTGATGGAGCACCTCGAGGGCCACGACCTGGCCGCGGTGGTCAAGAAGGGCGGGGCGCTGCGGCCGGCGCTCGCCGCCGACTACGTGGTGCAGGCCTGCCTGGCCCTGGCCGAGGCCCACGCCGCCGGCATCGTGCACCGCGATCTCAAGCCGTCGAACCTGTTCTTGACCCGGCGGCCCGAGGGCACGCCGCTGGTCAAGGTGATGGACTTCGGCATCGCCAAGCTGCACGGCCGCATGGACGCGCGCCTCACCGACTCGGCCGCGATCGTGGGCTCGCCGTCGTACATGGCGCCCGAGCAGCTCAAGAGCTCGCGCGACGTCGACGCCCGCGCCGACATCTGGTCGCTGGGCGTGGTGCTGCACGAGCTGGTCACCGCCACCCGCCCGTTCGACGCCGAGACCATCGCCGAGATCGCCGCCAAGGTGACGCTGGATCCGCCGGCGCCCCTGCCGCCAACGGTGCCGCGCGCCTTCGCCGACGTGATCCACCGCTGCCTCGACAAGGACCCCGCCCGCCGCTTCCGCTCCGTCGGTGAGCTGGCCCAGGCCCTCGCGCCCTTCGGCTCCTCCAGCACCCGCTCGCTCGCTTCCCACGCCGCCCGCCTCGCCGACACCGGGCCTCGCACCGATCCGCTCGCCCGCGTCATGGGCGCCGTCACCCAGCCCCGCTGGAAGTCGGTCTTCGCCGCCTCGACCCGCCGGCGCCGCCTCGTGCTCGCCGCGGGCGCCGCGCTCCTCGTCGCCATCATCGCCACCACCGTCATCCTCGTCACCAGCTCACGCTCGGGTTCGGCCACGGGTTCGGGTTCGGCCACGGGCTCGGGTTCGGGTTCGGCCACGGGTTCGGCCTCGGGCTCGGGCTCGGCCTCGGCCTCGGCCTCGGTCGCCGAGGCTCCGCCCGATGCGGCTGCGGCTCCGGCTGCGGCTGCCATTGCGCCTGCGGCTGCCGACGCCGGCACCACCGACCCCGCGCCCTCCGATCCCCACCGTCCTCGCTCCCGCCCTGACCGCGCCACTCCATCCGGCAGCGGCTCCGCCTCCGGCACCATCATCGACGCTGGCGTCCCCCGCATCGCCAACGACACCGACGGCGACGGCATCCCCGACCACCGCGACATCACGTCGCCCCGCGGCGGCGAGCCCGTCGACACCAACGGCGACGGCATCCCCGACATCCGCTAGCCGGCGCACCGGCGCCGTCGCCGAGGCAGCTGGCGCAAGACCCGGATCACACCCGAAGGGCGGAGCCGGGGCCGAGCCTTGCTCGATCCCCGGCAGAGGTGGGACCATGGCGGGGGAGATCCCATGAAAAGACGAGACTTCCTCAAGACCGCCGGTTCGTTCATCGTCGTCGCCTCGGCCGGAGGAGCGGTTGGCTCCGGCACCGCCTGTAGCGGTGACGACGGCGGGCCCCCGACCACCGGTCCCTTCTTGTTCCCGCAGGGCGTCGCCTCGGGGGATCCCCAGCCCAACGCGGTCATGTTGTGGACCCGGGTCGAGGCGATGGACGGCGCCACCGACGACATCGTCGTGCACATCCAGGTCGCGACCGACTCCGCCTTCACGGCCCTCGTGGTCGAGACCGACGTCACCGTCGGCGCCTCCAGCGACCATACGCTGCGCGTGCTGGTCGAGGGGCTCTCCCCCAACACCATCTACTACTACCGCTTCCAGGCCGGCTCGGCGCCCGACGTCAGCGACGCCGGACGGACGTGGACCGCGCCGCTGCCCACCGCCGACGTGCCCATCAACCTGGCCTGGGTGAGCTGCCAGGACTTCGAGGCCGGCTTCCACGGCGCCTACCGCGAGATCATCAAGGACGACGAGGCCGCCACCGAGGCCAACCGCATCCATGCCGTGGTCCACCTCGGCGACTTCATCTACGAGACCCGCGACGAGCACTTCTCGGAGCCGCTCGACGACGCGTTCCAGATCCTGACCCTCAACGATCGCAACGGCGTGGCCCGCCGCATCACGCCGTACCCCAACGGCGGCAGCGCCGCCGGCAAGAACTTCGCGCTGACGCTTGCCGACTACCGCCACGTGTACAAGCAGTACCTGCGCGACCCCGAGCTGCGCGCCGCACGCGCCCGCTGGCCGTTCATCCACACCTGGGACGACCACGAGTTCACCAACGACTGCTGGCAGACCATGGCCAACTACACCGACGAGCGCACGCTCGACGAGCCGATGCAGCGGCGCAAGGTCGCCGCCAACCAGGCCTGGTTCGAGTTCATCCCGGCGGCCCTGTCGGACTCGCTCGGCGTCACCGGCGTGCAGAACCAGGCCAAGGACTTCACCCCGGCCACCGTCACCGACGCGCCGTTCGGCACCGCGGTCGACGCCAACAACCTGTTCACCGAGCCCAACAACGTGGCCGCCCTGGCCACGATGACCATCTACCGCAGCATCCGGCTGGGCGCCCACTGCGAGCTGGTCATCACCGACGGGCGCTCGTACCGCAGCGACCACGCCATCCCCGAGGACCTCATCTTCGGCAGCTCGTACTTCTTCGATCAGCGCAACGTCCTCTCCTACGAGATGTCGACGCAGATGGACGCCGGCAGCCAGGCCAACGGCGGCAGCCCGCCGGCGTCGTTCCACGGCGGCAACTTCGCAAACACCAACCAGACCCGGGCCCCCGGCACCATGCTGGGCGGCCCGCAGAAGGCGTGGTGGAAGGCGACCATGGCCGGGTCGAACGCGACCTGGAAGGTGTGGGCCAACGGCGTGCCCATGATGCGCTTCTTCCTCGACAACGGCACCGGCACCCTCATCTTCGACCGGGTCATGGATTCGGACGGGTGGGATGGCTACAACCACGAGCGCACCGAGCTGATGCAGTACCTGCGCTCGAGCTCGATCAAGAACGTCGTCGCCATCACCGGCGACATCCACGCCCACTTCGCCGGCATCGTGATGGACAACCACGAGGCGGTCACGCCCAACCCGACGGTGGTCGAGCTGATCGCCGCCGGCGTGTCGTCGAACTCGCTGTTCTCGTTCTTCGAGTACCCGACCCGCACCGGGGCCGCCGGCGGTTTGCGCCACCTGGTGACGTACGACGCCACCACCATGGGCGGCGCGGACCGCTTCGTCGAGAACATCAACCTCACGCTCCTCTACGGCTCGGCGTCATCGACCGTGATGTCCCAGACCGACAACTTCGCCCAGGCGATGGCGGCGCGCGACCCCAACGTCAACCCGCACCTCAAGTACGCCGACTCCAACGCCCAGGGTTACGGCATCCTGCGCATCACCGCCGCCGGCGCCACCGCCGACCTGGTCACCGTCAACCGCCCCGTCGTCGACATGCCGGCCGGCCCCGGCAAGAAGCGCACGGCCCACTTCGTCATTCCCAAGGCCGGCCCCACCGACCCGCCGGTGCTGCAGGGCCCGACCTTCACGGGCTCGCCGCCGTTCCCGTTCGATCCCGAGACCTGATCGCGGCGGGCGCGCAGGGCCTGCTCGCCGCCATCAAGGCGGCGAGCGAGGCGCGAGCGTTGACACGGTATGGAAGATCTTCATCGCGCCGGCCTCCGGCACGAGCACACCGCTGTGGTTGCGCGTGACGCACCTGCCCACCGACCCTCCGCCGGCGGCGCCTGCGCCAGCACCGTCGGCCCCGGACAGGGTTGACTCGGTGCCACCAGCGCC
>SXJR01000541.1 GCA_005779305.1 Myxococcales bacterium
CGGCCTCGGCGGCGTCGCGCACGGTCTCGACGCGCGGGCCTGCCAGCGCGGGCGCCGCCGGGCCGCTGCCGTCGACGAAGGTCACGAACAGGACCGCGCCCGAGGCATCGAAACGCGACACGTGGGCGCGCGTCGAGGCACCAGCGGCGGCGACCGCGCCGCGCACCGCGTGGTAGGCGCCGCGCAGCTTCGACGGCGTGGCCGTGACCTGGAACGTCGGTGGCGGGCCCGGCCAGGGCTCGGCCGAGTGGCGGCGCTTCCACCAGGTCTCGGCCAGGGCCTGATCGGCCTCGCGCCCGCCCTCGGCGCGCACCGCGCTGGCGATGAGATCGCGATCGCAGGCGGCCAGATCGGTCGGCCCGGCGGTGGCGGCGACGATCACCGCCTCGCCGTCCCCGACCACGCCGGCGCCGTACCAGTGGGCGGCCTCATCGGCGTCGAGGATCCGCAGACCCGCCGGCGACGCCTCTTCACGCAGCGCCAGGTAGGTCGCGGCCAGCGCGGCGTCCATGGTCGGCAACGCGAACGCGGCCAGGAAGCGAGCCTCGGGCCGGCGATGGATGCGCAGCACCACGCTGGTGATGAAGCCGAGCGTGCCCTCGCTGCCGCACAGGGCGCGGGCCAGGTCGGGTCCGGTCGCGCGCCGCGGCGCCAGCCGGGTGTGGATGGTGCGGCCGTCGGCGAGCACGGCCGACAGCCCGACCACGGCGTCCTCGAGGAAGCCGTGGCGCGCGCTCGACTTGCCGGGTGTGCGCACCGCGATCAACCCGCCGAGGGTCGAGCCCAGGATGCTGGGTGGGTAGTCGCCCATCGACAGCCCGCGCGGCGACAGCACCTTCTCGAGGCCGAGCCCGGTGATCCCGGCCTGCACGTGGCAGAGCAACGAGGTCTCGTCGAGGGTGATGACGTGATCGAGGCGCGACGTCGCGATGAGCACGCGCGGGCGATCGACGCCCTTGATCCGGGGCGCACGCGACGCCGAGCCGACCGGGATCACCGCGGCGCCGTGGCGGCCGGCGACCCGCACCACCTCGGCGACCTCGGCGGCGGCGCCGGGCGTGACCCGCCAGGCCGCCGCTCCGTCGGCGCGCACGTGCTCGGCGCCGACCGCGCGCTCGAGCTCGCTGACCAGCGCGCCGCTCACAGACCCAGCTTCCCGGGGTTCATGATGTCGTCGGGATCGAGGGTGCGCTTGAGCCCTTGCAGGATGCTCATCGCTTCGCGGTGCTCGCCGAACATGTACGGCGCCTTGAGCAGGCCGACGCCGTGGTGGTGGCTGATGGTGCCGCCGACCCGGGTCGCCGCCTCGAGGCCGTCGCGCCAGATCGCGTCGTAGATCTTCTCGCTGTCGGCGCGATCCTCGCCGTGGCCGGCGAAGGTGAAGTAGATCGAGCAGCCATCGGGGTAGGCGTGGGAGAAATGGGCCATCACCACGGCGTGGCGGCCGATGGCCTCGCGCACCGAGTGGTAGAGATCGAGGAGCTGCTCCCAGCTCGCCGCGACCTCCATGGTGTCGACGAAGGCGCCGTCGCGGAAGACCGGCGACATGCGATAGCTGACCGCGTAGCGGTGGGCCAGCCAGGCCCGACCCGGCTCCTCGCCCATGTCGCGGGCACCGGCGCGCTCGAGCTCGGCGAAGGTGAGCGCGGCCTCGACCTCGGTGCGGATACGCGCGCCCTCGAGGCCGATGATCATCTTGCAGCCCTTGCGGGCGATCTTCTCGGCCACCGCGCCGACCAGGCCGTTGACCGCGCGCGGCCGCGACAGGAGCGCGCCGATCGCGTCCTTGCGCAGGCTGCGGGTGCCGCGCCGACCCAGGGCCAGGAGCCGGCGCAGGGGCCCGTCGTCCTCGGGCTCGGGCGCGCCGGGCAGGACCGGCAGGGCGCCCTCGCCGGGCAGAGGCGTCGGCGCGTAGGCGTGGGGGCGGTCGGTGTTGGTGTCGTGGCCACCGCCGGTCTTCATGCTGTTGAGGAACGTGTCGAGCTCGTCGTAGAGCCGGACCACCGCCGGGCGCAGGCCGCGCTGCAGGACCCGGCGGATGGCCTCGACCCCGGCGGCGACGTTGTCGAGCTCGAAGCCGCGAAACACGCGCAGCTGCGGCGCCGGCGACAGGCGCAGGCGGGCCGAGGTGATCACGCCCAGCGTGCCCTCGCTGCCGACCACGAGCTGGGTCCAGTTGGGGCCGCCCAGCGCGCGCGACGGACCGTCGGTGTCGATGACCTCGCCGGTGCCGGTGACCACGGTGAGGCCGGAGACCCGATCCTCGACCTTGCCGTACTTGGTCGAGAGCTGGCCGGCGGCGCGGGTGGCCAGCCAGCCGCCGACCGTCGAGCAGTAGATCGACGACGGGAAGTTGCCGAAGGTGAAGCCGCGCCGGGCCAGCTCGCGCTCGAAGCGCTCACCCGAGAGGCCGGCCTCGACGTCGGCGATGAGCTCGTCGCCGCGCACCGCCCGCAACGCCTGCATACGCTTCATGTCGATCGTGATGCCGCCGCGCACCGGCACCACGCCGCCGCACACGCCCGAGCCGCCGCCATACGGAATGATGGCCACGCCCATCTGGCGGGCCGCGCGCACGATCGTGGCGACCTCTCGCGCGCTCTCCGGCCACACCACGGCGTGCGGCAAGAGCGCCGGGGCGGCACCGTCGCGGCGCGCGAGGAGGAGCCGCGGCCACATGTCTCGCGCGTAGGTGTCGAGGTCGACCGCGCGCAGCGACACCCGCCGTGGCCCGACGATCGCCTCGAGCTCCTTGCGGATGCGATCGGGATCGACCACGGGGGAGGGCATCGGTGCGACGGTACACCAGGCTTGCTACAGTCGCGCACGTGGGCCGGACGTTCTTCGCCTTCGCGATCGCTGTGGCTTCCGGGGCGACCGCGTGTGGCGGCGGCAACGCGCCGGCGCCCGCTCTCGGATCGTCGACCACCATCGCCGAGACGCCCGTGATGCCCGGCATCGTCGCTCACCGCGGCGCCTCGTACGAGGCGCCGGAGAACACGCTGGCGGCGCTGCGGCTGGCCTGGTCGATGGGCGCCGAGTCGTCCGAGATCGACGTGCGCGTCACGGCCGATCGGCAGGTGGTGCTCATGCACGACGACACCACCCGGCGGACCACCGGCGGGGCCGCCGATCGAACGATCGCCACCGCCACGCTGGCCGAGCTGCGCGCGCTCGACGTCGGTTCGTGGAAGAGCGAGCGCTTTCGCGGTGAGCGCGTGCCGACCCTGGGCGAAGCGCTCGACGCCACGCCCGCCGGCCGCATGCTGTTCGTCGAGATCAAGACCGGCGCCGCCGACGCCGAGGTGATCGCCGCGGCGATCCTGGCCGCCGATCCGCGGCGGCGCCAGGCCGACGTCGCACTCCAGGCCTACGATGCCGAGGCGCTCGCCGCGGTCGCGTCGCGGCTCCCCGGCGTGCCGGCCTACTGGACCGTCGATCCGCCGTCCGACGGCAACGGCGGCGCCCGGCCCTATCCCGCCGAGCTGGCCCGCGCCGCCGCCGAGCGTGGCTTCACCGGCGTGGCCGTCGATCACCGCGCGGCCGACGAGCCGTTCGTGGCCGCGGTCGCCGCCGCCGGCCTCGCCCTCGACGTGTGGACCGTCAACGACACCGCCGCGATCCGCGCCTGGCGCGCCCGCGGCGCCCGCTGGATCGAGACCGATCACCCGGGACTGGCCACACCAGCCAAGGAGCCCCCATGAGCGAGCTCGTCCGTGTCGTCGATGCTCGCGCCAAGGACCTCGGCGACGGCGTCCGCGTCGCCCGCGTGCTGCCGCAGATCGGGCAACGCAACGTGGGCCCGTTCGTGTTCCTCGATCACTTCGGGCCAGCCGCCTTCGCGCCCGGCCACGGCCTGGACGTGCGGCCGCACCCGCACATCGGGCTGGCCACGGTGACCTGTCTCTTCGACGGCGAGATCACGCAACGCGACAGTCTCGGCTTCAGCCAGGTGATCAGCCCAGGCGAGGTAAACTGGAGGACCGCCGGCCGCGGCATCGTGCACTCCGAGCGCAGCGGCGACGCCGTGCGCGCCTCCGGCGGCACCAGCCACGGCCTCCAGTTCTGGGTGGCACTGCCGCTCGGGGCCGAGGAGTGCGAGCCGGCCTTCGTGCACCACGGCGCCGGGGACATCCCCGCGCGCACCATCGCCGACGCCACGATCCACCTGATCGCCGGCACCGCCTTCGGCCACACCTCGCCGGTGGCCACCCACTCGCGGCTGTTCTACGCCATCGTCGCGCTGCCGGCCGGCGCCCGCATCACCGTGGCCGCCGATCACCCCGAGCGCGCGGTGTACGTCGTCGATGGCGGGGTCACGGTCGCTGGTGTCTCCTACGCACCGCACCAGCTCCTGGTGCTCGGCGACCAGGACGTCGCCATCACCGCCACCGCCGCCAGCCGCGTCGCCATCTTCGGCGGCGACCCGCTCGACGCTCCCCGCCACCTGCTGTGGAACTTCGCGTCGAGCTCGCCCGAACGCCTGCTCCAGGCCCGCGACGCGTGGAAGGCGGGGGCCTTCCCGATCATCCCCGGCGACTCCGACGAGCGCATTCCGTTCCCCGACTGATGGAGATGGCGTAGGGTCGCGCCATGAGCGCGCGCTTCACCGCCCAACGCATCTCCACCGTCACCGTGCTCGGCGCCGGCACCATGGGCCACGGCATCGCCCACGTCGCCGCGCTGGCCGGCCACGACGTGCGTCTCTACGACATCAGCCAGGAGGCCGCCGACGGCGGCCGCAGCAAGATCGCAGCCTCGCTCGACAAGGGTGTCTCGCTCGGCAAGGTCGAGGCCGGTGTGCGCGACGCCGCGCTCGCCCGCATCACCGCCACCGGCGACCTGGCGGCCGCCTGCACCGGCGCCGATCTCGTCGTCGAGGCCGTGCCCGAGAAGATCGAGCTCAAGCGCGAGCTGTTCGCCGCCGTCGACCGGGCAGCGCCGCCCGACGCACTCTACGCCACCAACACGTCGAGCCTGCCGGTCGCCAAGATCGCCGGCGCCGTGGCCGATCCGTCACGCCTGATCGGTATGCACTTCTTCAACCCGGTGCACCTGATGAAGCTGCTCGAGGTGGTCCGTCACGGCGCCAGCGACGACAGCGCGGTCGCGGCCGCGGTGGCGCTTGGCGAGCGCTGGGGCAAGACCGCGATCGTGGTCAAGGACAGCCCCGGCTTCGCATCGAGCCGGCTGGGCCTGGCCCTGGGCCTCGAGGCCATCCGCATGGTCGAGGAGGGCGTGGCCTCGGCCGCCGACATCGACACCGCCATGAAGCTCGGGTACGGCCACCCCATGGGCCCGCTCGAGCTGACCGATCTGGTCGGCCTCGACGTGCGCCTTGGCATCGCCGACTACCTGTCCGATGCCATCGGCCCCGCCTTCGAACCGCCCGAGCTGCTGCGGCGCAAGGTCGCCGACGGCAAGCTAGGCAAGAAGAGCGGCGAAGGCTTCTACACCTGGGTCGACGGCAAGCGGGCCTAGCGAGCCGCGATCGAGTCACCACTCGCCGACGTTGGCCATCGACGTCCACGGCTCGGTCGGCACCCGTGCCTCGCCGCGCTGGAGCAGCTCGACCGAGATCAGATCGGGTGAGCGCACGAACGCCATGCGGCCGTCGCGCGGCGGCCGGCTGATCACGTAGCCCAGATCGATCATGCGCTGGCAGGCGGCGTAGACGTCGTCGACCTCGTAGGCAACGTGGCCGAAGTTGCGGCCGCCGCTGTAGGGCTCGGTCTGATCCCAGTTGTGGGTCAGCTCGATCTGCGGCGAGTCGGTGCCGGTTTCGGTGCCGAGGAACACCAGGGTGAACCGGCCCTGCTCGTGGTCGCGCCGCCGCACCTCGCGCAGGCCGAGCCCGTCGCAGAAGAAGCGCAGCGCCGCGGACAGATCGCGCACGCGGATCATGGTGTGGAGGTAGCGCATGGCCCGGGAGCGTACTCGATCTGGCCGCGGTGACCGTCGGGGGCCCGGCGCGCCGACGAGTACGACACGATGGCCGGCACCAGCACCAGGGCCGTCGCCAGGCACGCGATCTCGCCGATGAGCGAGGCCAGGCCGAAGCCGCGGATGGCCAGATTCTCGGAAGTGAGCAGCGAGCCGTAGCCGATGATCGTGGTCAACGAGCAGACGAAGACCGCGCTGCCCGACGTGCGAAGGGTCGCGGCCGCGTCACCGTGCTCGCCGTGGCGGTGGGCCAGGTTGATGGCGTAGTCGACGCCCAGGCCGAGCGTGATGGGCAGGGCCACGAAGTCGAGGAAGTTGACCTTGATGTCGAGCAGCGCGCACAGCGCGACCATACCGACCCCGCCGCCGGCGGTGGCGACCAGCACGGCGAGGGCGCGGGCGTTGACGCCGACCACGAGCAGCACCATCAGCACCAGGCCGACCGCCGCCAGCGCCGTGACGCGCAGGCCGTCGCGCTGGATCGACGACAGGATGTCGGCGAAGACCACGCTCGAGCCCGAGGCGGTGGCGGCGCGGCCGTCCTCGAGCTCCACCCGCCGCACCGTGCGCGCGAAGCGGAGCAGGTCCTTGCCGTTCCACTCGTCGAGCGTGAGATCGGGCCGCACGCCGATGAGCAGGCCGACGCGGCCGTCCTTCTCCTTCAGGTTCTGCACCAGATCCGTGGGCAGGTTGTCGACGGTGATGGCGGCCAGCTCGTCCGGCGGCCGCAGCGACAGCAGCTCGGCGCGGGCCTCGTCATCGAGCGCCTCCAGGGCGTCGTCGTCGAGGAGCCGCCGGATCTCGGCGAGCACGGCCAGTTTCTCCGGCTGCTGGTCGGGCATGATCTCGAGCACCGAGCGCACGCGGCCGATCGCCGCCGGCTCCCACGGCCGCTCCGCCGCTTCCAGCGCGGCCACGACCTGGCGGACCTCGTCGAGGCTCTCGGTGGCGATGTGGGTCTGGCCGCCGATGCCCTTACCGAAGGCCTGGTCGCTGCGCTCCATCCAGTCGCGGGCCTCGATCGCCGCCTGGCCGGCCGAGCGCAGGTTGCGGATGTTGTACTCGAACGGATCGGCGGCGACGTAGCGGTACGTCACCCAGCCGGCGGCGGCCGCGACCACGGCGGCGCCCAGCAACACGCGTCCGGGGTGGCGGAAGGCGAGCGCGCGGGCCAGCACGCGGCCGAGGATGGGTTCGCCGCGGGCCAGCCGCGGCCGGGGGATGAAGCGCAGCACCAGCGCCGGCAGCACCGAGTACGACGCCGCCCAGCACACCAGCATGCCGATCGAGCCGATCATCGCGAAGTCGGAGAATCCGCGGAAGGCGGTCGCCGCCAGCGAGCCGTAGGCAATGGCTGCGCCCAGCGACGCCACCAGCGTCGGCCGCAGGGTGCCGGCGATGGCGACGGCCATGGCCCGATCGGGATCGTGGAGGCGGCGCTCCTCGAGATAGCGGGCGATGAGCAGGATGCCGTAGTTGACGCCGTTGCCGGCGATGATCGCGCCGAGGAAGGCGGTGGCGGCGTTGAGGTGGCCGACCGTGAACACCGCCACGCCGAAAGCGAGCGTGGTCGAGACCACCAGCACGCCGCCCAGCACCAGCAAGAGGCGGAGGTTGCGGAAGTACAACCCCAGCACCAGGCCGACCAGCACGGCGGTGACCACACTCGACAGGACGATGCCGCGACGGAGCGAGTCGTGCTCGGTGAGCGTGACCTCGGTGCCGCCGGCGAAGCCGATCTCGATCCCCGGCACCTGGGCCAGCACCTGGGCCCGCTCGCGCACCAGCAGGTCGTGCAAGCGGCGGCTCTTCTCGACGTCGGTCTTGGAGAACGGCGTCCGCAACACCACGAGCTGGGTGCGGCCGTCGGCCGAGATGTTGCCCGAGCGATCGAGCCGGGCCTCGGCCTCGCGCCGGCGATCGCGGAGCTCGGTGAGGCGCTGATCGGTGGCGGCGGCGGTGGCGGCGTCGTCTTCCTCGTCGAGCGGGATGTAGAGCGGGTTGGCCTCGAGCTTGGCCTGCTCGATGCGCGCCGCCAGCGCGGCGCGCGCGGCCTCGAGATCGTCGAGGGGAACGAACAGGTGGCGGCGCTCGCGCAGGAAGTCGCGCAGGGCGCGGTCGTCATCCTCGACGCGCGTGACCAGCTCGGCCGGGAACGCGCGCGCGCGCGTCGCCATGTCTGCGGCGGCGGCCGCGCGGGCGGCCGGATCGGACGACACCACCAGCACCAGCATCGCGTCCTGGGCGGCGACCCGCGCCTCGAGCTTGCGCAGGTCACGCACCGCCGGGGCGTCGGGCGGTAGGAGGTGTGAGAAATCGGCGTGCAGCGGGAGGTGAAAAGCCACCAGCCAGATGGCCGCCACGAAGCTGGCGAGGCTGACCAGCGAGATGGCGGCCCAGTGGCGACGGAGCCATGCGGTGTAACGGGTGGCGATGGCGAGCTTGCGATCCGGGGTCATGGCGACTACCCGGGGCTTACGCAAGCGGTGGACCAACCACTGCTTGGTAGGAGAAAGGCAGACCTCGGACAGATACGTGACCCCCGCACGTCCGGAGTCATTCTTGACCGCTCGCTAGCGCTCGCTGGGGGCCGCGGCTGTGACCGCGGCTTCACAGTCCGGTCAGGACCGTTCTGGACCGCCCTCTACCAGAGCGTGCGATCGCGAACCGGCGCGCCGCGCCGCTCGGGCCGCTTGCCGCCGTCGGCATGCGAC
>SXJR01000080.1 GCA_005779305.1 Myxococcales bacterium
ACGCCGAGCTCCCCCGCGACGACGACGACGTGGTCGCCGCCCAGCTCGCCGACGATCGCGCGCGTCCTGCCGAGGTCCGCGATCGGGCCCGGCGTGACGGAGCTGGCGCTGGGCACCAGGGAGACGCCTCCGCCCTCACCGCCGCGACCACCTCCTCTCCCACCGGCGCCATCACGAACGCCGTGATCAACAACGCCAGCCCGGTCACCACCAGGTTGGGCGGCGCCTGCGGCGCGCCGATGGCATTGCGCACCAGCGCCAGCACCACGCTCACCTTCACGAACGCCGACAGCATCAGCACCACCAGCGGCACCAGCGCCACCGCGACCACGACCGCGATGTTCTCCGCGCTCACGACGCGTTCTCGCCCCGCCCGCCGCCTCGCCGCCGGCTCGCCGCTGCCGCGAGCAACTCGACGAAGCTACGCGGCCGCCCGACCGGCACCGCGCTCGCGCCGGCCACGCCATCGACGCCCGCCCCGCTCTCGACCAGCTCCGTCGGCAGCTCGGTCAACAGGCTCACCCCACCCTCGCTCGATCCGATGAGCAGCCGCCGCCCGCCCGCCTCGACGACGTACAGCGCTCGCCGCGGCTCGAGCGGCACCCGCGCCACCACGCTCACGCCGCCACCGACCCGCCGGCCCTCGAGCCAGCGCCCGACCAGCCGCAACGCCAGCCAGGCCGCCCCGCACACCAGCACCAGCACCAGCAAGGACGTGAGCATCAGCTCGCCGTAGCCACCGCCGCCCGAGGCCAGCGCCGTCGCCGTCTCGGTCGCTGCCTCCGTCGCCGGCGCAGCCGCCTCCGGACCGTGCATGCGTACGGCGTAGCACTCTCGTCTGACACGCCCCGACGGCGCGCGGGCTCACGGCGCGAGCCGCCACATGCCTCGGCCCCACACGCCCAGGTAGACGGTGCCGCCGGTGCGATCGAGCGCGACCCGACCGCTGCTGTTGGCCGGCAGGCCATCGCCGAAGCCGACCGACCCCTGCATCGAGCTCAACGACCGGCGCATCCCGGTGCCGTAGCCCGACAGGTACACCGTCGCCGAACGGGCCGGATCGATGGCGACGCCGCTGGCGCTGTTGCTCAGGAGGGTCCAGCTGGCGCCGCCGTCGACGGTCCGGAACAGCTCGGAATAGCTCTGCAGGTAGAGCGCGCCGGAGAGTGAGTCGGCGACGAGCTGCGGGAACAGCGTGCCCGGCAGCCCGGTGCTCGCCAGCGTCCACGTCGCGCCCACATCCGTCGAGCGATAGATGCCACCGGTCGAGCCGGCGTAGTAGACCCCGCCCAGGAACGCGATCGACGTGAGGGTCGGGTCGCCGATCCCGTTGCTGCTCGCCGCCCACGTCTCGCCGGCGTCGAGCGAGCGGTAGACCCCGCTGGTGGTGGCCGCCAGGATCGTCGACGGACTGGCGGCAGCGATGGCGAACCCGTAGACCGGAAGACTCTGCGGCATCCCGCTGGCCGACGGGCTCCAGCTGCCGCCGCCGTCGGTCGACTTGTAGACGCTGTCGTTACTGCCCGGCATCCCGGCGAACATGATCGACGGCGCACCAGGCGTGAACGCGATCGAGAACGGCGTGTGGTACGCGGGCGTCTGCGGCAGGCCGTTGTGCACCGACTGCCAGGTCACCCCGTGGTCGACCGACCGCCAGAGCCCCATGCCCTGGGGGCCTGCGAAGACCGTGCCGGTCACCGTCGGATGGGCCACGACCAGCGAGGCGGAGTACCCGGCGATCCCGGTGTCCGACTCGGTCCAGGTGGAGCCGCCGTCGGCCGAGCGGAACAGGCCCCAGTCGCGCACGCCGACGAACAGATCGTTCGGCGAGCCGGGCCGCATGGTCAGCGACCGCACGTCGGTCTTGCCCGACGGCATCCCGGTCGAGAGCCGCATCCACGAGGCGCCACCGTCCTGCGACCGGTAGACGCCATCCCAGGAGCCGGCATAGACGTTCTGTGAAGTCGTGGGGTGCACGAGGATCGCCGCGGGTGTCCCCAGCAGGCCCGGCCCGACCGCCGACCACGTGGTCCCGCCGTTGGTGGTCTTCACCGTTCCCGACGTCCTGGCCGCGTAGGCGACCGACGCGTTGGTCGGATCGACGGCCACCCAGTAGGTGTTGCCGGCGGTGACCAGCGACCAGCTGACGCCACCGTTGATCGTCTTGTGGACGCCATCGCCCGACGCGACGTAGGCCAGGTTGGGGTCCTGGGCCGAGACCGCGATGTTCACCGGGCTGTTGACGTTGAGCGACGCGGACCATGTGCCGCCGGTGTTGATCGAGCGGAACACGGAGCTGTAGGTGCAGGCATAGAGCACCGCCGAGCTGCTCGGCGCGACCGCGACGCCGCGCACCGTCTGGTTCAGGCTCCCGGTCGCGGCCCACGTGGCTCCGCCGTTGGTGCTGACGTAGACGCCGTCGCCGGTCGCGTACACGCGCTGGCTGTTCTGGGGATCGACCGCCAGACCGGAGCCGGTGATGCTGGGGTTGGAGGTGGCGAGGCTCCAGGTCGCGCCGCTGTCGGTCGAGCGATAGAGCGCGCCGCCCGAGGACGCGAACACGGTCGAAGCACCGGTGGCGAGCACCGCGTCGACGCTGCCACCCCACAGGCCCCCCGTCGCCGGCTGCCACGTGCCGTGGTAGTAGGCGCGCGGGATGGTGGCGGTGACCGCGCCCTTCTGGGCCACCGCGTCGACGAAGCGTGCGCCGGCGGCGGTGGTGCCGGTGAGCTGCGTCGCCGTCGGCACCATCTGGTTGGTGAGGGCGGCCGCCCCGAAGCGCAGCGTGGTGGCCGGGGTGAAGCCGGCGCCGATCGCCGTCACCGCCGTCCCGCCCGCGGCGGCGCCCATCTGCACGCTGAGGTCGCCGAGCACCAGCTCGTCGTCGCGGACGGTGACCGTCACCGCGCCCGCCACCTGCGCGCCCGGGCTGGTCAGGTTCACGGTGAGGCTCTCGGCGTCGGCGTCGGCGTCGGCCACGCCGGTGACCGTGACGGTCTGCGCGACCGACCAGTTGCCGGTGGTGAAGGTCAGGGTGGCGGGCGAGACCAGCGCGGCGTTGGTGTCGGTCGAGACCACCGACACCGTCAGCCCGGCCGCGGGCTGATGCCCGAGCGTGACGGTGAAGGTGCCGTTCGACGGTTCGTCGATGACGAGGCTGCTCGCCGAGGGCACGATCTCGACCACGTCGTCGTCGGTGACGGTGACGCCGATGGTCTGCGCTGGCAACGGCGGGCTCGACACCGTGACGGTCACGCCCTCGCTGGCGACGTCGGCGTCGTTGACGCCGGCGATGGTGATGTTCTGGAACGTGTCCCAGTTCGCGGTCGTGAAGGTGCGCGTGGCCGGCAGCGCGGTGGCCGCGTCCATGTCGTTGGAGGAGATGTTGACGATGGTGGAGTCCAGCGGCTGCGCGGTCAGGCGCACGCCGACGGTCGCCGAGCCGGCCTCGCCGATCATCACCGCCGGCAGCGAGAGCTCGAGGAGCAGGGGGTCGTCGTCGACCACGAGCATCGGCACCGTCGCCGAGAGGCTCGACGGCGCCGAGGCGACGACCGAGGTGTTCACGTTGGCCGCGTTGTCGTCCTGGGTGCCGCTCACCGACGCGCTCTGCACGACGGCGTAGCTCGCCGGCGCGAACGACAGCGTCCCCGGCGTCACGCCGACCCCGGCGCCCGGAGTCAGGGTCACGGTCGTGGTGGCGACGGGCCGGAACGCCAGGCGGAAGCCGACGCCGGTACTGCTGCCCTCGTTCACCGAGATCGTCCCGGTCGGTGAAGCCAGCACCGCCTGCACGTCGGTGTTGCTGACCGTGGCGGTGACGGTGATGGGCGGCAAGCCCGACGAGGCCAGGTTGATGGCCACCGAGCGGTTCGCCATGTCGGAGTCGTCGACGCCGCTTACGGTGATCATCCGATCGACCGCGTAGTTGGCCGGGGTGAAGGTGAGCGTCGCCGGCGACACCGTCGCGGCGTTGATGTCGGCCGAGTCCACCGACACGGTCACGTCCGCCGCCGGCATGGCGGCCAGGCGCACGTTGAAGGTGGCGCTGCCGGCCTCGGTGAGGGGGACCGTGCTGGCCGAGGCGACGATGCCCTGGGGATCGTCGTCGTCGACGGTGACGGTCACGGTCCGGTCGGTGAGCCCGGTCGCGCGGAGCGTCACGATGACCTCCTCGTCGAGCGGATCGGCGTCGGCGATGCCGGTGACGACCACGGTCTGGTTGGCGTTCCAGTTTCCGGTGGTGAAGGTGAGCATGGTGCCGGCCACGGTGGCGGCGAGCCCATCGCTCGAGGACAGCGTCACGGTGGTGGTGGACGCCGGCTGGGCGGTGAGGCGGACGCCAAACGTCGCCTGGCTGCCCTCGGTCACCGGGACCGTGGTCAGCGTGGTGGTGATGCCGAGCGGATCGTTGTCGTTGACGGTCACCGAGGCCGTGCCGTTGGTGGCGTCGGTCGCGCTGGCCACGATGGTCGTGATCTCGTCGATCGCGTCGGGGTCGTCGACGCCATTGATCACGACCTGCCGCGGCGTGGCGTGATTGGCCGGCGTGAAGGTCAGCATGGCCGAGCCGACGGTGGCGACGTTCGGATCGAGAGACGCGAGGTTGACCGTGGTGCTGGCGGCCGGGGTGAACTCCAGGCTGACGTTGATCGTGCCGCTGCCGGCCTCGTTGACGGAGATCGCGCCCGGCGCCACCAGCACGCGCTGGGTGTCGTCGTCGCTGACCATGGCGGTGACGGTCGCCGGCGGCATCCCGTTCGCGACCAGGTTGATGGTCACGGTCTCGAGGGCGAGATCGAGGTCGTTCACGCCGCTCACGGTCACGGTCTGATCGGCCCCGTAGGTGCCGCTGGTGAAGGTCAGGGTGGCCGGCGTCACCGCCGCCGCGGTCGGATCACCCGAGTCGAGGTTCACCGTCACGTCGGCGGTGGGCATGGCGTTCAGGTGGACCCCGAAGGTCATGCTCCCGATCTCGCCCAGCGAGACCGAGCTGGTGGTGGTCCGGATCAGCTGCTGGTCATCATCGGTGACGTTGATGACGACATCGCGGCTCAGCGGGTCGGTGGTCGAGGCCAGGCGGAGCCCGGTGACCTCGTTGTCGGGATCGAGATCCGGGACGGCGGTGACGACCACCGGCTGAGCCTGGGCGTAGTTCGCCGGCGTGAACGTGACCATCGCGGGACTGGCGGTGGCGACCAGGCCGTCGAGCGTGGTGACGGCCAGGGTCACGTCGTTCTGGGGCTGATAGGCGAGGCTCACGTCGACCCCGCGCAGCCCGCCCTCGACCAGCGCGATCGCCGTGGGCGAGACGTCGATGCGCTGGACATCGTCGTCGGTGACCGAGACCCCGACCTGGCGGGCGAGCAACGGCGGCGAGGTGAGCTCGATCTCGGCGGTCTCGCTGGCGGTGTCGAGGTCCTCGGGCAGCGTCACCGTGACCGTGTGCGGCGTGTTCCAGTTGCCGGCGTCGAAGCTGAGCGACGCCGGCGAGACCGCCGCGACGTTCGAGTCACTGGTGCCGACCGCCACCGAGATCGTTGAGGTCGGCTGGAAGCGCAGGGTCACCCCGAAGCTCAGCGTCGTGCCTTCCGGGCGCGTGCCCAGGTTGCCGGTCGTGGTCAGGATCGCCTGCACGTCCCGATCGACGACCTGGACGGCGACCGGCACCGGATCGAGGCCGGTCGCGGTGAGCATCACGGTCGCGTCCTCGTGATCGGTGTCGAGGTCGACCACGCCGCCGACCACCACGGTCTGGTCGAGGCTCCAGGTGTCGACGGTGAAGTGGAGCGTGTCGGGACTGACCATGGCGATCGACGCATCCGACGACGCCACCGCCACGTCGACGTCGCCGGTCGGCGGCGCGTTGAGGCGCACCATGAGCGGCGCCACCATGGCCTCGTCGACCTGGAGCCCGCTGGCCGGCGTGGCCACGATGCCGAGGTCGTCGTCGTCGTCGATGGTGACCATCACGCTGCCATCGGCGATCTCGCCGGCGTCGACGGCGACGGCGACGGCGACCAGCTCGTCCTCGGTGTCGGTGTCCGACTTGCCGGTGACCATCACGGCGTGGGCCACCGCCCACGCCGCCGGATCGAGCTCCAGCGAGGCCGGCATGACGCCGAGGCGGTTATCGTCCGCCGACGCCAGGGTCACCCGCACGCCCGCGGCGGGCTCGGCGCTGAGCGAGACCGTGAACATGGCGGTGGCGCCCTCGCCGACGGGCAGACTGCTCGGCGTGAGCACCAGGCGTGGCTGCCCCGGGGTGTCACCGCCGTCCTCGGGCGCGAAGGTCGTCGGCGGCACCGAGCAGCCGACGACCGCGCCGGCGACGAGGACCGAGCAGAGCGTGGAGATCGAGCGCGACATCTAGAACCTCACCGTGACGTCGATGCCCGAGAAGCCCGGGCGAACTGCGGGCCGCCAGGCGGTCCGCGAGGAAGCGGCGCGAGGGGCGCCGGTGAACCAGAGAAGCGCCGCGCCGGCGAGCACGGCCACGCCGGTGGCCCCGGCGATGTTGGCGCCGAGCGCGCGCGACGCGGCTCGGTCGTGAGCGTCCTGAGCCTCGACGTAGCTGGCGCAGCCCTGCGCGACCGGGCACAGCTCGCGCGAACGATCCTCGAGCGACATCGACTGGATCCCGAGCACGCCGGCGGCGCCGAGCGCGACCACGCCACCGGCGGCGAGCCCGAGCGCGACCTTGCGGCGGCCGGTCCAGCGCGACGCGCGGCCGCCCTCGCCATCGGCGTCCTCGTCGGCCTCGACCACGCCGCCGCCACCGCCCGGGTCGACCAGCGCGCGCAGCTCCTTGAAGCGCGGCACCTCGACCGAGGCACGATCGTTGTCGATCCCGACCTCGACGGTCGCGGTCCAGGTCTCGTGGCCGGGCGCCTTGCCGCCGATCGTGTACACACCACCGTCGATCGGCGCGGCGCGGTTCCACAGCGCCGGATCGAGCGGGCTGCCGTTGCGCGAGAGCGCCAGGCCGTCGACGCGGTTGGCGTCGGGCACCAGCACCGTCAGGTACGAGAGCCGTGGCTCGAGCGACGCCACCGCGGCCTCGGCCAGCTTGCGCTTGGCCGGATCCTTGGCGCGGGTCAGCGCGTCCTTGTACGCCGACCACGCCGAGGCCAGCCGCCCCTGTCGCTCGCGGCACTGGCCGATGCGGATCATGGTGCCGGCGCGCGCCTCGATGCGGTTGGACGCCTCGAAGGCGTCGCAGGCCTCGTCGAGCTGGCCCTTGCTCTCGAGCCGATCGGCCTCGCTGAACAGCACCTCGGCGTCGGCGTTCTGGGCCGCGGCCAGGCGCGGCGCCAGCACGAGCGCGACCAGCATGGCGCTAGTCGCCGCGATCGATCGGCGCGGGACGGACCGGCGACTCGCCGGGCGAAGGCTTGGAGCTTGGATCGACATCGTGGGTTTCCGTTCGATGAGTGGACCTGCGCCGCGCCGGCGGCGCGGGCGTGGGAGCGGGTGGTGCGTCGACGCCGGCGTCGATCGGGCTCACGACCACGATCGGGTCCGGATCCGGGTTCGGGCTCGGGGTCGGATTCGGGCTCGGGGTCGGATTCGGGCTCGGGTTCGGATTCGGGATCGGATTCGGGCTCGGGGTCGGATTCGGGCTCGGGTTCGGAGTCGGGTTCGGGCTCGGAATCGGAATCGGAATCGGATCCGGACTCGCGCTCGCGCTCGGCGCCGTCCTGGTCGTCGAGCTCCCCGCGATCACCGCGGTGACGCCCACGACCACCAGGGCGATGCTCGCCAGCGCGATCCACACCCCGCGCCCGCCGCGCGCCGTCGGCATCTCGCTTTCCGCCGCCGCGCCACCGAGCGTGGTCGGGGTCGCCATCGGCGTCGGCGAGATCACCGCGCTCGATCCGGTCGGCACTCGCGGGCTGGTCGGCAAACTCACCGTGCCCGGCACCGCCGCCTCGGGCCCCATCGGCGGCGCCGAGCCCTGGCCCAGCAGCCGCGCCAGGGCCGACGCTGACGGCACGCGGTCGTCGGGCCGCTTGGCCAGGAGCTGCATCACCAGCGCGTCGACCCGCGCCGACAGCGCCGGCATCAGCGACGACGGCGGCTCGGGTGCCGCCATCATGTGCGCCGCCAGGAGCTCGCCCACGCCCTCGGCCACGAACGGCGGCCGGCCGGTGAGCATCTCGTACAGCACGCAGCCGATCGCGTAGAGGTCGGCGCGATGATCGATCTCGCCGGCGCCGCGGCACTGCTCGGGCGCCATGTACGTCGGCGTTCCCATCATCACGCCGGTGCGGGTGCGCGACGCGTCGGGGCGGCCGTGGTCGGTCAACTTGGCGATGCCGAAGTCGAGGAGCTTGGGCCGCACCCCACCCGGCAGATCGGCGTCGGGACAGAGGAAGATGTTGTCGGGCTTGAGATCGCGATGGATGATCCCGCGGGCGTGGGCCGCGGCCAGCGCGCTGGCCAGGTGGCGGACCAGGACCAGCGCGGTGCGCTCGTCGATGGGGCCGCGCTGGGTCAGGCGACGCGACAGGGGCTCGCCGTCGAGCAGCTCCATGACGATGAACGCCATGCCGCCGGGCAGGTAGCCGAAGTCGAAGATCTCGACGATGCCAGGGTGCCGGATCGCGGTCGCGGCGCGGGCCTCGTTGAAGAAGCGCGTCACCACCTCGGCGTTCGAGGACAGCTCGGGCAGCAGCACCTTGATCGCCGCCGCGCGGCCCAGGAGCGAGTGCTCGGCGCGGTACACCACACCCATCCCGCCCTCGGCGATCTTGCCGGTGATCTGGTAGCTGCCAACCGACTGGCCGAGGAGCTCGTGCATGGCGTCGGGGGGTGCTTCAGCAAGCCGGTTGCCACCCCCGATCGTCCGCAAGTGCCCGACCCGACTCGGAGGTGACACCCGTGACAGGTGCCGACTCCGGTGACAGGCGCGGTGACGGCACCCGCACGCATGGCAGAGAGTGGGAAGCCGCCGCCCCGGCCCACCGGCCGCCCATTTCGCGCGTGTAGAATCACCCGAGATGAGCGGTTCCGAGACGAGGACGTTGCCGCGCGCCGGCGCCGCCGAGACGCCGGGCGAGCGCCCCCAGCTGATCGTGGCCCTGACCTGCGACCGCCCGCTCGAGCCCTCCAGCCGCCACCTGCTCCACGCGGTCGACCTGGTCACGATCGGCCGCGGCAAGCGGCGCGACTACACCCGCAGCATCTCGGGCGGCCGCCGCCGCCTCGAGATGCGCATCGTCGACGGCGCCATGTCCGAGAACCACGCCCAGCTCAGCCGCATCCACGGCCGCTGGCTGCTCGAGGATCAGGGCTCCAAGAATGGCTGCGTGGTCAACGGCAAGAGCGTGGCCCGGGCTCAGCTCGAGGACGGCGACGTGATCGAGCTGGGCGCGACGTTCATCCTGTTCCGCGACGCGGTGGCGCCGATCGCCGGCGACGACGATCTCGCGGCCGACAAGGTGCCGCCGCCCCTGCCCGGGATCACGACCTTCTCCGGCCCGCTCACCGAGCAGCTCGCCGGTGCGGCCACGGCGGCCAGCTCGACGGTGCCGGTGCTACTGCGCGGCGAGACCGGCACCG
>SXJR01000542.1 GCA_005779305.1 Myxococcales bacterium
AGATCGTCAACCTGCTCCAGGATCTGCAGGCCGCCGACGCGCTGACCTACCTGTTCATCTCCCACGACCTCAAGATCGTGCAGCACATCTGCGATCGCGTCGCCGTCATGTACCTCGGCCGCGTCGTCGAGCTGGCCGAGGCCGCCACGCTGTATCGCCAGCCCACGCCCCCGTACACCCAGGCGCTGCTCTCGGCGGTCCCGGTCCCGGATCCGGCGGCGCGCAAGAAGCGCATCATCCTCCAGGGCGACGTGCCCAGCCCGCTGCGGCCACCGAGCGGCTGCGCCTTCCACCCACGCTGCCCGGTCAAGGACAAGCCCGAGGCCTGCTTCAAGGAGGTCCCCGCGCTGCGCGTGCTCGGCAACGGCAGTCAGGCGGCCTGCCACGTGGCGGAGTGACGATGGTCGCGGCGCCTCACGCGGGTGATCTCGAGCTGCGGCCACTGCCGGCGGTGCTGCTCGATCTCAACGACACCAAGGCCACCGGCCGCTTCCTGGTCCGCCGCGAGCGCGTGGTCAAGACCCTCGATCTGCTCGAGGGCGATCTGATCGCCGCGCCGTCGCACGACGAGACCCTCGGCCACTTCCTGGTCGCGGCCGGCGTGATCAACCAGGTCCAGCACCGCGAGGCGGTCAACACGGCGACGTCGCGCCACCTCCCCATCGGGGTGGCCATGATCGAGCTGGGCCTGCTCACGCCCGACCAGCTCGCCACCCAGCTCTCGGCCCAGACCCGCTACCGCCTGCTCTCGCCGCTGCGCTGGCCCGACGGCGCCTGGCGCTTCGAGAGCCGCGAGATGAACCCCGAGGGTCTGCGCCTGCCGCTGGCCGAGACCGTGCTCACCGGCCTGCGCGACACGTCCAACGAGGGTCCGTCGCCGAGCCAGATCCTGGCCGACGTCTTCCTCGAGCTCACCGCCCGCGGCGAGAAGCTCCTGCCCCAGTTCCGCAGCACCTTCGGCGCTCGCCTGCCCCAGCGCCTGCCCGACGGCATCACCGCCCGCGGCCTGATCGAGCAAGGGCTCACCGCCGCGCTGCTCGACGCCATGATCCTCACCGACGCGGTGGTGCCGTCCTTGCCCAAGGTCGGTCCGGCGCTGGCGCTCAAGGCGGCCAGCGAGACCGGCGAGCGCTCGCCGCTCTACGCCGAGCTGTTCGGCGGCCACAGCACGATGGCGCCGCTGCCGTCGGGCAGCGATCCGCTCGATCTGGGCGAGGGCGCCGACGAATTCGACGTCGACGAGCTGCTCGACGACGACGCGACCAAGTCGGCGCGGGCCGCGCTGGTGGCCGAGGCGTATCGCTTGCGCGATCTCGACCACTACACCGTGCTGATGGTCGAGCGCGACGCCAGCGATCTCGACATCGCGGCGGCGCTGTCGGAGCGGCAGAGCCAGTTCTCGCGCGACTACTACGCCCGCTTCCCGCTCGGCCGCGACACCGGTCTCATCGACGAGATCCACGCTGCGTACGAGGCCGCGCGCGACGTCCTGCTCGATGACGATCGCCGCCGCGCCTACGACCGCGAGCTGGCTGGCGGTGACCTCACCGGCAAGGACGCCGAGGCCGAACGCCTGCTCCAGACCGGGTTCGACCTGCTCCAGCGCGGCAACGCCGACACCGCCGCCGAAAAGCTCGAGGAGGCGCTGGCCCTGCGCCCCGACGACGCCGAGGCCATGGCGGCGCTGGGCTGGGCGCTGTGGCATCGCGAGGAGAAGACTGCCGAGGCCGCCGACGCGGCCCGCACCTACCTGTCGAGGGCCCTGCGCAAGAAGCCGCAGCTGGCCACCGCCAACGAATACCTAGGCCTGATCGAGCTGGCCGTCGGCGCCGACGAGCCGGCCGCCCTCGATCACCTCGAGCGCGCCGCCCGCAACGCGCCCGGTCACGCCATCGTCCTGGACGCGGTGGCGGCGATCCACCTTGGCCACGGCCGTTACCGCGCGCTCGAGCGCTTTTACCGCCGGCTCCTGCGCGGCGGCGCCGGCAGCCCCCACGATCAGGCCGCGCTGTGGCAGCGGCTGGGCGTGGTGCTGTCCGATCATCTCGACGATCCGAACGCGGCCCGGCAGGCCTTCAGCCAGGCCGCGCGCCTGGGCGGCGTGGCCCGGGCGCCGCGCCGCATCCCGACCCCGCGGCCGATGCACGAGACCGACGCCGAGTTCGTGGCGCTGTCGGTCCGCGTCGCCACCGGCGACGATGGGCCCGGCGATCGCGAGCAGTACGACGAGCTGCGGCCGCGGGCGCTGCCGCGGGCACGCACCACGATGAGCCGCGAGCTGTGGAACCTCCTGCGTCATCCCGACGATCAGGCCGACGTCGGCGCACTGGCCGAGCTGATCGCGCCGGCGGTGCACGTCATGCACCCGGTGACGCTCGCCGACCTGTCGGTCGATCCCGCCGCCCGCGTCCCCGATGCCGAGCTGCCAGCGCCGTTCGCGCGGCTGCGCCTCTACACCGCCGAGCTGCTCGGCCTGACTCCGGCGCCGGTCTACGCCCATCCCGACTTCGGCGACGACGTCCACGTCGGCGCCGCCGACGAGCTCGTGCTGCTCGCCGGCGACGAGGCGCTCACCGCCCCCGATCGACCCGAGCTCGGCTTCCGTCTCGGCCGCGCCACCAGCTACCTGTGGCCCGGCCGGGCCGCCGGCGCGTCGCGGCCGGCGCGGGTGATGCGCGCGCTGTTCCTGGCGCTGTTCCAGGAGACCGTCGGAGGCCAGGACCCCGGCGACGATCCGGTCAAGCAGGCGCTGGCCGCGCTCGACCGCGGTACCCGCGATCAGGCGCGCGCGCTGGCCCAGCGCCTGCTCGCCCGCTCGCAGGATCACAATCTGTCGCGCTGGGCCCAGTCGCTGGGCCGGACCGCCGACCGCTTCGGGCTGCTGGTCTGCGGCGACGTGCCGGTGGCGGTGCGCCTGGCCGCAAGTCCGACCGCCGACGGTGATCTGCTGGATTTCGCACGGAGTGATGCCTTCTTGCGGCTGCGGGCGGCGCTGGGCCTGACGGTGAGCGCGCCGCCGCCGCCGAGCCTGACCATTGCCCGCTGAGCTCCGGTAGAAGGGCAAGGGCACGGGCAAGGGCAAGGGCACGGGAGAGTGGGCGGGATTCGCGCTATACAACCGGGATGGAGCCAGCGTCCCCGCTGAAGCCGTCCACCCGCGCGCCCGGCAACTGGTTCGCGCAACACGCGATCGGCCTGGCCACACTCGCCATCGGCGCCGTGGCCTTGATGGTCGTGACGCTCCAGCAGGACGAGCTGTGGTCGATGCCCGACTGGCGCCTGACCATGCCGTTCTTCGTGGCCACGCTCGCCGGCACCTTGGTGTCGCTGGCCCGCCGCGAGGGCTTGCCGGTCCTGCCCCTGGCCGGGCTCGGCCTGGCTGCGGTCACCCTGGTCCTGGGTTGGTTCCTGGTCATGGCGGCGATCGTCGTCGTCACGGCGATCATCATCCTCATCATGTCGGCGGTGATGTGATGTCCTCGAGCGAACACGAGCTGTCGGAGCGCGACCTGATCTACGACTGGAACGCGGTCGAGAAGGTCGCGCCCCTTTCCCCCAAGCGCAAGGTCACGTTCCTCGACGAGACGCTGCGCGACGGTATCCAGTCGCCCTCGGTGGTCGACCCGACCATCGAGGACAAGCTGAAGCTGGTCGAGCTCGCCTCCGAGCTCGGCATCCACCACATCGACATCGGCCTGCCCGGCGCCGGTGCCCGCGCCGTCGAGGACTGCACGATCATCGCCAGGCACATCCGCGACGCCCGGCTGGCCATCAAGCCGGCGTGCGCGGCCCGCACCCACATCAACGACGTTCAGGCGATCGTCGACATCTCGCAGGCGGTCGGCATCGAGATCGAGGTGCTGACCTTCATCGGCAGCTCGCCTATCCGCCAGTACGCCGAGGACTGGGACCTGGCCCGCATGCTGTCGCTATCGGCCTCGGCCATCGACCTCGGCCGCAAGCACAACCTGCCGGTGGCCTACGTCACCGAGGACACCACCCGTTCGCGGCCCGAGGTGCTCTCGAAGCTGTTCACCAACGCCGTCGAGCACGGCGCCCAGCGCCTGATCGTGTGCGACACCGTCGGCCACGCCACGCCCGACGGCATCAGGAACCTGCTCCGCTTCACCCGCAACCTGCTCGACGGCATCGGCCGCCCCGACGTCGGCATCGACTGGCACGGCCACAACGACCGCGGCCTCGGCGTGGTCAACTCGATCTTCGCCATCGAGTTCGGCGCCGATCGCATCCACGGCACCGCCCTCGGTGTCGGCGAGCGGGTCGGCAACGCCGCGCTCGATCAGATCCTGCTCAACCTGTCGCTGCTGGGCGAGCTGCCCGGCCAGGATCTGTCCAAGCTGCTGGCCTGGTGCACCACCGCGTCGCGCGCCACATCGGTGCCGATCCATCCTCAGTATCCGCTTGCCGGGTCCGACGCGTTCCGCACCGCGACCGGCGTCCACGCCGCTGCCATCATCAAGGCCGAACGCAAGGGCCACGCCTGGCTCGCCGACCGCATCTACTCCGGCGTCCCCGCCGGCGCGTTCGGGCGCGAGCAGGAGATCGAGGTCGGCCACTACTCGGGCGAGTCGAACGTCGTCTACTGGCTGCGCAAGCGCGGCTACGAGCCGACCACCGAGCTGGTGGCCGCGGTGTTCACCGCCGCCAAGGGCGGCAACCACGTCCTCACCGACGACGAGATCCACGCGATCATCCGGACCCACCAGGCCCCAGCGAGCGACTAGCGAGCGATCAAGAAGTGACTCTGGGTGTGCGGGGTCACTGGGTTGGTCCGGCCTGCGGTCTCCTGGAGCCGCGCGACAAACCTGAGCCGCCGGTGTATGGTGGGAGAGCATTATGGCTGCAAATTCGTCAGGCATTCTCACCGTCCGCAAGGACCTCAAGTTCAACGGACTGAAGGTCTTCTCGGCGACCATGGTCGCGGACCGCGACCAGCTCGGGGAGAAGGTGACGAACTGGATCACCAACCATCCCCAGTGCAAGCCCGTCGAGTTCGTCGTGACCCAGTCGAGCGACGAGGCCTTCCACTGCCTCGCGATCACGCTCTTCTATCACGACGAAGCCCTGACCAAGAAGTGAACCGGAGCCGGCGGTGAGCGGCCGCATCTACAACTTCTCGTCGGGACCGGCGGTCCTGCCCGAGGCGGTCCTGCGGCGGGCGCAGGCGGCGATCTGGGATCTCGACGGCAGCGGGATCGGCGTGCTCGAGCACAGCCACCGCGGCAAGGCCTTCATGGCGGTGCTGGAGCGCACCGAGGCCCGGCTGCGCGAGGTCGGTCGCATCCCCGACAGCCACGCGGTGCTGTTCCTCCAGGGTGGCGCCTCGACGCAGTTCTTCCAGGTGCCGATGAACTTCCTCGGCGGTGGCACCGCCGACTACTGCCACACCGGCGTGTGGTCGCAGAAAGCGATCGCCGAGGCCGGCCGCTACGGCACGATCCACGTCGCGTGCTCGAGCGAGAGCACGCGCTTCGATCACATCCCTGGACCCGAGGCCACCCGCTGGTCGGCGGCGCCGGCCTACGTGCACTTCACCAGCAACAACACCATCTTCGGGACGCAGTGGCGGCAGGAGCCGGCGGTGCCGGCCGGCGCCGATCTGGTCTGCGACGCCTCGAGCGACATCTTCTCGAAGCCGATCGACGTCAGCCGCTACGCGATGATCTACGCCGGCGCCCAGAAGAACCTGGGCCCGGCGGGCGTGACCCTGGTGATCGCGCGCAAGGACTTCCTCGAGCGCGGCAGCCGCGAGCTGCCGACCATGCTGCAGTACCGCACCCACGTCGGCGAGCACTCGATGTTCAACACGCCGCCGACCTTCGGCATCTACGTCATCGGCGAGGTGACGGCGTGGATCGCCGAGCAGGGCGGCCTCGCGCCGATGGCCGAGCTCAACCAGGCCAAGGCCAAGGTCCTTTACGACTTCCTCGACGGCTCGGCCTTCTACCGCGGCACCGCCCGCGCCGACAGCCGCTCGCTGATGAACGTCACGTTCCGCTGCCGCGACGAGGCGCTCGAGCCGGCGCTGGTGGCGCAGGCGACCGCGCGCGGCCTCGACGGGCTCAAGGGCCATCGCTCGGTGGGCGGGATGCGGGCCAGCATCTACAACGCGTTCCCGATGGCCGGCATGCACGCGCTGGTCGACTTCCTGCACGAGTTCGAGCGCGCTCACGCCGGCGCTCGATAGGAGGCATGGTCATGGACGGTGACACGCTGCGCGATCTGCTGGCCGCGGCGTACGGGACGCGACTCGAAGGCATCTCGCTCGCGCACGACGACGATCGCGAGCCGGCGGCCATCAGCCTCGCCGACCGCATCGCGCCCATGCTGGGCGCCCCGCTCGCCGATCGTCCGGCGCCGCAGCCGGCCGAGGAGCCGCCGCCGTGGCCGCGCTGGGCCGACGTGCCGACGCGGACGGCCGAGCAGGCCGTCGACGACGTCCGGGCTGTGACGACGTGGGCCACCGCCCGGGGCGCGGATCTCGAGGCCATCGAGATCCGGGTCTCGCCGACCGGGAACCGGTCCGTGTACGCGCGCCGGCCGATCTGGCGCCAGGATCCGGTGATGTTCGTGCCCCGCGATCTGATGATCGTCGACGAGAACATCGAGGCCTCCGGGCTCGGCGAGGTCATGTCGAGCCTGCACGGCGAGCTCGCCAGCGGTCACACCCCGCTCGCGGTGTGGCTGGCCAGCGAGCGGCTCCGGCCCGACTCGCCGTGGCGCACGTACCTCGAGTCGCTGCCGTCGACGCCCGACCTGCCCGCGTTCCGCGATCGCGCCGACATGGCGCTCCTGGTCGACACCACCGCCCGCCTCACCGCGCTCCGTCACCGCCTGACCCTCGACGGTGATCACGCCAAGGTCGCGGAGCTGCTCGGCGACCAGGCGCCGTCGCTGGCGGCCCTGGCCTGGGCGCGCGCCGTGATCGGTTCGCGCCTGTTCAAGCTCGAGATCGACGGCAACGACCGCCGCGTGCTGGTGCCGGTGGCCGACTTCTTCGACGCCGGCGATGGCGGCGACGCCACCTGGAGCTACAACGACGCCGATCGCGGGCTGGTCGTCACCGCCGCCCGCAACATCGCCGAGGGCGAGGAGATCCGCCTCCGCTACGGCGAGTTCACCAACGCGCACTTCCTCACTCACTACGGCTTCGGCGCGCCCGACAACCCCGACGACACCGCGCTCCTCGTCTTCCCGCCCGCGCCCGATCCGCTGCGCGACGTCGCCGCGGCGGCGCTCTGGGGCCATCCCCTGTCCCAGCCGGTGGCGATCGAGGCTGGCTATCGCATCGAGAGCGGGTTCCGCCGCGCCCTCTCGCTGGCCCGCATGCGCGCCGCCAGCTACCGCGACCTGATCAAGGGCACCGACGCCGGCCGCTGGGATCTGAACGAGCTCCTGTGGCTGCACGCCGATCACGATCGCGCCGCGCTCGAGCTCATCGCCGACGCCGCCCGCGCCGGCATCGCCCGCCTCGACGCTCACGCCCTCACCGACGTGACCACGCCCTGGCAGCGCACCGTCGCCACCGTGCGGGCCGGCGAGCGCGCCGTGCTCGAGGCCATCGTCGCCCTGCGCGAGCGCGCCGAGCCCTACCTCGCCGACCCGTCACCCTGGCCCTGGCGGCGCGCCGCCACCTCGATGGACATCATGTGCACCGGCGCCGACTGCCTGGTGCGCAGCTACATCCTCATGATCGCCGACGAGCTGCCGCGGTGAGCAGCGGA
>SXJR01000543.1 GCA_005779305.1 Myxococcales bacterium
GCCCCGCACTGCCGGGCCGCCGTCGGCGCCGCCACGCCCGCCGCCCAAGGCGCCTCCGCCGGCAAGTGCTGGCCGCCCACCGCCGCGCGTTGCCGCCGAGGCCATCGATGACGGCCCTACCAGCGTCGGCGGAGGTCACATGATCGGGCGCTCGGTCACCGCCGAGGAGACCGCGGTGCGCGGCGATCCGACCATGCCGTCGGTGGCGCCGGCCATGATGGGCGGCGGCTGGGACGGCACCGGCCAGCACGACACCAGCGACGAGCGCACGATCGAGCGCGACAGCCGAATGCCGCTGCCGGCCGCACCAGCCGGTCGCGCTCACCGGCCCAGCGCCGCTCCCCCGCCCGGTGAGCCGGTGCGGCCGCGCGTGATCCCGCAGGACAAGCCGGCCAACGCGGCGGCGGCGTCGCTGCGCCAGTCGGCGGCGGTCGGCGAGAACTACCTCAACGATCTGCTCACCGGCGGCCTGCTCGACGTGCCTGGCGTGCGCGTGCCCGACGCCGAGTACGATGTGCGGCCCGATCGTCGCTGGGGCCGCTCGACGACCCGCGCCTTCGTCTTCCTGTTCGTGGTGCTGGTGCTCGGCGTCGGTGGCGGCGGCTTCTGGTACTACTACAGCGAGCAGCAGAAGGCCGAGGCGGTGGCCAAGCACCGGGCCAAGGCCCGCGAGCTGATCGTCCATGGCACCTACGACGGGCTCACCAGCGGCCTGATCGAGCTGAGCAAGGCCATCGATCGCGACAAGAAGAACGTCCGGTCCTTCGCCCAGACCGCCGAGACCATCGCGCTGCGCTTCATGCTGTACGGCGGCTCTCCCGACGGCGCCGACGAGGCGATCAAGGCCTCGGCGAAGTCGTTCTCCAAGCCGGGGCAGGACGGCTTTCGCGATCTGGTGATCGCCCGCACCGCCATGGCGCTCGCCCGCCTCGACGGCAGCGAGGGCTCGGTCGATCGCCTGGTCAAGCAGCGCCTCGAGCTCGACGCCTGGCTGGCGTCGCCACCGCCGCCGCCCAGGGCCGGGCAGCCGGCGCAGGACGGCCCTGACCGCTGGGGGCAGTGGCTCAAGGCCCGGACGCTGCTCGCCGCCGGCCAGCGCACCGCCGCGGTGACCGCCCTCCAGCAGGCCGGCGACGGCGACGCCGGCTTGGTCCTGGCCATGATCGAGCGCGCTGACCTGCTCGTCGATGACGGCAAGTTCGACGAGGCCATGACGCTCTACGATCAGTCGCTGGCCAAGGCGCCCGATCATCCGCTCGCCGTGCTCGGCAAGTCGCTGGCGCGCGCCGAGCGCGGCAACGACACGTCGGGCGCGATGGACGATCTCAACGTCAAGCTCGACAAGGACCTGGGCGCGCGCACCGGCGCCTATCGCCAGCTCGCGCTCGCGCTCGCCTACTACGGCCTCGAGGACTACGTCCGCATGAACGAGGCGCTGGGCAAGGCCACCGACGTGCGGGATCCGCGCTTCCTGTCGCGCGTGGCGCTGGCCCGCATCCTCCAGGGCAAGCTCAAGGACGCGGCGCTCGCGCTGGTCGAGGTGAAGTGGTACGGGCAGGGCAAGCCCGATCCCGAACCGCTGGTGACGCTGGTCAACGGCGCGCTCCAGCTCGCCGCCGGCACGCCCGAGGCCGCGCTCGAGACCCTTTCCAAGCTCGACGGCACCCGGGCCCAGCTCCTGCGCGGCCAGGCCCTGCTGGATCTCGGCAAGTACAAGGACGCGCTGACCGAGCTCGACGCGGCGCAGGCCGCGGCCCCCGATTCTCTCGAGGTCAAGGTCTGGCGCGAGCTGGCCCTGGTGCTGACGTCGAACGGCAAGGCCCGCGACGACGCCGCCGCCGAGCTCGAGAAGACGTCGCGGCGCACCAAGAGCAAGATCGGCCGCCACGCCCACGGCGTGGCCATGATGCTGACCGGCGATCTCAAGGAGGCGCGCCGTCGCCTCGAGCAAGCGCTCGAAAACGTCACGCCCGAGGAGCCGGCGCCGCTGGCCTATCGCTCGCGCGTTGCGCTGGCCTCGATCGAGCGCACCGAAGGCAACCTCGACGCTGCCACCGCGCAGCTCGAGAAGGCGCTCGAGGACAACGCCGGCTATCTGCCGGCCCGGCTCGAGCTGGCCAAGGTTCTGGTCGCCAAGGGCGATGGTGACGCCGCCGCCGACATGTTGGCCGCGGTCATGGCCGAGAAGGAGCTGGTCACCTGGGACGCCGAGCTCACCTACGCCGAGGCGCTGGCCAGGCGCAACCGTCAGGGCATGAAGGAGAAGGACAAGCAGGCGCTGCTCGCCGAGGCCACCGCCGCGCTCGAGCGCGCCAAGGTCGCCGGCGCGCCGCCCGAGCAGCTGGCCCGAGTCGCGGTGCTGATCGATCCCAAGCTGATCGAGTCGATGGAGCTGCCCGATCCGCCGGCACCGGACGGTGTCCCGGCGGAGAAGCCGCCGCCCCGCGGCGGCCGGCGGCGCGGACGCTAGTGCGCGCGGTGTACGCGACGCTGATCGTGATGCTCGCGATCACGGCAGGCGCGTGCAAGCGAAGCGAGCCGGATCAGAAGAGGGTGACGGCCGACGCGGCCGTGGAGTTGCGCGCGCGCCCGCCGGAGCTGGCGTACGTGACGTTGAAGGTCGTCGGGATGACGTGAATGGAGGAGTGTCCCCGCCGGGTGCGGGTCGCGCTTCGGACTGTGCCGGCGGCCTACGAGGTCGGGTTCGACGTCGACAAGGACCAGGTGTACGTGAGCTACGCGGTGGGGTCAGACGTGGCGGCGATGGTCGACGTGATCCAGAGGAACGCAGGATTCAAGGCGTGGAAGAAGGCGGAGGGCTGGCCGGGGCGGGAGACGATCGACGCGATCGAGGTGCTCCCGAGGTAGAAGGGTAAGGGTAAGGGTACGAGGGGGAGTCAGAGGATGCCGTCGATGGGGCCCTGGCCTTGGCGGACCAGGATGATCTCGTCGCCGTCGACCTCGAGCACGGTCGAGGGCGCTTCTTCGGTGGGCGTGGCCTCGACGACGACATCGAGGTGACGCTCGAAGGCCTCGAGCACCTCGTCGATATCGCGGCAGGGCTCGTGGGTCTCGGGGTTGATGGCGCTGGTGGTGAGCAGCGGCCGGCCCAGCTCGGTGACGATGGCCTGGGCGATGGGATGGCTGGTCACGCGAATGCCGACGGTGCGGCGCTTGTGATCGATGAGCGAGCGCGGCACGTCGCGGCTGGCCGGCACCACCAGCGTGTAAGGCCCGGGGAAGATGCGCTGGGCCAGGCGGAACGCGGTCTGGTTGAAGTGGGCGTACTGCGACGCCGTCGACAGATCGGGGCAGATGAGGGCCATGCGGTGGTTCTTGGGCATGCCCTTGGCGCGGTGGATCTTCTCGATCGCGTCCTTGGCCTCGATGGCGCAGCCGAGCGCGTAGATCGAGTCGGTGGGATACCCGGCCACGCCGCCGCCGTGCAGCACCTCGACGATCTTGGCGATCTTGCGCGCAGGCGGGGTTCCCCACGGCTCGATGTGCAACCGCAGGGGGCCGCTCACGTCGTCCCCGCCGGGGTATGGATGATCTCGCGTCCCTTGAAGCCGGCCGCGGTCACGTACTGCTCGATCGAGATCTGCCGGCTCGACGCCGGCTTGATCGTCCTCACCGTCGCGAACCGCGTGCGGGCGAGCTCGACCAGCCGTTTCATGTCCGGTCCCTGGAAGAGCTTGCCGACGAAGCGGCCGCCCGGCGCCAGGGTGGCGACAGCCAGCTCGAGGGCGCGCTCGAACAGCGCCTCGGACCGAGCCTGATCGACGTGGCGGATGCCCGTGGTGTCGGGCGCCATGTCGGACAGGACCACGTCGAAGGCGCCGAGGTCGCCGACCAGGTCGGCGGGCACCACCGTGAACACGTCGCCGACCAGGAGCCGCGCCCCGGGCACGCCGGCGATGGCGACGCGATCGATGCCGACCAACCGCCCGCCGTCACCGATCTTGGTGCGCGCGTACTGCAGCCACGAGCCCGGGGCACAGCCGAGATCGAGGACGCGATCGCCACGCTGGAAGAGACCGACCGCCAGGTCGATCTCTTCGAGCTTGAAGACCGAGCGGGCCCGGAAGCCCGTGCCTTTGGCCCGCTCGGCGAAGTGGTCCTTGCGGACCTTCTTGTCGCCGAGCTTGCTTCTGGCCTTTGCCAAGGTGTCCGATCGGCGACCGATCAGCCGCGACCGGCAGCGGCCTTCTTCGACGCCTTGAGCGGGTTCTTCGAGCGAATCTCTTCCTTGCCCACGCCCTTGCGCTTGTAGGCGCTGCGGGTCGCGGCCTTGGTCACGATCACGATCCCGTTCTTGCTGCCGGGGACCGCGCCGCGCACCAGGATGCAGTTCTCCTCCTCGAGGATCCGGAGGACCTGGAGGTTCTGCACGGTCACGGTCTCGTTACCCATCTGACCGGCCATGCGCTTGCCCTTGTGGACGCGCTGCGGGGTCAGCCGGCAACCGATCGAGCCGCCGTGGCGGAAGTACTCGTGGGTGCCGTGGGTGCGGGTCATGCCCTTCATGTGGTGCTTCTTGATCACACCCTGGAAGCCCTTGCCCTTGCTCTCGCCCTCGACATCGACGGGGACGTTGTCACCGGCGAAGATGTCCTTGGCGGTCAGCTGCTGGCCGACCTCGAACTTCGCGACCTCGTCGGCGGGCAGGCGGAACTCGCGGATGACGCGGACCGGCTTGGTGTTGGCGGCCTTGGCCTGGCCGGCGGCGGCACGGTTGGTGAGGCGGGCCGGCTTCTCGCCGAAGCCCAGCACCAGGGCGCTGTAGCCGTCGTTGTCGGGAGTGCGCTTGCCCACCACCACGTTGGGGCCGGTCAGGATCACCGTCACCGGCACGCGCTCGCCGTCGTCGGCGAACACCTGCGTCATTCCAATCTTCTGTCCGAGCAAGCCGAGCTGCGTAGCCATGGTGATCCGGTCCTGTGGGAAAGGGTTCGCGTATATACCGGCGTCACCTGGGGGTGTCAAGCAGCGTCGTCAGCTCGCCTGGGCCGGAAACCGGAAGATCCGCGCGGTGTTGGCCACCGTGGCCGCCGCCAGCTCGGCCACCGGGATCCCCGCCTCGCGGGCGACGACCTCCGCGGTGTGCACCACGAAGGCCGGTTCGTTGCGCCGCCCGCGCATGGGGACCGGTGCCAGGTAGGGGCAATCGGTCTCGATCAGGATGCGATCGAGCGGCACGCGGCGGACCGCGTCGCGGATCGGCTGCGCGTTCTTGTAGGTCACGATCCCGGAGAACGAGACGTGGAAGCCCATCGCGACGTACGCGGCCGCGTCCTCGGGAGTGCCGGTGAAGCAGTGGATCACGCCGCCGACCTCGGCGGCGCCGCCCTCCGCGAGGATGGCGCGGGCCTCGACGTGTGCGTCGCGTACGTGGCAGACCACCGGCTTGCCGACCTTCCTGGCCATCGCGATGAAGCGGCGGAAGGCGTCGGCCTGGGCGCCGCGCTCGGAGTGGTCGTAGTAGAAGTCGAGGCCGGTCTCGCCGATGGCGACCACGCGCGGGTGCGGGGCCAGGCGCTCGTGCACCGCCCACCACGCGTCGGTCATCTTGCTGGCGTCGTGGGGATGAGTGGCGATGGTGGCGAAGACGTCGGCATCGCGCTCGGCCAGCGCCACCGCGCGCTCGGCGCTCGACGGCTCGCCGACCGCGCCGATGACGACGATGCGCTGGACCCCGGCGGCGCGGGCGCGGGCGAGCACGTCGGCGCGGTCGCCGTCGAACTCGGGGCCGTCGACGTGGGCGTGACTGTCGGTGAGGATCATCATGTCGATTCCTGGGTGCGGGCGCGGATGGCGGCGTCGGCCTCGGCGATGGCGTCGGCCAGGTCGCGGCCGCGGCGGCGGCGGGCCAGGGCGGCGAGCGGCGAC
>SXJR01000544.1 GCA_005779305.1 Myxococcales bacterium
CGCCGCCACCGCCACCGCCGCCACCACCGCCGCCGCCCGGCGATGCGTCGGTGCAGGGCGTGGTGTACGTGGCGCCCGACGGCGCCAACCGCATCGGGGCCGCGACCATCACGCTCTCGAGTGGGCAGACCGCGACCGCGACCGCGAGCGGCTACTTCCGCATCGACGGGCTCCAGCCGGGACCGATCACGATCACGGCGTCGGCGCCGGGTCGCACCGCGCGCTCGGTGACGCGGGCGCTGGTCAGCGGCGAGGTGACCTGGGGCAGCGTCGGGCTCTGACCGGACGGCCCCGAGGCGGTCAGGTCAGGCCGAGGAACTTCTTGATCTCGAACGTCGCGTCCTCTTCGCGATCCTGCAGCGGCCGCAGCCGCCACGACATCGAGAGGCCACAGGCGCCGCAGACGTCGATGTCGCGGCCGCCGCCCTTGCCGCGCAACACCCAGACCTCGACCGCGCGCTCCTTGCACTTGGGGCACTCGTGAGGAAGCGGATCGTCGAGCTTGAAGCCCTTCTTGGCCAGCGCGCGCCGGATGTCCTCGTGGTTGCTCATCGCCCCGAGTATCGCATGGCTTCGCTGTCGTACCCATGCGGTACGAGCAGACATGGCTCGCAGCGTGCATCAGATCCTGGGCTTGCTCGGTACGAAGGATCCGGCAGAGGTGCTGGTGTATCCGCTGGTCCCGGCGTCACCGCCGCCGCCGCCGCCGGCGCCGGTGAGCACCGCCGCTGCCGCTCGCGCCGCGGCGTGGGTCGACGTCTGGGGCGCCGACTTCGGACGGCTCACCGCCTCGGTGACCCTCGCCGAGAAGGACGCCCTGGTCGCCGCAGGCGCCCGCGAGCAGCCCGAGCGCTGACCCGGTTCAGACCGGCTCGACCTTGCCGGCGACCTGATCCCTGAACGTCGAGAACGCGCCGAAGCCATGGGCGCGCAGCCGTGGCGTCAGGGTCGCCAGGCCGCAGCGCAGCTCGTAGGCCGCCAGGTGCTCGGGGTTGTGGAAGTAGCGGAGAATGATCGACATCCCGGCCATGGGGTCGACCTCCATGGCGTAGATACGGAACCCGGCGCGCATCTTGGCGATGAGCACGTTGTTGTTGCACGGCGCGTGCTCGCTCGTGATGGTGTCGAAGCCGAGCGCCCGCGTGTAGGCGATCGTGCCGCGCACGATGAGCCCGTAGATGCCGCGCCGGCGGTGCTCGCTGTGGACGTTGGTGTGCCACATCCGGTACATGCCGTCGGTCTTCTGCTCTCCGGAGAACATGGCGACGAGCTCGCCGTCGCGGCGCACCACCGTGAAGTCGCGCAGCGGCTCGCCGGCCCGCGTCGCCGCCAGCCGGGCCTGGCCGTCTTTCTCGTGCGCGCTGCGCAGCGCGTGCAGCTCGAAGAACACCTCGGGCGGGAAGTGCTCGCGCATCTCGGCCTCGTGTTGCTTCCAGTAGCTCGGTGCGTCGGGCAGCCGCCCGAGCTCGTAGCCGGCCGCGCGTAGCGGCTCGAAGTGCTCGTCGAAGAGGTCGCGGGCGTAGCTCCAGCGGTCCATGGCGCGGTTGTACCGCGGGCCGTCGGCTATCGAGTGCTACTCGTTCCGGGAACCGGTGTCCCCGGGCGGTGTCGACTCGACATACCGTCGAGGGTGTCGTTCCAGGAGCTGTTCGCGGCTTCATCCGGGCAATGACCTCGACGATGCCGACGTCATCGACCAGGCCCTTGGCCGGTTGGATCCTCTCCGTGCCGGGTCGACCTCGGGGTTCCCGGTCCTAGTGGAGCTGCTTTTCGACGATCGGCACCAGCTTCTGCACCAGCGCCGCGAACGCGACCGCGTCGATCTCCTCCTGCGTCGCGTACGAGACGATCACGTCCTCACCGTCGCGGCGCCAGGTGGCGCGGAAGTGGCGGGCGTAGCCGATCCCGTGCAGCGACGTCGAGGCCGACTCTTCGTAACCGACCGTGACGTCGCCGACCCTCACGTGCGGCATGGCGGCCAGCCTGGCGGCGTGACTGCCCGAGGCGCCGGTGCGCGTGATGTCCAGGTCGTAATCGCGCTCGCTCTTGTAGACCTTGTCGAGCTCGGCCTTCACGGTGCGGGCCAGGCCGGTCGCGTCGCGCGCGGTCGCTGCGGCGCGGTCGACGGCGGCCTCGGCGCCACGCCGGGCCGCGGCAGCCTTGCGCTCGGCGGCTTCGGCCTGGCGGGCGGCGGTCTCACGGGCCTGGCGGGCGGTCTCGGCGGCCTGTTCCGCCTTGTCCTTGCAGGCCGACAGGAGTGCGACGGTGAAGGCGAGGGTGAGAACCAGGGCGACCCGCACCCCGAGGTGACGCATCCCTCGATGCTGCCACGACTGCCGACCCCGTGCATCGACCCGTCAGCGGCGGTCACTGGCCGGACATGGAAACCCGATTCGACGGCGCCTAGCATCGACGGATGTCGTGGGGGACTCGCGGTTGGGTCGTGATGGTGTTGGTGGTCGTCGCGTGTGGTGGCGACGACGACGTGACTCCGCTCGGGCACGATGCCGCGACGTCGTGGGGCCCGGTCACCTATCGCGCCGTCGTGTTCCCGCGCGACACGCTGGGTGAACTGGCCTCGCGCATCGACGGCGAGCTCGATACCCGGATCACCCGGCCGTTCACCGACGAGTCGGCGTTCGCGGCGGCGCGCATCCGCTTCGAGCTCCTCGACGGCGACGAGGTCGTCGACTCGATCGAGCTTTCACCCGCCGAGGACGCAGAGGGCTGTCAGTACGCCGGCAACGCCGCCGAGATCCGCCACGAGGTCTGCGGCTTCGAGCACGGCGAGCTCCGCTTCGCCGCGATCAGTGTGGTCTCGCCGAGCAACGGTTGTGTCGGCGATGCCTTCTGCCTGTCGCGCTGCGAGCAGTCGCTTTGCACCGGCGGCCTGAAGTGCAGCAGCTCGTTCAACTCGGGTGCGCTGCGTTACTCGCGCCTCGAGTGCGTCGACCCCGGGTCGCGGCTGATCGGCGAGACCTGCAGCTACAGTCCGCGCGGCGACGGCCGCTGGATCGACGACTGTGCCAGCGACACCCTGTGCGTTGGCGGCACCTGCCGCCGCCAGTGCTTCGAGGGCGTGTGCCCGACCGGCGAGACCTGCAGCCGCGTCCCCGGCCACTCGGCCGAGATCGGCGCCTGCGTCCTGACCTCGCCCGCGGTCCGCACCCGCTGAGCCGCGTCGATGGTTGTGCCCGCGCGGCGCGTTGGCCACACTGCCGGCCATGCCCGTGCCCGCCGCCAATCCGCTCATCGACGACCGCGACGTCGAGCTGCTCCTCGACGACGCCCTCGACCTGGTCGGGCTGACCCGGCTGCCGTACTTCGCCGATCACGATCGCCAGACCTTCGCCCTGGTCATCGACAGCGCCCGCCGCCTCGCCCGCGACGTGCTCTACCCGGCCTATCGCCCGATGGACGAGCAGCCGGCCCGGCTCGCCGACGGCCGCGTGATCGTGCACCCGCGCCTGCGCGAGCTGTGGCCGCGGATGATCGATCTTGGCCTCACCGCCGCGCCGCGCCCGCACGAGGTCGGCGGCCAGCAACTGCCGATGGCGGTCGCCTCGCTCGCCACCGTGTATCTCATGGCCGCCAACCTGAGCGCGTACAGCTACGTCGGGCTCACCCAGGGCGCCGCTCACCTGCTCGAGGCCTTCGGCGACGAGCACCTGCGCGCAACGTACATGAAGCGCATGTACGCCGGCACCTGGAGCGGCACGATGGCGCTCACCGAGCCGCAGGCCGGCTCGAGCCTGTCTGACGTCGCCACCACGGCGACGCCGACCGGTGACGGTCACTACCTCCTGAGCGGCAGCAAGATCTTCATCTCCGGCGGCGATCACGATCTGACCGACAACATCGTGCACATGACCCTGGCCCGCATCGCCGGCGCGCCCGCCGGCATCAAGGGGGTGTCGCTGTTCTGTGTGCCGCGCCGCCGCCCCGCCGGCGATGGCGGCGATCGCCTGGTCGACAACGACGTCGCGGTCACCGGCCTCATCCACAAGATCGGCTGGCGCGGCCTGCCCAGCCTGGCCCTGGCCTACGGCGAGCGCGGCGATTGCCGCGGCTGGCTGGTCGGCGAGCCCCACAAGGGAATCTCCTACATGTTCCAGATGATGAACGAGGCCCGCATCATGGTGGGACTCAACGGCGTGGCCACCGCGTCGGTCGCCTACCACGAGTCGCTGGCCTACGCGCGCACGCGTCCGCAGGGCCGACCGGTCGCGGCCAAGGACCCGACCACGCCGCAGGTGCCGATCGTGCGCCACGCCGACGTGCGCCGCATGCTGCTGCGCCAGAAGGCGATCGTCGAGGGCGGCCTGTGCCTGCTGGTGCGGGCCAGCCGCTACGCCGACGTGGCCGCGCACGGCGACGTCGCCGCGACCCGCGAGCGCGCTCGCCTGATGCTCGATCTGCTCACGCCGGTGGCCAAGTCGTTCCCGGCCGAGCGCGGCTTCGAGGCCAACGCGCTCGCGCTCCAGATCCACGGCGGTTACGGTTACTCCAGCGAGTACCTGCCCGAGGCGTGGCTGCGCGATCAGAAGCTCAACAGCATCCACGAGGGCACCACCGGCATCCAGGCCATGGATCTGCTCGGCCGCCGCGCCGTCGCCGGCGGGGGCGCCGCCCTGGCCGCGCTCGCCGACGAGGTCGGTCGAACTGCCGCACGGGCGCGCACCGCCGGCATCGACGCCGCTCACGCCGACGCCGTGGAACGCGCCGTCGCCGCTGTGACCGCGCTCACCGCCGAGCTGGGCGGCCGCGGCCTGCGCGGCGACGTCGACGGCATGATGAGCCACGCCACCGACTACCTCGACCTCTTCTCGACGGTGATCGTGGCCTGGCAGTGGCTCGAGCTGGCCGCCGCCGCGCGCGAGCGCGCCGCCCGCGACGCGACCTGGCACGACGTCGCCGCCGCCAAACAGGCCGCCCTGCGCTACTGGCTCGCCACCGAGCTGCCGCGCCTCGGCCACCTCGCCGCGCTGTGCCGCAGCGCCGAGGATTCCTACGTGGCACTCGATCCCGACTGGTTGTAGCCTCTCGCCATGGCAGCGCGGCCTCGGGTCGGGTTCGTGGTCGGCGTCATCGTGGCGGGGCTGGTGCTGTTCCTCGTGCCCAGCGCGTGGTTGCACGCCCGCGGCATGCCGTACGCGGTGTGCCTCGTCGCTGGTCTCCTGGCGTTCCCGCTCCTGCCGGTCGGCTGGCACGTCTGGGCCGAGCGCAAGCGCGGCGTCGCCGCCGCCAGCGCCAAGCCCGCCGCCAAGGTCGCGAGCAAGAGCGCGACTAGCTCGCTCAGCGGCGGGGATCGCTTCACGATGCGCTTCGCCGCGGTCGCGCTGCTCGCGCTGGGCCCGCTCCTGTTCTTCCGCCCCGGCCAGACCTGGCGGGCGGTGCGCCACGACGCCACCTGGTTCATCCCGACCTCGCCGCCCGGGCCGCGTTCGCTCGCCGGCGATCCTCGCCTCCTGGCCCAGGTGCCCGGCGACGCCGAGGTGGTGGTGTGGATGCGTGCGCTCGACGCGCTTCAGGCCGGCGCCGGCGGCGACGCCAGGCGCGACGCCGATCAGCCCGACGAGGCGCTCATCGCCTTCCGCGACGGCGAGCTCATCATGGTGGTGCGCGGGCCCGACAAGGCGTTGTCGGGCGTCGACCTCGACGACGTCAACCGCCAGCTCGACAAGGTGCCGGCGTGGATGCCGATCAAGGGCAAGTTCGTGGCCCGCCGCCGCGGCAAGGACCTGCTGGTCATCGTCACCGAGGGCTGGGCCGCGTCGGCCGACGATCGCGACGCCGGCAAGAGCACCGGCCCGACGACGCTCACCGAGCGCCTGAACGGCGCGCCTCGCGACGCTGTCATCATCGCCGCCGCCGCGCCGTCGCGGCCCATCTCCGGGATCACCGTCAATGGCGCCCAGTCGTGGCTGCGGGTGTCCAAGAACGACATCCGCCTCGACGGCGAGATGTTCGTCTCCGACAAGACCGCCGCCCTCGCCATCGTGGCCACGCTGCGCGCGTCGCAGAAGGACCTCGAGGGCAAGGTGCCGAGCGAGTGCAAGCAGCCCATGTCGCGCCTCCTGTCCCGCATCGTGATCGACAGTGGCGAGACCTCGGTGCGGCTCAGCGCCCGCTGGGATCCCAAGGAGATCGGCGAGGCGATGATGTGCGGGCTGGCGGCGGCGATGAAGGAATAGCCCGCGGCTATACCGCCTTGATCAGTCGGTAGTGCTTCTTGCCGCTGCGCAGGAGCAGGTACGACTCGGTGCCCAGGTCGGCGGTCGTGATCGAGCGATCAACCGCGGTCACCCGCTCGTCGCCGACCGACACGCCGCCCTGGCCGATCAAGCGCCGGGCCTCGCCCTTGGAGCTACACAGCGTCGACTTGACCAGCAAGTCGACGACGCCGATGCCGGCGTCGAGCTCACCGCGGGTGACCTCGGTGCAGCCGATCTCGCTGGCGAGCGGATCGAGATCGGCGTCGCGCAGATCACCCAGGCCGCCGCCGAACATGAGGCGGGTCGCCACTTCGGCGCGGCGCAGGCCCTCGTCACCATGGACCCAGCGCGTGATGTCCCTGGCCAGCTCGCGCTGGCAGTGCCGCTTGCTGCGATCGGCGTCGTGGGTGGCGATGACCTCGTCGAGCTCGGCCAGCGGCCGGAACGAGAACTTCTTGAGCAGCGACGGCGCCAGCGCGTCGTCGACGTTCACGAAGTACTGGTAGAACGCGTACGGTGTGGTCCGGGCCGGATCGAGCCAGACCCGCTCGCCGGTCGAGGTCTTGCCCATCTTCTCGCCGCTGGCGTCGAGGAGCAGCGGCGCGGTCACGCCCCACAGCTGGGGGCCGCCCAGCTTGCGCGACAGCTCGATGCCGGCGGTGATGTTGCCCCACTGATCGGAGCCGCCGACCTGCAGTCGGCACGCGTGCTGGCGCGACAGCACCACGAAGTCCCAGGCCTGGAGCAGCATGTACGAGAACTCGGTGAAGCTGAGCCCGCTGTCGCGATCCTCGAGTCGCGAGCGCACCGACTCCTTGGCCAGCATGTAGTTGACGGTGACGTGCTTGCCGACGTCACGCAGGAAGTCGATGAAGCCGACCCCCTCGAACCAGTCGGCGTTGTTGGTCAGCGTCGCGGCCGCCGGCCCGGGATCGAAGTCGAGGAACCGCGCGAGCTGGGCGCGGATACCGGCGACGTTGGCGGCGAGCGTCTCTCGATCGAGCAGGTTGCGCTCGGCCGAGCGCCCCGACGGATCGCCGATCATGCCGGTGGCGCCGCCGACCACGGCGATGGGCGAGTGCCCGGCCAGCTGGAGGCGGCGCTGGATGACGATGGGGATGAGGTGGCCGACGTGCAGGCTGGTCGCCGTCGGATCGTGGCCGGCGTAGTGGGGCACGTTGCCCGCGGCCATGGCCGCGCCCAGCTCGTCGCGGTTGGAGACGTCGGCGATCAGCCCCCGAGCCTCGAGCTCGGGGAGGATGTTGCGCGTCGGTGCGCTCATGGAGAGCGCAGGCTACCTCAGTTCAGGACGATCGACTCGCCGGCCAGGCGCTCGATGCTGTCGATGAGCGTCTCGACCTCGAAGTTCCGCGGGTCGAACTCGGGCGCGTCGAAGGCGTTGGCGCGCACGGTCAGCGGACCACTGGGCAGGGGCGCGAAGTCGACCGGCAGGGTGATCGTGTTGCTCGCCCCTCCGAGCATGATGATGCTCATCGCACGGTTGCCTTGGCCCGTGGTCGGCTTGGTGTCGATCTCGACGATGTTGACGATGGCCTCGGCGCTGGGCACCAGCGACACCGTCATGCGGTCCGAGGCCAGCCCGGTGGGCGCGGCCAGCCACGCGCCGGCCGCGATGCTCGACGGGCTGGTGATGGCGCGGCGGATCACGATGCTCTGCCCGGCGGTGCCGTCGGTGACATCCTCCTGCGAGAAGGCAAGGAGCTCGTAGCCGGTGGCGCTGCTGATCGCCGACAGGCTGGGCACGGTGACCGTGTTCATGGTCGGCGAGACCTGGGCCAGGCGCAGCACGCCGGTCGATCCCAGGTCGACCCCGACGATGCCCGCGACCTCGGTGTACGTCGCCGGCGGTGTGCCGAAGTTGACCGACGCGGTGGTGGTGCTGCCGCCGGCGAGGAGGTCGAGGGTCAGCCCGGTCTGGTTGGCGCCGTCGACGACGGTGATGGGCTGCTTGATGGCGAAGTTGTTGATGGTGATGGTGTCGTCGGCCTCGGTCGGCGTGTTCTTGCTGTCGTAGTCGGCGATGGCGGCGGCCACGGCGATGGTGCCGGCGCGGGCGTTGATGCGCCAGTTGCACGGCGCCGGCTGCGGCCCGCGGATGCACACGTTCGAGTTCATCGCCGGGGGCGGCAGGTCGTTGCCGTCGTCGTCACCGATCTCGCGGCTCTGCGAGTACATGACGATCGCGACGTTGGCGTGGCCAGTGGCCGGCGCCGGCAGCGTGTCCCAGCCGGTGATGGTGCCGCCCAGCTCGGCCTGGGGGACGTCGGCCGGGTTGGTCGTGGTCGCCTTGGTCATCGGGACGGTGACGTTGGCGCCGTCGACGCCGAGCCACACCGACGCGGCGTAGTTGGTGGCCTTGACCACGAGGTCCTGACGGCCGACCAGATCCTCGGAGGCGGCGGTGAACAGGCCAGTGGCGTCGGTCGTGCCCTCGATGGTGCCGACCCGGACGGTGGCGCCGGTCAGCGGCGCGTCGGTGTCCTCGTCGATGACGTAGACGTTGACCTCGCCGTCGATGCCGGGGTCGTGGACGCCGCCGCCGACGATGATGGTGGGGGTGACGTCGTTGCCGTCGCCACCGCAGGCGCCGAGACCGAGGGCGAGTAGACTCGCCGCGCAGAGCTTACGCATGGATCCTCCCTAAGCTTTGTGAACTACAGATCGATCGTACCAAAGGTCGTGAGCCAACCCAGCATTTCGCGTGCCGGCTCCGATCAGCGTCACAGCGCGTACTTGCGACCCCACTACCGTGGACGGATCCAGCACCGTGGCGGTTTCCGTCGGTGGCGAGGTGTGGGCCTCGCCTACACGGCCCTAGATCATGCCGCGGCGGCGAAACCAGTCGAGCGCGTCACGGATGGCGCCGTCGATCGGGCTCTTGCGGTAGCCGAGCTCGGCCTCGGCGCGCGCGCTCGAGAACTGGAACCGATCGGTGTACGCGTAGCGGGCCTCGACCGAGCCGAAGACCGGCTCTTTGCCGGTGAGGCGCTGGTAGAGGTCGCCGGCTAGCCCGGCGGCGATGGCGGCGGCGCGCGGCGCCGGCAAGCGTGGCGGCTTCACGCCGGCGGCGCGGGCGATGCGCTCGAACAGATCGCGGTAGGCGAGGTTGTCACCGCCGAGGATGTAGCGCCGGCCGCGCTGGCCGCGCTCCCAGGCTGCGATCGCGCCGCGGGCGACATCGCGCACGTCGACGAAGCAGTTCTTGCCGCCGGGGTAGATCGGGATCCTGCCCTTCACCAGATCGACGATCACGCGCCCCGACGACGGCCGCGCGTCGCGCGGGCCGATCAGGAAGCCGGGGTTGACGATCACCGCGTCGATGCCGCCGCGCACCGCCGCATCGACGAGCTGCTCGGCCTGGTGCTTGGTGGTGCAGTAGCCGTCGTCGAGCTTGTAGTCGCCGAAGTTCCACGGCGCGCGCTCGTCGACCGGCTGGCCGTCGGTGGACAGACCGACGGCGACCACGCTCGACACATGGACCAGCCGCCGGGCGCCGGTCTTCTCGAAGGCGCGCAGCACCGCCGCCGTGCCATCGACGTTGGCCTTGCGCAACGCCGACGTCACCGTCGGCGAGACGCCGACGGCCGCGGCAGTGTGGAAGACGACGTCGGCGCCCTTGAAGGCGTGCTCGAGCGACGGCGGATCGTCGAGGTCGCCGAACACCCACTCGATGTCCAGGTCAGCGAGGTGATCGACCTTGCTGGTGCGGCGGCGGATGGCGCGGACCTGGACGCGGCGCGCGCGTAGCTCGGCGGCCAGGTTTCCCCCGAGCAGACCCGAGGCGCCGGTGATGACCGCGATCGGCAACGCCGGTTGATGCTACCTTTGCCGGCATGACGCGGACAATGTTCGCCGCCGTGCTCCTGGCCGGAACCTACGCGCTCGCCGCGGCCGGCCCGGGCGCGGCGCCCTACGCCAAGGTCGGCAGCGACTGCTCGCTCGGCGGCAAGAAGCTCCACGGCAAGGTGAAGGTGGTCGAACACTTCCCTGACTTCAAGGTGAAGGTCGTGGAGCACTTCCCCGATCTCAAGGTGAAGTTCGTCGAGCACTTCCCCGACTCGTGCGGCGAGTGGCAGCTCGTCGAGCACTTCCCTGACTTCACGATCCAGTACGTCTCGCACTTCCCCGACTTCGAGATCCAGAAGGTCTCGCACTTCCCCGGCGTCCCCTGAGCTCGGGGCGTCGTCGCTAGGAGACGTTCCACCGCCGGGCCAGCACCGGCGCCTTGAGCCCCTTCACCGGCACGCTCACCTCCTCGAGCTCGGCGCCGCGCTCGGTCAGGTGCGCGGCCACGCCCGGCGCGGCGTAGGTGCTCGCCGACACCACGACCTGGCCGGCCTCGACGACGTTCTGGAGCTTGGCGGCCAGGTTCACGGCGTGGCCGAAGTAGTCGAGGTTGGCGTTGAGCTTGACCGCGATGCAGTTGCCGGTGTTGAGCGACACCCGCAGCCGCAGCCCGCTCGGGTCGGCGAAGTACGTCTGGATGGCGACGGCGGCTCGGACGGCGTCGACCGGATCCATGAACGCGCCCATGGCGGCGTCGCCGATGGTCTTCACCACCGCGCCCCGGTGCCGGGCGATGGTGCCGAAGACCTCGGTGAAGTGGTGACGGACCGCCACGAAGGCGTCGGGGTCGCCCTTCTCGGCGTACATCGCGGTCGAGCCGACGATGTCGGTGAACAGGATGGTCTGCTCGCCGACCGCGAGCCGTACGTCGGCACCGAGGAACTCCTCGCTGAACAGGTCGCGGAACTCCTGGTGGCTGAGCAGGCGGCCGGGGCGCAGCGCCAGGTCCGACGGGGTGGCCTGCTCGAGGATGAAGGTCCGGGGTTCGGACGAATCGTTGACCAGCGACAGCGCCGCGTGCGGCGGCGCCGCCTGCTCACCCGGCGGCGCGCTGGCCCGCCACGACACCGGCTCGCCGCCCTCGCCGGGCGCGCCGGGCTCGCCGCGACCGCTGCGTTCCATCACGTCGAGGAAGCCGGCCGGCGCTTCCTGACCACGGTTGCGCAGGCGGTAGCGGCCGGGTGCGAGGTCGACCTCGATCGCCGTGCCGCCGCCGGGCTGGAGCGCGCGCTGGACCCGGATGTGGGTCTTGGTCGACGGCTCGGCGCTGCAGTACAGGCGCTGCTCGACCTGTCGGATCGACGGGTGCACGCGGAAGCTGACCTCGACGGCGTCGGCGGTACCGAACTGGATCGCGCACACCTCGCACTCGCTCTGGGCCGACACGTCGCCGAGCCGGGTCTCGGTGTCGCGCACGCCGCGGCAGTGCGGGCACACCACGTCCCACGCCAGCTCGAGCAGGCCGGCGCGGGTCGCATGCAGGAACACGCGCAGGAGCGCGTCCTCATCGATGCTCCACGCCCGCGCTCGCTCGCGCACCTGGATCCGGCACACGTCGAGCTCGTCGCCGGTCTTGACCAGCTCGACCACCTTGTCGACGCTGGCCGCATCGAGCCCCTTCTCGCGCAGCTGCTCGCCGATCGTGCGCAGCCGCTCCTCGGCCTGGGGCCCGAGCGCCGGCGGCGGCACCGACAGCGCCGCCGCCTTGGCCGCGCGGGCGGCCGCCGCCAGCTCGGGCAACACCTTCCGGTAGCCGCGCCCGATCGCCGCAAAGTTGATGCGCATGATCGGCGCCAGGAGCGGCCAGCGCGGCACCGCCCCGAAGTAGAGGTAGAAGCGCGAGCCGCCGGCGCCGTCCGGTTCGATGCGGTTGATCGTCCATAGCGCCTTCATCGCGCCCTTGCTGAAGACGCGCAGGAACGAGAACCAGCGCCCGGCCACCCAGTCCCACGGCACTTCGTGCCAGGCGTGGAACACGCCGCCGTAACGGGCGCTGCCGTAGCGCAGGCCGTCCTTCTCGCTGAACTTCATCTCGGGGTTGCCCACGGCGCGATTCATCCGCGACATGTCCGAGATCAGCGGCCACAGGTCCTCGGGCGGCAGCGCCACGTCGATGACCCACAGGAAGTCCAGGTGTCGATCGCGTGCGTGCGGGTTTGGCCACGGGTGCTCGCGCAGCAGGTCCTGGACGCTCAGGCGTCCAGGCGCGGGGAGGCGCGCGGAGTCAGCAGACACGTGCCCTCGAGTATATCGGGCAACCGTGCCCGCCGCGCGCTGCTCCAATGGCTGTGATAGCGCTCCGCTCATCCGTCGTAGTCGTGCTCGCGGTCGCCGTGACGGCCTGCGCCCACGACCTCCATGCCCGCTTCCCCGCTCCCCCCGACGCCCCCACCGGCACCGTCGAGCTGGTCTTCACCGCCCCCGCCTCCGATGTCTCCGTGGCCGTCAACGGCAAACTCGTGGTCCACGACGAGCGCACCGAGAGGATCCGCATCGACGACGTCCCCACCGGCTACGCCGACCTCGCCATCGCCGCAGGCTCCGGCGAGAAACAGATCCGGGTCTGGGTCGAGTCCGACCACATGACCACGATCCCGCTCGGTGCACCCGGCGAGGCGCCGATGTCGGCCATCCGCGCCCTGGCCACGTCGCTGGCGTCGATCGCGCTCTACGCGCTCCTGAACTGACCCGCGCCGTCGCCGACGCGCTCACCGCGCCTTGATCCGTGCGCGCAGGCCGTCGCGCGGCAGCGGGCCGAGGCCGCCGGCACCCGGCGCCAGATCCTGGCTCGGCAGCTCGACGTCGTGGCCGCGCAGCAGGAGCGCCGCGAACAGCGGCAGCATCAGGTCGGTGAGCGCCTCGCCTGGGCAACGATGTCCCTCGCGCGGCCCGCCGCCTTGCGGCACGTACGCGTTCTCGGGCAGACCCTTGAAGGCGTCGTCGGCCATGCGCTCGGGCGTCAGCGTGGCCGGGTCCTTGAACGTGCTGCCGTCCTGGAGCGTGCTCCAGATCGCGCCCACCGCCTGCCAGCCCTTCCTGATGACGTGACCGTCGTGCTCGAGGTCCTTCTTCGCGATCCCGAAGAACGTCGCCGGCGCGATCGGGTACGCGCGCCGGACCTCGCGGCCCACCGCCGCGGTGTAACGCATGCCGGCCAGGTGCTCGAGGGTGAGCGGGCCTGCTGGCAGGCCCTTGACCTCGGCGCGCATGCGTTCGGCGATCTTGGGGTGCTGACCGAGGACGACGATCAGCCACGCCAGCACGGCGGCAATGCCGGCGTGCGCCGCCGAGAAGAAGTGGAGGAGCTCGATCTCGAGCTCGGCGGTCGACAGCGCCTCGCCCTTGGGGCCGCGCGCGGACTTGAGCACACCCAGGGCCACGCCGGCGCCACCCTTGGTGGCGGCCGCGTCCTTGATGTACGCGCGCAGCCGATCGCGCGCCTTGAGGGCCTTGCCATAGGCGGTGAACGGCAGCTTCACCGGCGGCGCGAACAGCCCGCGGACCATGATGTCGAAGTCGGCGGCGGTGGCCTGGTCGGAGGTGTTCGGGTCGGCGGCGGCGAAGAGCACGTTGGCCAGATCGAAGGCGAGCTGGTTGAGCTGGCCGTTCAGACGCAGCTCGCCGCCCTTGCTCCAGGCGGTCACGTAGCGCGTGACCAGCTGCTCGAGCGCCGGCACGTAGGTGGCCAGGGCCTCGGCGGTGAACGCGGCCAGCAGCAAACGCTTGCGGGCGCGGTGGCGGTCACCGTCGAGGAACGGCACCGCGTCGGGGTGGAGCAGCTCGCGCAGGTGGGGCGGCGAGCCGTTCTCGCGGGTGAAGTTCTCCGGATCCATGAAGAAGGAGAAGCCCTTGGGTCCGTTGAAGAAGACCACGGTGTTGCCGAGGAAGCGGGTCTTCCAGACCAGTCCGTGCTGCCGGGTGCGGTCGGCCTGGAAGGTGAACGGGTCCTTCAGGAACTTGAAGATCTCGCCGAAGAACGGCAGGCCCATCGACCCGGGTGGCGGCTGCGACTGCGGCTGCGGCTGTCCCATGGGGGGATGGTACGCGGGAGCCAGGCAACCGGATCGGCCGGACCCGGCGATCTGGGCCCGTCCCGATGGTATCAACAGGCCATGAAGCACGTCGTGTTCGCCGTGGTCATGACCGCGGCGCTCGCCCTCTCGGGCTGCCTGGTCAAGAAGTCCACCCACCAGAAGGCGCTCGATCACATCGCCGAGCTCGAGGGGCGCATCGCCAAGCTCCAGGAGGAGGAGGCGGCGCGCAAGAAGAAGCTCGACGAGCTCGACGCGGCGATCAACGCCCTGCGCGGAGACCTCGATTCGACGACCAAGACCAAGGACGAGGAGCTGACCCGCGTGCGCGGCGAGAAGGAGGCCACCCAGGCCGAGCTCGACGAGCTGCGCCGCCAGCGCGACGCCCAGGAGAAGCGCCTGGCCGCGTACCGCGATCTGCAGTCGAAGTTCCGGGCCCTGGTCGACAGCGGCAAGCTGCAGATCGGCTTTCGCAACGGCCAGATGGTGGTGAAGCTGCCGTCCTCGATCCTGTTCGCCAGCGGCGCGTCGGAGCTGTCGAGCGCCGGCCAGACCGCGCTCGGCGACGTGGTGAAGGTGTTGCTCGAGTTCAAGGACCGCCGCTTCCTCATCGCCGGCCACACCGACAACGTTCCGATCAAGACCCGCAAGTTCCCCAACAACTGGGTGCTGTCGACGGCGCGTGCGGTCTCGGTGCTCGAGTTCATGCTCTCGCAGGGCATGCCGCCGTCGAGCGTCGCCGCCGCCGGCTACGCCGATCAGGATCCGGTCGCGGCCAACGACAGCGAGCCCAACAAGGAGCTCAACCGCCGCATCGAGATCATCCTGGTGCCGAACCTGTCCGAGCTGCCCCAGCTGACCGTCGACGCGCCGTGACCTACCGCGATGCCGGCCGATCGCCCTTGGGCGAGGTCCGCCATCGCTTTGCGATCGGCCGCCGCACGCGCTACCTGGGCAGCGCCAACGCCGCGGCGCGCTGGTCGCCGATCGGGCCGGGCGACCTGGTGCTGCCGTCGTCGGGCCGCGCGCCGTCGTTGCCGGCGACGCGGCGTGCGCCCAGCGGCATCATCGAGTTGTGCGACGGCGGCCTGCGGGTCAGCACCGCCGATGGCGTGCTCGAGCTGCTCTGGGACCAGGTCACCGAGGTGCGCCCGGTGCACGACGACGCCGGGCTGGTCGCGATCGTGGTGGGTGGGGTCCACGGCGAGTCCGTGAGCTTCGACCGCTCGGTCCGCGGCCTGGCCGAGTTGCTTCGTCTTCTCGACGAGTCACGACCCAGGAGCCTGGCCCCCTAGCGATGCCTTCACGGCCTCGGCGACCTTCTTCGTCATTCCCGGCGCGCGGGCGAGATCGTCGATGGTGGCGGCGGCGATGGCGGCGATCGAGCCGAAGTGTCTGAGGAGGGCGCGGCGGCGGGTGGCGCCGATGCCGGGGATGTCATCGAGCGCGGAGCGGAGGGTGGACTTGCTGCGGCGATCGCGGTGGAAGGTGTTGGCGAAGCGGTGGGCCTCGTCGCGCAGGCGGGCGAGGAGGAAGAGCTCAGCGGTGTTGGCGCGCAGGGCGACCGGTTCCTTGACGCCGCGCAGGTAGACGCGATCGGGCGCGTCGCCGGCGGCGAGCTCGCGCTCCTTGGCCAGGGCGATGACGTCGATCGAGTCCTCGCGATCGAGCACGATGCCGAGATCGGTGAGGGCCGCGATGGCCATGCCGAGCTGGCCCTTGCCGCCGTCGATCACGAGCAGGTCGGGCGCGGCCCACGCCGAGTCGTCGCTGCGCGGGTTGACGGCGCGCTTGAAGCGGCGCGACAGCACCTCGTACATCGAGGCAAAGTCGTCGTTGGTCGAGGTCTTGATCTTGAACGTGCGGTACAGCGAGCGCGCCGGCGTGCCGTCGACGAACGTGACCATCGAGGCCACGGTGTCAGTGCCCTGCACGTGGGCGATGTCGAAGCATTCGATGCGCTGGGGCAGGCGGCGCAGCCCCAGCCGCGTCTGCAGCTTGCCCAGCGCGGCCTCGACGTCGGCGCCCTTGTCGCGCCGCGACACCATCGCGGTCTCGGCGTTCTTGACCGCCAGCTCGAGCAGGCGCACCCGCGTGCCCCGCTGCGGCCACACCAGCTTCACCTTCTTGCCTCGCGCCACGCCCAGCCACTCGGCGAGCACGGCGTCGTCGGTGATCTCCACCGGCACCACCACCTCGTCGGGGATGTAGGTGCCGGTCGCGTAATACTGCTGCACGAAGGCCGAGACCAGATCGGCGTCGGACAGCTCCTGGTCCTTCTGGGCGAAGCTGCGCTTGCCGACCAGCTTGCCGGCGCGCACGAAGAGCACCGCCAGCTCGGCGGCGTCGCCCTCGCGGTGCACACCGAACACGTCCTGATCGACGAAGTCTTCCTGCACGACGTGCTGGCGCGACACCGTGCGCTCGACCGCGGCGATCGAGTCGCGCAGCCGGGCGGCGACCTCGTACTCCTCGGCGGTGGCGCGCGTCGCCATGCGCTCGCGCAGGCGCGACAGCAGCACCTTGTCCTTGCCCTCGAGGAACAGGATCACGTCCTCGACCTGCTCGGCGTACGTCGTCGGTGAAATCGGCAAGGCGCACGGTCCCGGGCAGCGCTGGATCTGGTACTGCAGGCAGACCCGGCCGCGGTGCTCGAGCACGTGATCGGTGCAGGTGCGGAGCTGGAAGTGGCGGTTGAGCACGCGCAGGGTCTCGCGGCACGACGTCGCCGAGTGGTAGGGCCCGAAGTAGCGCGAGCCGTCGTCCTTGATGTTGCGCGCCACCTGCACCCGCGGGAAGCGCCGGGCCGGGGCCGCGTCCGCGGCGAGGTCGGGCGGGATCACCCGCAGCACCAGGTACTGCTTGTCGTCGCGCAGCTTGACGTTGAACTTCGGCTGGTGCCGCTTGATCAGATGGTTCTCGAGAAGGAGCGCCTCCTTCTCGTCGGTGACCACCACCGTCTCGACGTCGGCCAGCACCTTGCCGAGGAAGCCGGCGGCGACGAAGAAGCGCTCGTCCCCGCCGGGGCGGAAGTACTGGCGCACGCGGGCGCGCAGGTTCACCGCCTTGCCCACGTAGATCACCTTCCCGCCCGCGTCCTTCATCAGGTAGACGCCGGGATCGGTGGGGATGCGATCGAGGAAGTCGGCGGCGAGCTGCGCCATGACGCCTGTTCCGGCGCCTAGAACATCGCCCGGCACTCCTTCACGGTCACCAGCACGAGCACGACCATGAGGATGAGGATGCCGACCATGTGAACGGTGGTCTCGACCTTGGGGTTGGCGCGCCGCCGCGTCACCAGCTCGTAGCCGAGGAACGCCAGCCGGCCGCCGTCGAGGCCGGGGAGCGGGAACAGGTTCATGATCGCGAGCAGGACGTTGAGCAGCATGAGGAGCTTGAGCGCGGTGATCCAGCCCTCCTCGATCGCCTGCTTGATGAACGTGGTCATCCCGACCGGCCCCTTGACCTCGGCCTTCTCGGTGCCCTGGATGACCTTGATGATGCCGGAGAAGTAGCTGATGGTCGTCTCCACCGGGTAGGCCACGGCGTGGCCGGCGGCGGTGAAGAGGCCGACCTCGACGCGATCGGTCTGGATCTGCCAGCCCTCGATGCCAAGCCGCCAGCGCGGGCCGCGGCACACCGCCGGCACGCTGGGGTCGTTCCTCTCCTTCTCGCTCAGGCCCTTCAGGTCGTCGAACTTGGTCTGGACCTCGACCGTCATCGGCTTGCCGTCGCGCAGGATCGACAGCCGGGCGATGCCGTCGCCGATCTTGGCGGTCGCGACGCACATCTCGGTCTTCTTGCCGTCGGGGCCACGGTAGTAGAGGGGCTGGTCGTTGATGGCGAGCAGGCGATCGCCGGGCTTGAGCTTCTTGGCCGCGTCGAAGTCCTTGTGGAGATTGGCGACGCCGTAGTAGCGGGTGTAGTGCTCGACGCCGGCACAGTTGAAGAGCACGAACGCCAGCACCACCGCGGTCAGGTAGTTGGTGCCGGGGCCGGCGAAGATGGTGGCGATGCGCTGCCACACCGGCCGGTTGGGGTACGCGGCCTTGTCGTCGGGGTCGACGTCCTCGGCGATGGCCATGCCCTTGATCTCGACGAAGCCGCCGAACGGGATGGGCGCGATCTGGAACAGCGTTCCGCCCTTCGAGCGCCAGCGCAGCACGCCAGGACCGAAGCCGATCGAGAAGCGCTCGACGCGCATGCCGCACAGACGCGCGACGACGAAGTGGCCGGCCTCGTGGACGACGATCAGGAGCCCGAGGCCCAGGATCGCGCCGGCGATGGTGAGCGCATCCATGTGCGCCGACTATAGCAGCGGGGGCTCGATCGAGCCGGCGACCGGCGAGAATCAGCTCGCGCGCGGGGACGGCGCGCCCGCGCGGCGGGGCGCCAGTAGCCCGAACAGACGGGCACGAGGCGGCGGCGCGGCGCCGATCATCTGCACGTCGAGGCGCAGGCCGTGGGCGGCCAGCCGACGGGCGAGGCGGCGGCGGCGGGCGTCGCGGCTGCCGCGCAGACCGGCGATCGACGGCAGCGCACGCACGCGATTGGCGATGATGAAGTGCCCGTGCACGACCACCGCGTCGACGGTGCCGGCGGTGACGAGGTCGACGGCGGGACCGGCGGGCGCGAGCGTGCCCAGCGCGACGTCGGGATCGATGATCCACAGGACGCGGCCCTGGGCGCGCGAGGCGCCGGCGTCGGTGCCGCGGCCGCGGCCGGGGGCGTGGACGACGCGCAGCTCGGGCACCTGCGCGCGCAGCAGCGCGAGCACGGCGTGCGAGTTGTCGCAGGAGTCCTCGTCCACCGCGAGAATCTCGAATGGGCGATCGAGATTCCTCAGGTGCTCGGCGATCCGCTGAATGGCGGTTCCGATCGCCTCTTCGTCGTCGGCAAACGGCACCACGACCGAGATCTCGTAGCGAACTTCCATGAGCGCCGCCCGAGAGAGCAGCATCCGTGCCGCGACGGTGCCTCCCATGTGTCCAAGTTCTACCAGTCGGGTCTGATGGACAAATCTCCGGAATGACTCACAGAGTCGACCGAATCGGCCGGGCGGCTCGACCAATGAGTCTCGTTCGGTTGCGCATCGAAAGGCGCAGGTGCGTAACCCGGTTCGCGCCGCCAGTGCCGATCGAGCACCGAGCCGACGCGGTTCCACCCGAGCTGGGTCCGGATGGGTTGGCCCGGGTGCTGGGCCTGGTGCCGGTCGTGCTGTGTGGGCCGGTCGTCCTGAGCCGGGCGAGCGTGAGCGAGCCCGTTTCGAAGAGCGCATTCCACCGAGCGCGCGAGCGCACGCTCATCCCGCGGGCTCACCAGTAGCGCGCCATGTCGCCCCAGCTCTCGCAACCCACCCGACGCCGACGCCACCAGCGGCACACCGGCAGCGAGGGCCTCGAGAGCCGCCATCGGCATGCCCTCGCTCCGTGCATTCGGGCCCACGGGCGCCGACGGCACCACCACGACATCCGCGCTGGCGAGCAGCGCATCGCGCGCATCTCCGTCGATCCAGCCGAGAAACTGCACGCGATCCCCGAGCGGTGCCGCGAGCGCCGCCAGCGCCGAACGCTCGGGCCCATCACCCGCGATCACCAGCCGCGCCGAGGCCGGCAGGTGGCGCATCGCCGCGATCGCCGTCTCCACGCCCTTCACCGGCACCAGTCGCGCCAGCACGACGATGGTCGCGGCCGCAGCCGGCTCCGTCGCCGCCGCCGCAGCAGCCCGCGTCTCGACGATCGCCGCGGTCCGCACGTCGTCGACGCCCATCGGCTGGACGATCGACCGCGCCATCACGCGCTCGCCGAGCCACCGCGGCAGCGCATCCATCGCCCGCCGCCGCAGCTCGTCGGAGACGAACACGAGCCGCGCATCGCGCGCGACCAGCAGCGCCATCACCGGCGCCAGCAAGCGCATCCGCGCCAGCAGGTGCACGTCGCCGCCATGCGCGATCGCCAGCATCGGCACGCGCCGCGGTGCCAGCGCCGCCGCCACCGCAGACGGCACCAGCCAGTGGGCGGCGATCGCATCCCAGCGCCGCACGCGCCGCACGACCGTCGCGACCATGTCCGCCGAGAACCCGAGCGCGCGCACCAGCGTCATCGGCTGCGCCGCGGTCAGCGCCGATTCGATCGCCTCGGGCGCGCCGCCGTCGAAGAACAGCCCACTTGGCGCGGGCAAGCTGTGCCCGGCCGCCACGACCTCGACCTCGGCGCCACACCCGCGCAGATACCGCACGTGCCCCTCGACGAAGCCGCCGGCGCCGTCGCCGGGCCAGCGCGGGTAAGAGGTGGCGACGACGCCGATCCGCCCCGGTCGCGTCGCCATCGACGCCATCAGGCTCTCCAGCGCGCGCGCGCTTCGCTGGCCAGCCGCGAGCTCCACGAGCGCAAGAGGACCCACGGGATGGGATGGAAGGCGGTGCCGAGGTTGATGCCGCTCTTCCACGCCGGCCCGTAGACCGGCCGCACCGGCACGTCGACGACGCGCTGCCCCGCCACGTGCAGGCGCGACAAGAGGTCATTGGGATAGCCGTAGCGCGGGAACACCGAGTCGAGATCGAGCGCCAGGAGCGCGGCCGCGCTGATCGCGGTGTAGCCGCACTGCGAGTCGAAGACGTGGCGATAGCCCGAGGTCACCCGCGTCGCCGCCGACAGCACCAGGTTGCCGACGATGCGTGCCGGCGGCATCGCCCGCCACACTTCGGGATGGAGGAAGCGGTTGCCCTTGACGTAGTCGGCGCTGCCGTCGGCGATGGGCCCGATCACCGACGGTAGATCGGCGGGATCCATCTGGCCGTCGCCGGCCATCACCGCGACCACGTCGCAGCCGAGCTCGAGCGCGCGCCGGTAGCCGGTGACGATCGCCGCCCCGACGCCGCGGTTGTGGGCGTGGGTGATGACGTCGGCGTCGCCGCGCGTCTCGCCCGCGGTGGCGGCGACCGCGGCGGTGTCGTCGCCCGATGCGTCGTCGACGACGATCACCTGGTCGACGAAGTCGGGCACCGCGGCGACGGCCGCACCGACGGCAGCCTCCTCGTTGAACGCGGGGATCACGACGGCGACGCGCAACTGCTGGTACATCGGCCGTGTTTGTACAACAGGAACGCGCTCCCGTCGAAACCACGTGAGACCTGTCATAGGAACGTGCTACAGCCCGTTCCGTAAGGAGAATCCATGGCCTCCGGCGTGAACAAAGTCATCCTCATCGGACACCTCGGAGCGGATCCGGACATGCGCTACACACCGAGCGGCGCAGGCGTGTGTGAACTCCGTCTCGCCACCAGCGAGAGCTGGAAGGACAAGAACGGTCAGCGCCAGGAGCGCACCGAGTGGCACCGCATCGTGGTGTGGGGCAAGACCGCCGAGATCTGCGCCAAGTATCTGGCCAAGGGTCGTCAGGTGTTCATCGAGGGTCGTATCCAGACCCGCACCTACGACGACAAGGAAGGCCAGAAGAAGTACATCACCGAGATCATCGCCAATGACGTCCAGTTCCTGTCGGGCGGACGCGAAGGTGGCGGCGGCGGCGGTGGTGGCGGCGGCGGACGGCGCGGTGGTGGCGACGAGGGGCCGCCTCCTCCTGAGCCCGACTTCGGACCCGGTCCCGGCGGTGGCGGTGGTGGCGGCGGGTACGGTGGCGGCGGTCCCGACGACGATATTCCGTTCTGATCAACGCGTCCTGGGCTGCTAAGGTTGCGGCGTGTTGGTGCGCGTCACCCTCGCCCTCGCCCTTGGGGCTCTCGGCTCGGCGACCCTCGCGGGTGTCGCCCATGCCGAACCTCCGGCCGACGGAGACGGCGACGTCGAGCAAACGCCTCACGCGCCCTACCGCGTGAACCTGCGCGTCGGCCAGGCGTCGACCGATCGCAACGGCATGCCGACGGTATGCGCCGAGGTCCGGATCTGGGCGGATCTCAACGTCGAGAGCTGTGGCACCGGTGCCGATCTATGGCACCAGAGCGACGGTCCCGAGATGATGCACGTGCGGGTGTCGTGGGAGGTGTTCGATCGCTCGACCCGGCGCGGGCGCGGCGGGCTCCGACTCGGCGGCGGCTTCGCCGAGCTCTCGGTCGGCGACGACAAGCTCGGCTTCGAGTTCGGCGATCCCGACGACCTCGATCCGGTCTCGGTCGCCGGGCCCGAGGTGATGATGAGCGCGCAGTGGACGGTCCCGCTCGGCAAGAAGCTCGAGGCGGTGGGCACGTTCACCGGCGGCGTCGGTTACTTCGCCGGTGCGCCCAACCTGCTCCTCCCCCGCGACGAGGTCCAGCCCTTCGCGTCGATCGATCTCGGCGTCGGCTGGTAGGTCCGGCGCGCCCGCCCCGAGCCGACGTCGCGCTGGCAAGGCCGAGCGGCCGGTCTTGCCTCGATGGCACATCCTGGCCGCCGGCCCACCAAGGATCGAGGATCTGCAGCGCGCGCGGCCGTGGCCCGCGCGCTGCAAGACCCACCTGGCATGAGCACCTCACCGTGGCGCCGCGACGCCCTCCGCACCGATCCGCGCGATCCGGCGCGACCCACGTCACGCTCGACCACGCCGCGTACCCCGCTCCTGCGCCCGACGCCGCTGATCGCCGTCGTGGCGATCACGCCCCCGCGCCTGCGCGAGCTGATGGTGCTCGGCCTGCGCTCGTTCTCGATCCGCCAGCAGTGCGCGTCGAGCCGGATCGGCCTGTTCGAACAGCTCGTCGGCAAGCCCGACTTGCTGGTGCTCAGCGATCCCTTCGACGGCGCCGACGCGGTGACGCTGTTGGCCATCATCCGCACCGCCGGCTACCGCAATCCGGTCGTCGTCATCGGCCATGCCAGCCGCGCCCTGCGCGCGCGCGCCAACCTGCTCGGCCCGCTCACCCTGGTTCCCGATCCCGCCCGCGCCGACGCCGCCCGCGGTGAACCCTGGCTCCGTCGCTGCGTCACTGCCGCCGCGACGGCGGTTCGCTAACCGGCGGTCTGCAGCCCAGCCGCGATGCCGCTGATGGTCGTGAAGATCGCGGCGGACAGGCGCTCGCGCTCGCCGGCGTCGGCGCCGCGCTGCTCGGCGGCGCGCAGGCGGCGCAGGAGCTCGACCTGGGCGTGCGAGAGCACGTCGATGTACGGGTTGCGCCGCCGCACCGACGCCGCCAGGTGCGGGCGATCGGCGAGGCTCTGATCGAGCCCGGCCAGGCGCGCCAGCGCGGCCCGGGTGCGTGTGTGTTCTTCCTCGATGATCGCGAACACCGCGCGGTCCTCGGGGTCAGCGAGGGAGGCGTACTCGCGGGCCACGTCGATGTCGGCGCGTACCAGCGCCATCTCGCCGTTGTGCACCAGCGCGCGCAGGAAGCGAGTCTGCATGACCAGCGTCGGCACCGCGTCGGCGCCGACCTCCTCGGCCAGCCCCTCGAGCGCGCTGCCCAGCCCGAACCAGCCCGGAACGCCGTGTCGGCTCTGGTTCCACGAGAACACCCACGGGATGGCGCGCAGGTCGGTGAGGGTGAAGCCGGCCTTGCGTGACGCCGGCCGCGAGCCGATGGGCAGCTTGCCGACCTGCTGGATCGGCGTCGCCGCCAGCGTGTAGCGAGCCAGGCGATCTTGGTCGCTGGTCAGCCGCCGGTAGGCGGCGTACGCCGAGGCCGCGGTGGCATCGAGCGCGCCGTCGAGTGCCGGCTCGGTGGTGGTCCGTTCGTCGGCGGCGGCGCGCAGCACCGCGCCCAGCGTCAGCTCCAGATCGCGGTGGGCGATCTCGGGGCGGCTGTAGCGCGCGTTGATGGTCTCGCCCTGCTCGGTGACGCGGACGCGGCCGCGTAGCGCCGCGATCGGCTGGGCGCGGATGGCCTCGCCGGCCGGTCCGCCGCCGCGGCCGATGGCGCCGCCGCGACCGTGGACCACCGTGAGCTCGACGCCGGCCGCGCGCGCAACCGCCGCCAGGTCGATCTGGGCGCGACGCAGCGCCACCGCCGACGCGACGTACCCGACCTGCTTGCCCGAGTCGGAGTAACCGATCATCACCTCGAGCTCGCCGCCCAGCTCGTCGCGCACCACCGGATGGGCGAGCATGGCGCGGGCCAGCTCGCCGCCGCGCTCGAGATCCTCGAGCTGTTCGAGCAGCGGCACCGGTCGCAGCTCGCCGGGGGCGAGGCCAGCGGCGCGGGTCAGGAACACCACCTCGAGCAGATCCGAGAGCTGGCTGGTGAAGCTGACGATGTAGCGCTCGCAGGCGCGCTCGCCGAGCTCGCGGCAGGCGCGGCCGACCATGTCGAGCGTGCCGAGCAGATCCTGCGTGGTCTCGCTGCGGGCGGTGCGATCCCATTCGGGCTGGACCGGCCGGGACAGCAGCTCGGTCAGCACGCGGACCTTGGATTCCTCGTCGAACGCGGCGTAGCCGGGGCGGCCGCCGGCGGCGAGCAGCTCGTCGACCACGCGCTCGTGCACGTCCGAGTGCTGGCGGATATCGACGGTGGCGAGGTGGAAGCCGAAGACCTCGACCCGGCGCTGGCAGCGACGGACCAGCCCGCGGGCCAGCCGGCCAAAGCCTGCGCCGTCGAGCGCGCGCTCGAGCAGCGTGAGGTCGCGCAGGTAGCCGGCGGCGTCGATGTAGCCGTCGTCGCCGCGGGTGAGGGTAGCGCGCAGGCGCGCGGCCACGTACCAGAGCTTCTCGCGCCACGGCTCGTGGGGCGCCCGCGGCATGGCCCGGGCCGCGACCTCGGGCATGCGCTCGCGATCGCGGACCAGGCTGCGGGCCAGCTCCTCGATGCCGTTGGTGAGCGACGTCGAAGGGCCGTTGGGCTGCGATGGCGCCGCGCGCCGGGCCGACACCGACAGCGCCCGGCCCAGGGCGGCGACGTCGGCGAGGTGGCGCTCCAGTGCGACCGTGCGCTGACGCTCGAAGACGGCGCGGGTGACGTGGGCGGTCACGTTGGGATTGCCGTCGCGATCGCCGCCCACCCACGTGCCCCAGCGGAAGAACGCAGGCACCCGCCAGCTCCGCTCGGGCCAGGTCTCGGCCAGGGCGTCGTCGAGATCGTCGTAGACGTCAGCGGTGACCTCGAACAGCGTGCGGCGGAAGACCTCGATCGTGGCCTCGAGCTCGTCGTGCGGCGTCGGCTTGCGCGCGCGCGACTCCTCGGTGCCGAGCAGCGCCAGCACCTCGGCGATCACGTCGGCGTCGGCGTCGCGCCGGGCCGGGCCGCCAAGTGGACGTTCGAGCAGGTCGAGCAACTCGGCGATGGCGCTCAGGTGATCGAGCACCGAGCGGCGTCGCGATTCGGTGGGGTGCGCGGTCAGCACCGGCATCACCAAGGCGCGGTCGAAGAACGCGGCCGCATCGTCGGCGGTCATGCCGGCGTCGCGCATGGCGCGCACCGCCGCGGCCACCCCGTCGGCGTCGCTGTCGCGGCCGCGCAAGGCGCGGATGCGTTGCTGCTCCTCGGCGGTGTTGAGCAGGTGGCACCAGTGGGTGAAGGCGCGGGTGACGTCCTCGAGATCGTCGACGTCGAGCGCCGCGATCCGGGCCGCGAGCGCGGCCCGGCCGCCGGTCAGCTCGCCGCGGCGCAGCGCGGCGGCGTCGTCGCGCAACCCGCGCAAGAGCTCGACCGTCCGCTCTCCGGACAGCTCGCGTGCCGCCGTCGCCAGGGCGTCGCCCAGGCGGTCGAGGTCGGCCTCGAGCAGCGCGGGATCGGGGTGCACGGATCTCTTGTATCACCTGAGTCCGGCTCGAACTCGCGCCCGGACCACGACAGCGGTGTCTGGATTCGCTCGGCGGCATCGATCACACGGCCAACCGTCGCGGGCACTTCCGGCGGCACGTCGCTCGCACCTGTCGAGCCCGTGCGCCTCGCTGCCGTCCGCTCCGCCGCCCGCTCGTACGTCGCCGTCCTCGCCGCCACCGCCGCCGCGGCCGTCGTCACCGCGCCGGCGCCGGCCCACGCCGGCAGCTGGTTCGTCGACGTCGAGCCGCTGGCCATCCGCCGCGGCGACGACCACCAGCTCCCGAGCCTGATGACGGTCAGCCTCGGCCGGGCCCGCGAGCGCGGCAACCTGCGGCCGTTCGTCGCCCTCGGCAGCGGCTTCATCAACCTGCAGGTGCGGGCGGGCGTGCTGGTGCTCGCCCGCGGCTCGAGCGCCGACGGTCCCACCATGCTGGTGCAGGTGCGGGCCATGCACTCGATCGTGTGCGGCGAGCAGGGCGCCTTCGGTGGCCTCGGCCTGGGTTACCGCTGGTGGCGCCACGGTGCCAGCGCGGTCGGGCTGATGGCCACCGTCGAGGCCGGTCCCGCGCTGCTCCGGCCCACCTGCGGACCCGAGATGGGCATCGCCGACTCGGCCGTGGTGCGCGACTGGCTCGGCGGCGGCAGCATGAGCCTCACCGTCGGGTTCTGAGCGGTCTTCGCGGGTCTCAGCGCAGCGTCCAGCCGGTCACCGACGGTGACCCGGTGAGCGACAGCTCGTAGTAGGCGCCGCCGCCGGTCAGCCACGGCGTGTGGCCGATGGGCACGAGGTCCTTCCACTCGTTGCCGGCGGCACCGTTGACCACGTGCAGGGCGAGGCGCAGCGCCAGCGGACAGGAGCCGAGCGCTGTCCAGGGCGTGCGCACCGAGAGTGTCCGGTTGTCGGACGAAGCGTACACGCTGGTGCCGGGCACCAGGTCCAGCGTCCTCGTGGCCCACGGCGCCGCGCCGGCCGGACTGTAGACGCCGTCGTAGGGGCCGTTGCCGAAGTCGTTGGTGCGGCGGACCGCGATCAGGTGGCTGGGCGAGAACGGCAGCTGCGGTGTACGCCCGCCGTACTCCTTGCCGGTGGTAGGCGCCGAGGCCCCGAGCGTGTCCGCGCTCTCGACGTAGACGTGGAGCGGCTTCGACGCATCGAGGAAAGCCTCGCTGGTGACCGTGACGTAGAGGTACGTCGCGTCCCACGTGACGGCGACCTCGTCGGTCGCGGCCATGGTGGCGCCCGGGGTGAGGCGCTGCGAGGTGACGTAGTCGGCGAGGTCACCGACGCCGTCGAGCGTGGGCGCAGGGTTGGCGGAGATGGGGCAGGGCGGCGCGTCGGCGGTGGCGGTGGCCGCGTCCGTGGCTGCGGCCGCATCGGTCGCCGCATCGGGAGTCGCCACCGCATCGGTCGCCGTGGCAGCGTCGGCGGACTCGGCACCGTCGATCCCGCTCGAGACGTGCGCCGTCGAGCAGGCGGCCATGGCTACGGCGATGGTGGCCAGCGTGCGCATCGAACCCGTGAACAAGCATCAAGCGTGCCCTGAGCGGGCACCTGCAACTCATCGGGATCGCGAGAGGGACGCCAGGGTGACGTTGCGGATCGCAACGCTCGGCCTGTGAATCCCGTGTCGAGCACCGACAGATGGAGCTCGTGGGTGGGACCCTGCGAACCCGTCCGGACCGTGAGTCCGGTCAGGAAGGAACGATGGTCACCGGCACGCCGTTGAAGGCGGCGTTGCCGCTGGGCACGTCGACGAAGGCCTCGTCCGACACCAGGTTCACGTTGACGCCGGCGTGGGCGCGGGCGACGCCCATCCGCACGCCGGGCAGGTCGTGACCGAAGCCGTGGGGCAGCGACACCACGCCCGGCCGCAGCTCGTCCGAGACCTCGACCGGCGCCACCACCTCGCCGGCCCGGCTGGTGACGCGGGCGCTGCCGCCGTCGGCGAGCCCGAGCCGCGCGGCGTCGGTGGGGTGGACGCGGAGCGTGCAGCGGTCCGGGCCCTTGATGAGCGGCGTGAGGTTGTGCATCCAGGAGGTGTTGCTGCGCAGGTCGCGCCGGCCGACCAGCACCAGGTCGGGCGGCGCCACGTCGAGCGCGGCCTCGAGCCGCGGCAGGTCATCGACCACCAGCGCCGGGGCCAGGTCGACGAGCCCGTCGCCGGTGCGCAGTAATCCAGGCAGGCGCGGCTCGAGGGCACCGAGATCGATGCCATGGGGATGGTCGCGCTCGAGCACGTCGAGCGTGAGCCCGCCCGGTCGCGCGCCGAACCCGTCGCCGTACGGGCCGAGGCGCAAGAGCGCGTCGACCACGCGGGCGGGACCGCGGCGGGCGCCGAGCGCCGCCAGCGCGCCGGCCGCGTCGACCGGCGCCGGCGTACCGGCCTCGGTCAGATCGGCCAGCTCGCGGGCCACCAGCTCGCGTACCGCGAAGTCGTCGGCCATCGCCAGCGGCGCCGCCGCCATGCCCATCATGCCCTTGGCCAGGGTCAAGAGGATCTCCCACTCCGCCGGCCGGCCCGGCGTCGGCGCGAACGTCGGCGCCGAGTAGCGCGCCACGTTGCGCACCGCGAGCTGGTAGAGCGCGACGTCGTAGTGTGAGCGCTCGAGCGGCGACGGCGGCGGCAGGATCACGTCGGCCAGCCGGGTGGTGGCGTTGACGTACGGATCGACCGCGACCCGGAATTCCAGCGCCGCGAAGGCCCGCGCCATTCGTCCGGCGCCCGGCGCCGACACCAGCGGGTTGCCGGCGATCGTCACGATCGCGCGCGGCCGCGCCTCGTCGCTCGACTCGATCTCGTCGGCCAGCGCGGCCACCGGCAGCTCGCCGAACATCTCGGGCAGGCCCTTCACCTTGCTGACGAACCGGCCGAAGCGCGCGTCGCTGCGCTTGCGGTTGCGCCCGGTCATCGCCGCCGGCGTGGTGAACATGGCACCACCGGCGCGGTCGAGGTTGCCGGTGAGCACGTTGACCAGGTCGACGGCCCAGCTCGCCAGCGTGCCGAACTCCTGGCAGGTGGTACCGATGCGCCCGTAACACGCCGCCGCCGGCGCCGCGGCGTGGGCGCGCGCCAGCCGCCGGATGATGGCGGCGTCGATGCCGGTGCGGGCCGCGACCCGCTCGGGCGCGAAGCGGGCGGCGATCGCCTTCACCTCGTCGAGGCCGCGGACCCGGCCTTCGCACGCGCCGAGCCGGACCAGCCCCTCGGCGAACAGCACGTGCACGATGGCGAGCAAGAAGGCCGCGTCACCGCCGGGCCGGATCGCGACGTGCTCGTCGGCTCGCTCGGCGGACTCGGTGCGCCGCGGATCGACGACGACGATGGTGCCGCCGCGGGCGCGGAGCTGGTCGAGTCGGCCCGACACGTCGGGCGCCGTCGTCAGGCTGCCGTTCGACGCCAGCGGATTGGCGCCGAGCACGAGCAGGTGCTGCGTGCGATCGAGATCGGGCACCGGGATGGTGAGTGCGCCGCCGAACATCAGCGCCGCCGTCACCATCTTGGGCAGCTGGTCAGCCGAGCTGGCGCTGTAGCGCTGTTTCGAGCCCAGCGTGCGCAGGAACACCTGGCCGTAGATCATGGCGTCGAGGCTGTGCGCCGACGGGTTGCCCAGGTACACGGCGATCGCGTCGGCGCCGTGCTTGGCCTTGATCGCGCCGAGTCGCTCGAGCGTCACCGCGAACGCGTCGTCCCAGCTCGCCTCGTGTAGCTCGCCATCCGTGCCGCGCACCAGCGGCATGCGCAGGCGATCGGGATCCTCGTGCAGGGCCTTGAGCCCGTAGGCCTTGGGGCACAGATACCCGCGCGAGAACGGGTCGGCCTCGTCGCCTCGCACCCCGCGCACCTCGCGCCCGTCGTCGCCGCCGAGGTCGATGGCCAGCCCGCACGTCGCCTCGCACAAGGGACAGGTCCGGTACGTCCGCGTGGTGCTCACGCGGGGAGCGTACGCGATCACGCGGTGCTGATGCGGACGATCAGGTGCAGGGTGCTGGCGACGATGGTCGCGATCTCCCATCTCGACGCCTCGCGCACGTGATAGAGCATCACCCGCACGGGCACGTAGTCGACCAGGACGCCCAGCGGCAGCCCGACCTCGGCCAGCGGCCCGCCTTTGGCGGCGGCCACCAGCATCAGCGTCTCCATCCACAGGAGGTAGCCCCAGGCCAGGAGCGCGAGCAGCTGCACCTTCCACCACGCCTTCTGCTCTCCCACCCGCGCCGGCGCGATCCATCCCCGCTTCTCGGCCAGCACCAGCGCGAACATGCCCACCCCGATCCCCACGAACGGTCCGAACACCGTTGCCATCAGCACCCAGAGCTGCGAATCGACCGCGAGGCCGAGCACGCCGGGCACGATGAAGCTACAGCCCAGGAACAGCGCGACCGCCCAGCCGATGACGCCGATGCCGGGCTGGCGCATCGCCTCCTCGCTGCGACCGTAGCCGGACACCACCGCGATCAAGATCGCCGGCACGGTGATGACGTGCAGCGCCGACACGCCGTAGTAGAGCTCGCGTGGGTGCACCAGCAGCCAGGCCTGGACCTCGTCGCTGCTCACCATCACCACCGCGGCGACGAGCAGGCAGTCGAAGACGATGCCCTCGACCTTCTCGGCCTGCGCGCGGCGGCTCGGACGCGGCGTCACCGCGTCATCTCACGGCGTGACGCGGGCCCGCAGCACCGGGATGTCGGCCCGCAGGTCGGCGACGCCCTGGCGCCAGGCCGTGATCCCTGGACCCTTGGTGTCGGTCATCACCTCGGGCATGAGCAGCGCCTCCATTTGCACGATCTCGGCCTCGAGCGCCGCCGCCGAGGCCGGGCCGGCGAGCAGCTCGGTGGTCCGGGCCTGGTAGTCGGCCCACAGCACCTGCGCCATGAGCCCGATGATGCGGTCGCACGCCGGAGGCCGGCCGTAGAAGCCGAGGAAGACCATGCGCAGCGTGCAGTCGCTGGGCGATGCGTTCCAGTCCGGCATGTTGTACGCGGTGCGGATCGGGCTCGGGACCATCATGGTGTTGTCGAGATCCCACGGGATGAGCCACATCCGATCGCTGCCGACCTGCTCGTACCAGAAGTAGTTGTGGTTGATGCACGCGCCCTGCTGGTTGCAGTACCAGCCCACGATGCCGTCCCAGCTGTCGATGAGCCGATCGACCGCCAGGTAGCTGACCACCGTCGGCACGTCCGTCCACTGACCGAGCACGGCGCGGAACGTCGAGGCGTTGGCCGCCTGCATCGCGGCGGCGAACCGGACCATGCGATCGACCGACGGATTCTGATCCTCGTTGGTCTCGAGCGCGTTGAGGTACGGCTGCGCCACGTTGTAGACCGGCCACACCTCCTTGTAGAGGTTGCCCTCGCCCGAGCCGTCGAGGTCGCGGAAGTGATCCTCGACGAACTCGCCGTCGATCTCCTCGATCAACGCGTACACGCCCAGGTCCATGCCGTTGATGATGAGCCGCGCGTGCGCCGCCCGCGGGGCCGGCACGCCGGCGGCCCGGAACAGCCCGTAGCCGAGGCGGTCCTTCATCATCGACGGGTCGCGGTTCATGTGGTGGAAGTTGAGCCGCTTGAGCCCGGCGAAGCGCTGCCCCTGCACGTACTCGTCGAACTTCAGCTTCATCGACAGCTTGGGGCACGTGCGATTGCCGCTCTGGTCGAAACACGTCGCCAGCGATCCGATGCCGCCCTTGTAGCGCACTGCGATGTTGCCGAGCGCGAAGTCGCCGTAACGCAGGTCGGCCGGCACGTACGTCTCGGCGCGCGGATCGGCCTCGAGCGTGTTCCACGCCTCCGGCGTCATCGTCAGCTCGAACCGCCGCACCACCGTCGTGTCGAACACCTCCGACGATCCCGGTCCCGCCGGCGCATCGATGCCCGCGTCCCCGCTGTCGTCAGCGCCACCTCCGCCGCCACACGCTGCACACACCACGACCAGCGAAAGGACCTCTCGAAGACCACGCATCTCGTCATTGTACAGGCTGGCGCGTCTCCATGTATCTCGACTTCGCGTCAGTACCAGGACCGGATCCCGAGCAGGTACCGCAGCGCCCCCACCGGCTCCGTCTCCACGCCCAACGTGGCCGACCACAACCGCGGGTCGTCGACCGCGCGCGTCCACGATGCGACCAACCGCACACCGATCATGTAGTGCTTCTTCGACGCCCGTGAACCGTACAGGTCCCACGGCGCCCGGTACCCGTACGACACCGCGCCCGTCCGGAGCTCGCGGTTACCACCCACCCGTGCGATCAACACGCCCTCGCCCGCATACCAGAACATGTCGAGCTTCTTCGGCGACCCCGTCAGCATGATCTCCGCGCCCGCCACCGCATCGCTCGACGTCCGTGCCTCGATCCACGGCCCGATCCGCAGGTCCCCGCCCTTCGCGATCCCCAGCGTCAGATCAGCCCCACCCGCCACCTCCCAGCCCTGATCCCTCGTATCCGGATCCCCGACCGGACTCGTCACCCTCGGCCTCGCCTCCGTCGGCGCCGGCGCCGCCCCGTACGCAACCCGGACCCACGTCGACCACTCCACCGCCGGCCGTTCGTCCTCTGCGATCTGCGGATCGTCATCCGGCGGCGGCGGACGCCCCCACGCATCGGTCGCTCCCAGCGCCGTCAGGACACCAGCCAGCATGAACCCTTGGATCCGCATCTCTCCTCCAACGCCCACGCCTCACCTCCGGTCTGCCCTTGCGGCCGTCCCGAGCGAGGCCGTCCGGCCGCATTCCGCCACATCTTCCGCTCCTTGACAGCCCCGACCCCGGCTGGTACCTAACCCGCCTGCGTCGCCAGGACGCCTGACAACTCGGGGCTGTAGCTCAGCTGGGAGAGCGCTAGAATCGCACTCTAGAGGTCTGGGGTTCGATCCCCCACAGCTCCAC
>SXJR01000545.1 GCA_005779305.1 Myxococcales bacterium
CGCGACGCCCGCGGCCCGCGCAAGGGCGCCGCGCTCACCCAGCACACCGGGCTGCCGCCAATGCCGCACGCCGATCGCGCGCGCGGACCGAAGCGGCGGCCGACCAAGGGCCGCTGATGGCGCTCGGCGACTTCGCCCCGCAGGCAAGGGCCTATGCGGCCCGGCCGGGGTATCCCGACGAGCTGGTCGATCTCCTGCTCGATCGGGCGGACGTCGCCGGTGGCGATCACGTCGCCGACCTCGGCGCCGGCACCGGCATCTTCACGCGCGAGCTGGCGCGCCGCGAGCTGACCGTGCACGCGGTCGAACCGAGCGAGGCCATGCGCGGGCAGGCGCCGAACATGCCGCAGGTGCGCTGGTACCCAGGCACCTTCGAGGACACCGGGCTCGAGACCGGGTCGATGCGCTGGGCGACAGCGGCCCAGGCCTTCCACTGGGCCGATCCGGCCCGCGCGCTACCCGAGCTGCACCGCATCCTCGCGCCCGGCGCCTGCTTCACCTGCCTGTGGAACGACCGTCGCGATCACGACAGCGCGATGCTGCGCGCGGTGATGGACGTCATCCGCGGTGAGGCACCCGAGTTCGACGAGCGCTACCGCGACCACGACTGGACGGCGACGCTGCTCGTGGGGGGCTGCTTCGAGGACGTCGTCACCGACGAGGTCCACCACGTCGTGGCCATGGGCCGCGACCGCTTCCGCGGCCTGTGGCGCAGCCACAACCACCTGACCGAGACCGCGGGCCCGGCGCGACTGCCGCGGGTGCTGGCCGCGATCGACGCGCTCACCGCCGACGTCTCCGAGATCGCCGTGCCCTACGTCACCCGCGCGTTCACGGCCCGCGCGGTCGCACGCTGATCGTCGATCGGCTACGATCAACTGCAATGGCGCGCGCGCCTGTGCTCGTGAGCGGAGGCCTGCTGGCCCTGCTCGCCGCATGTCCGCCCGATCGCGCCGACGTCCTGCAGTGCGGCGTCGTGGCCCACGACGCGCTGGTGGCGTGTCCGAGCGAGCGAGCGCTCGCCACCCACCTGCGCGAGCGCTGGGGGCTGAGCCAGCAGGCCGAGATCACGCCGCGTTGCCTGCCCGGACACTTCGGCGGCGCTGGCTGGCTCATCGAGGCCAGCGCGACCGATGCCGGCGCCACCGCCTCGGCGCTGTTCGTGCTGCAGCCGTCGTGCGGCGCCCTCACCGACGCCTCGCTCCATCCCGGGCCGCTCCACGAGGCGACCTACGAGCTGTACGACCTCGACGGCGATGGCGTCGACGAGGTGCTCGCCCGCACGACCGAACGCGACCCGGTCGGCACGTCGACGAGCCTGGAGGCGCTACGGATCGGCGGCGGCCGCTTCCACCGCGGGGGCAAGATCCGCATCGCCTACCAGGGCGTCGATCCCGACCTGCCCGACAAGCCGCCGCTCACCTGCACCGGCACGGTCCGGTTCCTGAACCACCCCGACAAGGGCTGGCTGGTCGAGATCACCGCCACCCGCTCGCTCGAATCCGCGCTCTGTCTGGCCACCGGAGCTCATCGCTTCGAGCTCGGCCTCCACGGCCTGCGCCGGCGCTGAGGGACGCAACCGCGGCCGAAAACGCGAACGGCGCGCTGTCGCCAGCGCGCCGTCCTGGATGTGACGATCAGCTCGGCTCAGTTGGTGCCGGGCGGGTTGAGGAGGCAGGAGGTCAGCTCCTCGGTCTCGGTCCAGCCGCACTCGCCGTCGGCCTGCGGCTCGCAGGTGGCGTCGCGGTAGCACGCGTACTCGGGACGGAACTCGCAGGTCGAGATCGCGCCCTCGTTCTCGCTGCAGATCTGACCCGAGCAGCCGCCGACGAAGCAGGTCTTGGCGTCGACCGCGCGGAAGTAGAACTGGGTGGCGGTGCGGGCGTTGCCACGGCCGCCCGGGCCGCGGACGCTGTAGCGGTCACCGGCGATGACCACGTTGTTGGTGAAGATCTGGCCGTGGGCCTTGGCGATCGCGTCCTCGCTCGCGCCCGACGCCTCCCAGCCGATCTCGGCGAGGCTGGCGGTGGCCGAGCTGTTCAGCTTCTTCTCGCGGAAGTAGGGGCACGGGGTGGTGATGCAGCGCACGCCGGTCTCCTCGACCATGGCGAACGGACCGTCGGGAGCGTTGGGGCCCTGGCCGACCCACGCCTCGGTGGGACGGAACTCGCCGAACACGCCGACGCCGCTCCAGGTCTTGCGGGCGATGGTGCCGCGCACGAGGACCTTCTGCAGGCCCGAGCCGTCCATGCCGGAGAGGACCGGGTCAAGCGCGGCCTCGCCGAGGCCGAGGCGGTCGAAGTCCGCCGTCGCGACGTAGCAGCGCTCCTGGAAGCGGCCGTCGTGGCACTTGGTGGTCGACGCGTTGACGCGATCGATCCAGTAGCCGCCGCAGTAGGGCGAGGCGCAGCGGCGCAGATCGCGCTCGATGGTGAAGAAGGTGTAGGTGCCACCGGCGATGTCCGACTTGCTGTCGTCGACGTCGACGACGTCGTCCTCGGAGGCGAACTCGTCCTCGACGGTGTCGGTGCAGGCGGCCGCGAGCGGGGCGGCCAGGGCGATGGCGAACAGGGTAGCGATGCGGGAAGTCATGGTATGTGCGCGCGCCTCGAGCATGGTCCGTGCCACGCTCGAGCCGCGCCGCGTCGCGGAGTTGGACGCGCGCACCGGCAAGTCGAGGTGCCGCTATCGCCGACAGGTGTGGCGACAGTAGTTGCCACCTGGCTCCAACCCCGCGATCTGTGAGAACTTCGCGCCTCGGTGCGACGCGTCGCGAGTCTCATGATCTTCGTCGCTGTGGCAGCCTGCCGGAGCGCATCCGGAGACGCCGCGATCGCGCCCGAGACCATCACGTTCGCGTTCGGCGGAGACGTGATGTTCGGACGCTTCATCGAAGGCGGCTTCTCGCCGATCGAGGCCGAGAAGCATCCACCGTTCGACACCGTGGCGCCGCTGCTCCAGGCCGCCGACCTGGCGCTGGTCAACCTCGAGACGCCGGTGATGGCCGAACCACCGCCAACCAGCGCGTGGGGCACACGCATGCGCTTCGTCGCCACGCCCGATCGACTGGCCACGCTGGCCGCCGCCGGCGTCGACGTGGTGTCGCTCGCCAACAATCACCACTACGATCTGCGCACGGCCGGCGTGGCCGAGACCCCCGGGCACTGCGCGAGCGCGGGGCTCACGGTGATCGGGGCCGCCCGCACCGAGCCGGCGCTGCGGGTGGAGACCCTGACCGCGCGCGGCCGCCGCATCGGCGCCATCGCGGTGAGCACGGTGCGCAACGGCGACCAGCGCGAGGGCGAGCCGCTCCTGCCTCACGCCATGCCGCGCGATCTGGCCAGGGCGGTCACACCGCTCGTCACCGCCGCCAGCGCCGATCACGATCTGGTGATGGTGGTGGTGCACTGGGGCATCGAGTACGCCGACGCGCCGTCGAAGTGGCAGATCGACGCCGCCCACGCCTTCGTCGACGCCGGCGCCGATCTGGTGATCGGCAGCCATCCCCACGTGCTCCAGGGCATCGAGCGCTACAAGGGCGCGCTCATCGCCTACTCGCTCGGCAACTTCCTCTTCGACAACACCGTCGTCACCCCGCGCCAGACCGGCGTGCTCACCGTCACCGTCGACGGCGCCGGCTGTCAGAACGCGCGTTTCTCGCCGGCGTTCGTCTCACGCTATCCCGAGCACCACGTGGTGGCCGCCCCCGGCAAACGCGGCCGGATCGTCCGCGACCGCGTGCGCACGCTGTCCGCCGCCAGGCCGCTGCGCACGACCTGGGTCGACGACGGCGACGCGCTCATCCTCGCCTCCGCCTGCCCTGGGAAGCCGTAGGAAGCTGAGGGCGCTGCACTCGTTCGCCCCGGCCCGACAGACCCCGCGCGTCACCAGTGACCCCAAACACCTGAGTCATTCTTGAACGCTCGCTAATCGCTCGCCAGGCCGCTGACCGCGCGCCACCGGTCGAGCAGTCGCTGCGACCGCTCCCCGCCCGCCGTCACCGTCATCCGCCTCCCGTCTGCCGCCTCCCGATCCCCGTGCGCCAGCTCCACCCGCAGCACATCGCGCGGCAACCGGCGCTCGAACTTGTCGGCCCACTCCACGACCACCACCGCGTCGGCGCGCCCGATCACGTCGTCCCACCCGATCTCGTCGAGCTCGCGCGCCTGCTCGATCCGGTACAGGTCGGCGTGTAGCACGACCACCCGCCCGCCGCGGTACTCGTTGACCAGCGCGAAGGTCGGGCTCGCGACCTCCTCGGCGCCCACGCCGGCGCCCACCGCCAGCCCGCCGGTGAAGCAGGTCTTGCCGGCGCCCAGATCACCGATCAACGCGATCACGTCGCCGCCCTCGACCAGGCGACCCAGCGCCTCGCCCGCGGCCGCGGTGGCCTCGGCGTCGGCGAGCCAGCCTTCGATCGCGGCTCCGATCCGGGCGACGTCGCTCACGCGCCCTTGAGAAGATCGTCCCAGTGATCGGCCACGGTGGCGATCGTGTGCAGGAGATCCTCGAGCTCCTCGTAATCGAGGCCGTCCACCGAGCGGAGGATGCGCAGGTACACCTCGCCGCTCTCGGGGTGGAGCGCGAAGGCGGCGTCGCCGGTGGCCGTGAACGACGCGGTCAGGAGCTGCCGCATGCGATCGGCGTCGTGCTCGCCCGGCGCATCGGCGACGCGGGCCAGGAACAAGATGATCCCCTGCTCGGCGAGCACGTGCAGGCTCACCACCGCCGAGCCGCGCTGGATGCGAGCCACACCGTCGGCGCCCAGCGGCGGCAACGCCAGATCGCGCTCGTGGGCGAAGCGCTCGAGATACTGACCGACCTTCTTCAAGGCGTCGTCGGACATGGCCCGACCGTCGCCCGAACCGGGTGCCGGCGCAAGGGCGCAAGGGTTGCCGCCCACGGGGTCGACGCGGTATGCCGTCGGCCACATGCGCGTAACCGCTGCGCTCGTCTGGATCGATCCCGGATCGCGTCGGGCATGCTCCCGCGGGCGAGGCGTTTCGAGGAGCGGAGGGGAGCGGGCTGGTGCCCGTGACCCGAGCACCGGAGAAACAACGAAGCCCCCGGGTGCAGGACCAAGCGAGGCGGGTCGATACAGGCGAGCGCTGCGGTTAGTTCTCTGCGCTGCGCTCGCCCTGGGCGCGGCTGCGTGCGACGCCTCGCTCGGCCCGCCGCGCAAGCAGCCGCTGCCCGCCCTCGACAACCTGCCGGCCCGCCGCACCGCCGAGCCCAGGCCCGAGCGCCTGGCCAGCTACCGTATCGAGGCGCGCTACGACGCCGCCACCCACAAGATCGAGGCCACACAGGTCCTGACCTGGACCAACGGCGGCCAGAGCTCGGTCGAGACCCTACCCTTCCACCTCTACCTCAACGGCTTCAAGAACGAGTCGTCCCTGTTCATGCGCTCGTCGGGCGGCCGCCACCGCGGCGAGCGGGCCGACGAACGCGCGTGGGGATGGATCGAGGTGCCGTCGATCCGGATCGGCGCGCTCGAGCTGCGGGCCAAGGCCCGCCACGTGGGCCCCGACGAGACCGTGCTCGAGGTTCCGCTCCCCGAGGCGGTCGCACCCGGTGCCACCGTCGAGGTCGGCATGACCTTCACGGCCCAGCTGCCCAGGGTGTTCGCGCGCACCGGCTACCAGGGCGCCTTCGCGATGGTGGCGCAGTGGTTCCCCAAGGTCGGGGTGCGCGTCGGCTCGCCCGGCTTCGAGACCTGGCACTGCCCGCCGTTCCACGTCAACACCGAGTTCTTCGCCGACTTCGGCGTGTACGACGTCAACCTCACCGTGCCCCAGACCCACGTGGTCGCCGCCACCGGCGTGCTGGCCGGTGCCCGCGACAACGACGACGGGACCCGGCTGCTCAGCTATCGCGCCGAGGACGTGCACGACTTCGCGTGGATGATCGATCCGTACATGGAGGTGTTGACCGGCACCGCCAAGGTCGGCGACGGCACCGTGCTGGTGCGCGTGGTCCACCGCGCTCGCCAGCGCGCCTTCGCCCGCCGCCACCTGGCCGCCGCGATCGGCGCGGTCGAGCACTTCAGCGAGCTGTTCGTGCCCTACCCGTGGTCGGTCCTCACCGTCATCGATCCGCCGCCCGAGGCCGGCGGCGCCGCCGGCATGGAGTACCCGACGCTGGTCACCACCGCCGGCGATCACGTGTTCATGCGCGATGGCATCCACGTGCCCGAGTACGTGACCATCCACGAGGTCGGCCACAACTGGTTCCAGGGCATCCTCGCCTCCAACGAGTTCGAGGAGGCGTACCTCGACGAGGGCGTCAACGAGTGGGCCGACGCGCAAGTGATGATGCGCATGTACGGCGAGAAGGCCAGCGCGATGTCGTGGATGGGCTGGACCGGCGACGCCTACCACCTGCGCCGGGCCCTCGACCAGAGCTTCGATCGCGTGCCGAGCGCGATCGCCACCGCCGCCTACGCCTTCGTCGACTTCGAGGGCTACGCCGCGGCCACGTACCACAAGACCAGCGCGGCGATGCGCACGCTCGAGAAGGTGGTCGGCAGCGATCGCTTCGCTGCCGCCATGAAGCACTACGCCCAGACCTGGGCCTTCAAACACCCGAGCGGCGGCGACCTGGTCGCAGCGCTCGAAGCCAGCCTGGGCGAGGACCTGCGCTGGTTCTGGGCGCCGGCCTTCTTCCAGCCCGGCGGCGTAGATTTCACCGTGCGCTCGGCCGAGTGCCAGCCGGTCCACGAGCCCCGCGGCGTCTTTGGCGAGGGCGCCAGCCGCAAGCTGGTGAGCGGCGGCGACGGCAAGCGCGGCGGCTGGCGCTGCGACGTCGTGGTCGCCAACACCGGGATCGTACCCGTGCCGGTGGACGTCGAGATGCGCTTCGCCGACGGAAGTCATCAGCGCGAGCGCTGGGACGCCCGCGACGGCAGCCGCTGGCACCGCTTCACTCTCGAACGCAGCTCGCCCCTGGTCGAGGTGTGGGTCGACCCCGATGGCGACGTGCTCCTGTCGTCGAACCCGCTCGACGACCACGTCCGGCTGACGCCCGACACCCGCGCGTCGTGGCGGGCCAGCGCGCGGGTGGTGTTCTGGACCCAGGGCCTCATGCAGGGCGTGGCACCGTGAGCCCGCCCGGCATCCGCGACCTCGTGCGCGGCGGCGTACGCGCGGTCTCGCTCTACACCGGCATGCTGCTGGCGCTGTTCGTCGTCCACGTGCTGGTGGCGTGGGGCGCGGGCATGATCATCGTGCAGATCCTGGCCGAGGCCTTCGCCCACCGGCCGCTCTTCGACGAGGCCGTCGACGGCGAACTGGTGGCGCTGCTCGAGGTGTTGCGTGACTCGGGCCCGGTGATCGCGGCCGTGCGCTGGGTGGCGATCGGCGCCGTGCTGGCGTGGATCATGGTGAGCTGGTTCTTGGCCGGCGGCGTGCTCGCGGTGTTCACCGAGCGGCCGCGCGGGCGCGCCGACACCGCCCGCTGCTTCGGCGCCGGCGGCGCGACCCACTTCCTGGTGTTCGCGCGGCTGGCGCTGATCAGCGCCTTCTACCACCTGCCGGTGCTGTTCATCTTGATCCTGGGCGTCGAACACGCGGCGTCGAAGATCGAGCACGCGCTGACCATGCGCGAGCTGGTGGTGCCGCTCGTGGTCGGGCTCCTGCCGGCGGCCCTGGCCCACGTGTTCGTCTCGACCATCATCGATCACGCCCGTGCCGAGCTGGTGTTGCGCCGGCCGTCGCACGAGTCGCTGGGCGCGATGCGGGCCGCCTTCCGCGCTACCGGCTTCATGTTTCGGCGGCCGGTGGCGCTCTTGCACGTGCTGGTCTACTGGCTGTTCTTCGCGACGGTTTCGATCGGCTTCGCGTGGATCGCCCAGGGACGGGCGATGATGGGCCTGTCCGGTGCCCTGGCGCTGTTCGCGTTGCGCCAGGGCGTGGTGCTCTTGCGCCTGGCCGCGCGGGTGGCCGTGATCGCAGGTCAAGTCGACCTGACCGCGACCCGGCCGCCGCCGCCGCGCGAGGTCGCGCCACCCGAGGCCTGAGCGTCGACGCGAGGTGGTGGGTTTCCGACACCCGGGGCCGAGGCCGTGACACCATTGCCGCACCTCGGGGAAGCGGCGTTCACCAAGTCCCGCGCAACTGGTTGGATCGCGGACGACGCGGAGTGGTCCGCCAGTTGCTCCCCGGAGCAGGCGAAGATCCAGGAGGTTGCGATGAGCACGTCGACGCGTCTGGTCCTGTTCCCCACCCTGTGCCTCGGGCTGGCCGCCGCCTCAGCCTGCAACGTCAACCGCGTGAACCGCGCCGCGCTGGTGCCGCACATGACGCCGACCCTGCGCAGCGGCGCGCCCATGGAGACGCCGGCCGAGATCTCGATCGGCGCCTCGAGCCTCGCCCACAGCACGCTCGGCTCGACCGACGACGAGGCCGCGGTCGAGGTGCCAGGCACGCAGGCCGAGGGCGCGATGCGCGTGCGCGTCGGCCAGAAGGTCGCGCTCGGCCTCATCTACGCCGAGGGCTTCGACGCCGGCGCCAAGCCGATCGACGACACCCAGCCGCCGGTCGAGAGCGGCAACACCCGCGGCTACGGCTTCACGCTCACCGGCATGATCCCGACCGGCAACCCGAAGTGGCACGTCGGCATCGATAGCGAACTGATCTTCTGGAGCGTGCCGTACGTCGAGTACGAGACCTGCGTGCAGAACTGCGGCGGCGTGAACTGGACCTTCATGGAAGAGGGCCGCGCCTCGGTGTCGCAGCTCGCCGTCGGCGTGATCCCGACCTACTCGACCGGCAAGTTCAACGCGTGGGGCGGCCTGACCTTCCGCAACCACCCGACCATCAAGCAGAAGGGCACCGAGATCGGGGTCGACTTCGAGGACGAGGTCGAGGAGGGCTCGTTCAACACCGTGCTCTCGGTCGGCGGCGACATGGAGCTGGGCGGCGGCTTCCGGGCCGGCGCGACGCTCTATCAGGTCGTGCAGGGCAAGCCGGCGCAATACGGCCCGAGCGTGGCGGTGACGCTGACGATCCCGCTGGGCCGGCGTGACACGCCCCCGGCGGCGGCGCCACCGGCTCCCGCCTATCCCACGGCCCCAGCCGGCCCGGGCGCGCCGCCCTACTGACGCGGTCGAGGAGGGAGCGTGAGCGTGGACGTGGACGTGGGTCCCTCAATCGACGAGGACGCCGGGGTTCAGCACGCCGGCCGGATCGAGCTCGCGCTTGGCGGCGCGCAGGACGTCGCCGAAGAGAGCCGGTCGCTCGCGATCGTACCAGGGTCGGTGGGTGCGCCCGACGGCGGGGTGATGAGTGATGGTGCCGCCGTTGACGTGGCGCGCCTCGGAGACGGCGGCCTTTACCTCGCGCCAGACGGCGAGCTCGTCGCCGACGCGGGCCGGGCCGATGAACGTGTAGTACGGCGCCGGCCCGTCGGGATAGACATGGGTGAAGCGACACGACACCAGGCCGCCCCCGACCGTACGCTTGAGGGCGTCCTGCGCGGCCGCCGTGACCGCGGCGTGGAAGGTCTCGAACCGGTCCCACGTGCAGGAGGTCTCGAAGGTGTCGGCCATCACGCCGATCGAGACCAGGGCCGACTGTAGATAGGGCGCGTCGACGAAGGCCTTCTTCCACGTCGCCGCCTCGCCCGCGCCACCGCCGAGGGCAGCGGCGCCGTCACCGTCGTCGCTCACCGTCGGACCGCTCGCGACCACGCCGCCGTGATCCCGGCACAGCTCGAGCGCGCGGGCCAGCGCGGGCCCCTGGTCGTGATCGACCGACTCGAAGCCGACCAGCAGCACCGCCGTGCCATCGAGCGCCACCTGGTGCAGCAGGCACTCGGCTGGATCGAGCAGCCGGCAGTTGGCGGGTCGCAACCCGGATTGCGCCAGCGCGCGCGCGGCCGTCGCTCCGTCGAGCGTCTTCCTGAACTTCACCGACGCGGCCGCCCGGAAGCGCGGCTTCTTCTGCACTCGCATCCACGCCTCGGTGATGACGCCGAGCGCGCCCTCCGAGCCGATCCACAGCCGCTCCGGCGCCGGCCCCGCGCCCGACGCCGGCAGGCGTCGCGTCGCCACCACGCCGCGTGGCGTGACCGCGGTGATGGCCTCGACGAAGTCGTCGATATGGGTCGGCCCGGTCGCGAAGTGACCGCCGGCGCGGGTGGCGATCCAACCGCCCAGCGTCGAGTGCTCGAACGACTGCGGGTAGTGGCGCAGGGTCAGGCCGTGCTCGGCGAGCGCGCGCTCGAGCGCGGGCCCGCGCGTGCCGGCGCCGGCTCGCACCGCCAGCGAGACCAGGTCGACCTCGCGCAGGCCGTCGAGCCGCTCGAGATCGAGGCAGGCCACGCCGGCGAAGTCGCCGCGGCGATCGGCTGCGACCTCGACGCCACCGACGACGCTGGTGCCGCCACCGTAGGGTACACACGCCACCCGGGCGCCGGCGCACCAGTCGAGGCAGGCGGCCACGGCGTCGGCGCTGGCCGGCCGCAGCACCAGATCGGGCGCGGCCGCGAAGTCGCCGCGGAAGCCGCGCACCAGGTCGGGGTAGGCCCGGCCGTGGGCGTGGAGCGCGCGATCGTGCGGATCGGTCGAGGCCAGCGCTGCCAGCGCCGGCGGCGGCGAGACCCGCGCCGGCGGGACGCGGGCGTCGTCGTCGCGCGGCAGTGGCAAGAGCGCGGCCTCGGCGCCGCCGGTGAGCATGCGGGCCATGCCGGCCAGGCGCCGCCGCGCCGCCTCGTCGGGAAAACGGTCGACCGTGCCCCAGGCCCACAGGCTGCGCGCGCTCCCGTCGAATGCCACGGCCGCATCGAACCATGGCGCCGGACGAGGGTCTATAGTCCGCGCATGTCGGACTTCACAGGGCTCGACGAGCTCCTCACCCAGGCTGGCCTGCGCTCCAAGGCCGAGCCGATGGACAACGGTCTCTACCGCATGCAGTGGGGGTCGGCCTTCGTGATGGTCGGCGTCGCCGGCCAGGCCATCGTCGCGATCGCACCACTGTTCCGGCAGCCGCCGGCCGAGAGGACCGACCTCTTCTACAAGCGCCTGCTCGAGCACAACGCCTACATGGGTGGCATGGCGGCGTTCGCGATCCAGCCCGACGGCTGGGTCGTCCTGCACGCCGGGCGCTCGCGCAAGGGCATGGACGCGCACGAGCTCGCGGTCATGATCTCGGGCGTGGGCCGCTTTGCCGACGAGTACGACGACAAGCTGATCGCCGAGTTCTTCGCCGCTCACGCGCCCGATCCCGAGGCCGAGGACGCGGCGGCGGCCGGCGGCGCGTCCTGATCGCGAAGCGTCGATGGCCGCCGCGACCTCGATCACCTGTCCGATCTGCGATCGCGAGAACGCGCGCGACGCGCGCCGCTGCAAGTCGTGCGGCGCCGACTTCGAGGACGCCGAGCTAGCCGCGCAGATCGGTCGGCCCCTGGGCGGCGACGACGGTGAGGAGGTCAACCTCCTCGGCGACAAGTTCCTCGGCGTGCGCTGGCTCGGCCTCGAGGCTGGCGGTGATCTCCGCATGGTCGCGCTGATCGGGGGGCTGTTCTTCGCGGTCGCCGCGATCCTGCCCCTCAACCTCGATTTCACCAGCGCCAAGGCGATGTGGTCGGTGGCCGGCAAGGGGCCGACCTTCGCGCTCTTGCTTCCGGTGGTGTGCGCGGTGCTGGGCGTCGCGCTGGCCACGCCGCTCGGGCGCCTGCTGCCTGCGCCGGCGGTGGCAGGCGCGCTGGTGGCCGGTGGCCTCGGCGTGCTCCTGTTCGCGCTCGCACCGCTGGGCCGTTCGTGCGCGCTGCCCGAGCGCACGCTGTGGCTCCTGTGGATCGGCTATCCGCTCGCCGCCGCCGGCGTCGCGGTCCGCGCCATGCGCCCCAAGGACGCGCACGCTCGCTGGCTGGTGGTCGGAGGTGCCGTGCTGGTCGTGATCGGCATGCTCCTGCCTCACACCGACGCCCGCCCGTACCTGCCCGGCGAGTACGTGCTGACCATGCACGACCGCGATCTGCTCGACAAGAGCCTGCTCAACGTCTCCCTCGACGGCTTCGACCACCACCTCGTCGTGCGCTTCCTCTCGATCTGGCACCTGTTCGGCATGGCGCTGGTGATCGCCGCCGCCCTGCTCACCCTTCCGACGCCAACCGGCCCCTGGGACAGCTTTGGCCTGATCCTGCGCCCGATGGGCTTCGCCCTCGTGTTCTTCATCCCGCTCACGATGGCGCTCTACATGATCAACCTGATGGGCAGCCGCACCTTCGAGTTCGTGCAATGGCATGGCCACTACCTGACCTGGGACGAGTTCACCAACGCCACCTTCGCCGGCCGCGCCCGCATGTTCGCCCTCGTCATCCCTGCCGCGATCTGGACCGCCACCGGCCTGGCCGGGCTGTGGGCCACCGTCGTCACGCCGAACCTGCCCCAGCCCAAGCCTCCCCGGCCATCGCCGCCGCCGCCACCCGGCGTCTGACCCGGCCTCGGATGGGTGGGCAACGGATCTGACGCAGACGCTTCATCCTTGAAGCACGTCGCGATCTCGCCGCAATTCCCGGCACCTCGGGCGGAGCGGACCCGATCCCGGCGACGGGGCTGAAGCTCGGCACGGATCGGCCGTCGTGTGGTCCCGGGTATTTCGGCGCGGCACACGAGGTGCTCTTGGCCGGGCGCATGATGAGGTTCGAGACCACCGCTCGAAGCTCGCAGTACCGGCTCCTGGCCAGGTGGGCGAGCGGCGGGATGGCGGACGTCTACGTCGCCCGCCACGGCGGAGCGGCCGGCTTCGACAAGATCGTCGCGATCAAGCTCCTGCGCGAGCAGGACGACTGCGCCGGCTTCCGCGACATGTTCCTCGAGGAGGTCCGCACGGCGGCGCTGCTGAACCATCCGTGCATCGTCCAGACCTTCGACGCCGGCGAGCTCGGCGAGCGCCTGTACATGACGATGGAGTTCGTCAACGGCGAGACCCTCGGTCGGTTCGCGCGCGCGGTGATCGGAACGGCCGGAAGATTTCCGTGCGAGCTCGCGCTCGCGATCGTGCGCGACCTGGCCAACGCGCTCGAGTACGCGCACACGTTGACCAACCTCGACGGCGTCCCGCTCCAGCTCGTGCATCGCGACGTCAGTCCGTCCAACGTCCTCGTCTCGTTCGACGGGATGGTCAAGCTGCTCGACTTCGGCATCGCGAAGGTCGCGACGCAGGTGCAGATGACCGGCGCCGGGATCATCAAGGGCAAGTTCTCGTACATGTCGCCGGAGCAGGCGCGCGGCGGGCCCATCGATCAGCGCGCCGACATCTACTCGCTCGGCGTCGTGCTGTGGCAGTTGCTGACCGGCCGAGCCGCGTTCCACGCCGACTCCGACGCCGAGCTGCTGCGCCTCGTGATGGCGCCACGGTTGGTGCCGCCGTCACAGGCCGGCGCCGCATGCTCGGAGGAGGTCGACGAGATCGCCATGGCGGCGCTGGCTCCGACTCCCGACGATCGCTACCAGACGGCGGGAGAGTTCGCGAACGCGCTGGCGCGCTACATGACGCGACGCGCGGCCGGGTTCGACGCGACCAAGGTGATCCGCGGCCTCATGGCCGCGCACTTCCGGGAGCGTCGCGAACGGCTGGCCCAGCTCGTCCGGGCCTCGGATCGCGAGATGCCGGCCGAGGACATCGAGCACCTGGCCCAGCCACCGTCGATCCGGCCCCCCGCGCCGCACGCCGACGCGCGCACCAGCGCCACCGCCAACACCCTCGACACGACCGGCATTCCAGCCACGGTCGCCCCGACCACGGCGCGCGCGCCGGCGCCGCGGGGCCGCTGGCAAGGCGTCGCCCTCCTGGCCACCATCGTCGCCGGCGCGGGCTACCTCACGCTCCGCGAGACCACCTCGCCGGTCGAGCAGGCGCTGGCGCCGCCGCGGCCGGCCGCCACGTCGCCGGCCGTCGTGACCGCCGCGCCGCCGACCGTCGTGACCGCTGCGACCACGACCGAGGCACCGGTCGAGCTCGTCGCGCCGACGCCGCTGCACCGCGCGCCCGACGCACCATCAGCGGCCACGCGGCCCGTCACCGCGACGCGCCCCGGCGCTCGGGTGCAACCGAGCCGCACACCGGTCACGCGCGTCCCAGGTCGCGCCGACGCCGACACCCGTTCCATGACCGTCTCGCCTTCCGCGCTTGCCCCCGCCGGCGAAGAGCCGGTCGCAGGCACCGACGCCGAGCCCCGCGACGCCGGGCCGGCCAGGTCAGGGTCGGTCGTGGATGCAGGATCGACGCCCGCGACGAGCGAGCGCCGCGCCCGCCTGGTCGAGACCGTGGGCACGCTCGATGCGGTGCCGCGGTTGACCCGGGTGTCCGTCGACGGTTCGTTGCCGACCTCCGAGCTCCGCAGCGCGATCGAGCGCGTGCAGTCGACGCTGCGCGGGTGTTATCGCGGTGCCGCGCGCCGCGCCGCGCGAACGCCGGCGCTCACGATCAAGGTCTGGTTCGAGATCGACGAGGGCCGCTCCGCGCGCAGGGTCCGGATCAGCGGCGACACCCTGGGGCTCGCCGGATGTGTCGAGGACGCGCTGGCGAGCATCCGGACCCGCGTCGCACCCGACGTCGGAACCGTCGCGGTGACGGCGCTCATCGAGTTCGACCCGGTCGACTGAATCAAGGAGAGGATCCCCATGACTCCACGAACCTCGGCGCTCGCGCTCGTGCTCGTCGCTCCCCTCACGGCGATCGGCATCGCGTGGCCACAGCCTGGCAACGGCGTGACCGATCTGCCGCCGGCGCCACCCCCGGCGCCGCCCCCGGGTACGGAACCGGTAACGCCGGCGCCCGCGTCCGAGCCCGAACCGGCGCCTGCATCTGTGGACGCGTCGGCGCCCACGCCGCTCGATCTCGATGACCACGTCGGGCCGATCGACGATGTCGGGGAAGAGTTACCAACGCGCCCCGAGTTGCACCGCAACTTCGCGGGCTCGGTCCAGCTCGACTACATGGCGGTTCCAACCGAGGACCGCGGCCGCGACCTCGGCCTCGACGGCGCCACCGTCGAGGCCTCGCTCAAGCTGGCGATGGACTTCAGCAGCAACATCTCCGCGAACGTCAAGGTCTGCGTCGCGTGCCACGGCTTCGAGGTCGGCATGGCCTTCTTCGATCTCCGCGTCGCCGACCAGCTCAACATCCGGATCGGGCGGTTCTCACCTGCCTTCGGCGAGTTCCCGTTGCGCCACGATCCCGCGAACCACCGCACCAGCGACAAGCCCCTGCCCTACGACATGGGGCGGATGCTGCGCATGACCGAATGGAACCAGGGCGTGCTCCCGGCGCCATGGGTCGAGAACGGGATCGAGATCAACGGGACCCAGTTCGCCGGTGACCACGTCCAGATCGACTACGCCGCGTACGCGATCGGGGGGCCGCGAGCGGGCACCGATCCGATGGACTTCGACTTCCGCGCATCGCGCTCGGGCGACAGCTACTACATCGACAACAACTCGCGTCCCGCCTTCGGCGGACAGCTCGCCATCACGCTCCTGGCCGGCGCCACCAGCGTCGCGCTCGGGGGCTCGATGATGCGCGGAACCTACGATCCCGACCACGAGCACCGTTTCGCGATCTACGGCGCGCATGCGGTGCTGCGCACACGCGATGTGTTCCTGCGCGTCGAGTACCTGCGCCGCCTCACCGAGATGGCGCTCACCGAGACTCCTGAGGAGCGCTTCCGTTACGGCCCGGGCGCGGACGGGATGTACGACCCGATCTTCCTCAAGGAGGGCGCATACGCCGAGCTCGAGGTGCCGCTCGGCCGCCGCGTCACCGCCGTCGTGCGCGAGGACGGACTTCGTCGACGGGGCAACGTCGCGATGAGTAGCGAGCTCCGCAAGGACAGCGCGGTGTTGCGCCACACCGCCGGCCTCGCCGTGCTGCTCAGGTCCTCGCTGCGCCTGAAGCTCAGCTACGAGCACTACGACTTCTCCGACTTCTCCGACGAGAGCGCCGCACACCTCGGCATCGCCGGCCCATTCTGAACCGGGAGGACCACATGACCACCAACACGCCTCGCGTGCTCACCCTCGCCGCGGCGCTCGGAGCAGGGTGCAACACCCTCACCCCGCTCGTCGACGACGAGCGATACGACGCGCCGCCCCAGGTCGAGGTCGACGCCCTGGTCGTAACGGACGCGGCCGGCCCGCGGTACGTCCTGCCCCCCGGCAGCGCGGTCGCCCGCATCGCGGACAACCCCGAGCTCGTGATCCAGATCCGCCTCAACGACGGGCTCAGCGACAGCGCCCTCGCGTCCAGCGGTGGCGTCCTCGCCCGCAGCACCGGCAAGGCCGCGGGGGCGACGGTGATGTTCTGGAACTTCGGCACCGCGCCGATGGCGGGCAACTTCGCGGTGACGTCATCGCTGTACGTGCTCGTCGACAGCGATGGGGCTGGCGGCTGGGTCCCGCGCACCGATCACCTGGCCCTCATCGATTCGATCCCGGGCGACGTCTCGTACTCGCCGATCCGGCGCGTCATCCACGTGCCGGTCACCGCGAGCTACGCCGGCGAGGTCCTGCCCAGCGTCGACGCCCTGAACGAGGCGATCGAGCTCGGCCTCGTCGGAGAGCCGGTATCGGCCGGGACATGGCGCAACATGCCGGTGGTGCCACCCGACACCAGGCTCGAGGTCGGCGGCACCATGCCCCCGACCGAGCCCACCGAGGTGTACGGGCGCGGCTACCGCGTGACGCTGTTCCCGCTCGGCGGGCCTCGCGGCACCCAGCCGCTGCGCAACGGCAGCATGCCGGTGGGTCAGGAGTCGCGCCTGTTCTCGGGCGTCGCGTCGGGCACGCCGCCGACGCTACCCGCGAACGCCGACGCGCAGACGGTCTTCCAGTACGGCGTCCCGGCCGCACCACCGACGACGACGTTCAACTACACGCCGCTGGCGACGCAGCTCGACGTCCGCCTGGCCAGCGGCGTCGCGCCGTCGGGGATCATGAACGACCCCCAGCTCTTCGCGCGCAGCGCCACCGGCGGGATCAGCGGGTACTACGTCGACACCGTCGCCAGCTACACGGTGACCACCACCGTCTCCAACAAACAGCTCCAGTTCCAGGAGGGGCAACCATGACGCGGACCGCGTGCCGATGGATCATCGCGCTGGCGCTCGGCGCGGCCGGCTGCGATCTGGTGTACGAGCCCGACGTGGGCCTGCTCAACGAGCCGGAGGATCTCGGACCCGACGCCTCGATCGAGCCCGGCTCCGACGGCGCGGGCGCAGCCAGCGGTCCGTGCGCGGATGGCGATCCGATGACGACGGTCAGCTTCGTGGCGCAGGTGCGTCCCCTGCTCGGCCGCTCGCCCGGCGGTTGCACCGGCTGCCACGGCACCAGCGCGACGGCGGGCTTCAACGTGACCTCGTATGAGGCCCTGCGCCGGGGTGGCCAGGTCTCGAACGCCGCGATCGTGGTCTCGGGCAACCCGTGCGACAGCATCCTCTATCAGAAGCTCTCGCCGGCACCGCCGTTCGGCGCACGCATGCCCTACAACGGGCCTCCCTTCTTCTCGTCCGACGATCGTGCGGTCATCCGCGACTGGATCGCCGAGGGCGCGCGCAACAACTGAATGGGCACGCCTCATCGCCGATTGCTCGCCGCTGCGGTCTGCCCGTGGTTGCTGTCGATCGCGGCGTGCCCGCGCGACCGGCTCGAGCTGGTTCCGGTGAGCCGGCTGGCCCAGACCCCGCCGGCGATCCGCACCGCGTGCGCGCTGGCCGAGCAACGATGCTCTCGCTGCCATGACCTCGAGCGGATCCAGCTCGCCCATCCCGCGCTCGTCGACTGGCCCGTCTACGTCGATCGCATGCGACATCTGCCTGGCAGCGGGATCACCGGTGACGAGGCTTCGATCATCGTCCGCTGCCTGACGTGGGTGGAGAGCATGAAGCACGAGAGCGAGCTGTACTCGCACGGGCGCTGACGTGAAGCGCCATACACGCCGGTCGACGAGCGAGGCGCGGCCCGTCCGCGAGAGGTTCGGCGCATTACGGAATCAACTTACCCAGACGACGAAGCTTCACTCTCGACGCAGATCCAACGATGATCGATCCATGCTCAGGGGCGCCTTCTCGGCGGAGCCGCGGGTCGATCCGGCCAGGATCGCACCGCGGGTTCCATGTTTCACGCCCGTCGTCACGTCGAGCCTCGACCGCTGCTGGTCGTCGAACGTCAGCGTCAGCGGCGTCGGGCTCACCGGATACGTCACCGGACGCGGCGTCCCCGGGCGCGACAGCGAGCTCGAGCTCGAGCTGCGTCTCGGCCCCGCGCAGGCGATCCGCGCAACCGGACGGGTCGCCTGGAGCACGCGGGTCCGTCCCGACGGCCGCGTCGCGCTCGGCGTCCGCTTCGACGAGGCGAGCGCGCACACGCGCGTGTCCCTGGCCCGCTTCGTCGCCGATCATCGGCCCCGGGTCGTCGTCGGGTTGGCGTCGCCGCGCGAGAAGGAGCTCGCGCGATCGGTCTTACCCCAGGTCGATCTCGGGTTCATCGACCACCGCGACGACCTGCACGAGGAGCTCCTCCGCTCGTGCGCGTCGATGCTGGTGTTCGCGCACGACGCCGCGACGCTCGGCGCGTTCCTGAGCGCGGTGTGGCGCACCCGCGACGCGTCCGAGTGGACGCCGGGCGACCTGCCCCGCGCGCCGATCACGCTGTGCACCACGGTCGAGCCCGACCGCCTGCTGCCGCTGGTGACCGATGGCCGGCTGTTCGAGGTGATCCGTCCTCCGGTCGATGGCCAGGCGCTCGCCGACAGCATCGCGCGCAGCTGCGACCGCTGGGCGATGCAGGTCGAGCTCGGCTGGGCCGCGATGCTCCTCGAGGGGCTCGCGTTGCGCCAGCGTCCGACCGGGCGCGCGTCGGCGCCGGATCACGCCCCGCACATCGTCCGGGCCAGCGCGCGGATGCAGCGCGCCTACGAGCTGGTTCGCATCGTCGCCGGCCACGACGTCCCCGCCCTGCTCGTCGGTGAGACCGGGACGGGCAAGGAGCTGGCCGCACGCGAGATCCACGCGCTCAGCCGGCGAGCGCGCACGGTATTCGTCGCCCAGGACTGCGGCGCCCTCACCGAGACCCTGCTCGAGAGCGAGCTTTTCGGTCACGTCCGCGGCGCGTTCACCGGAGCGACCGCCGATCATCCCGGCCTGTTCCAGATCGCGAACGGCGGCACCATCTTCCTCGACGAGATCCAGAACACGTCACCGGCGCTGCAAGCCAAGCTCTTGCGCGTCGTGGAGCACGGCGAGGTCCGCCCGGTCGGCGGCGCCAAGGTCCGCCGCGTCGACGTGCGACTGATCGCCGCCTCCAACATCGACCTGCGCGCCGCGGTCCGCGAACAACGGTTTCGCGCCGACTTCTTCTACCGCCTCAACCGCTTCCCGATCGAGCTGCCGCCCCTGCGTGAGCATCCCGACGACATCCTCCCGCTCGCGCGCCACTTCGTCGTCACGCTGTGCGAAGCGATGAGCCGCCATCCCGCGCCGCTCGATCCGGAGCTCGCGGCGGCGCTGACCACGTACGCGTGGCCGGGCAACCTCCGCGAGCTGCGCAACGCGATCGAGCGCTCGATCCTGCTCACCCCCGAGGGCGATGCCCTCCGGGTCGAGACCCGGCCCGACGACGTGCGCGGCCGGACCGACTCCCCCGCGACCGGGCTCGACGCCCAGGTCGCGGCGGTCGAGCGCCGCCTGATCGAGAGCGCGCTCGACCGCCACCGCGGCGTGATCCGGCGTGCGGCGCGCGAGCTCCAGGTCAACGCGGTGACCCTGGCGCGCCGGATGCGGCGTCTCGGCATCACCGTCGAGTGAACCGGTTCGCAACCCACCACCCGCCAACCCCACCCCGCGCGCGTCGGGCTAGAGCTTGACGCGCTCGAAGTGGGTCAGCTCGGCGAAGCGATCGAAGCGGGACTGGATGCCGTCACGGGTGAGGCCGCGCAGGCCGTCGACGGAGAACTTCTCGACGGCGAAGGAGGCCATGACGCTGCCGACGATCATGGCGGTGCGGACGGTGGCCGGCTTCATGTCGCCGACGTAGGCCAGGTAGCCCATGAAGCCGCCGGCGAAGCTGTCGCCGGCACCGGTGGGATCGCGCACGTCGGGCAGCGGCAGGGCCGGCACCCCGAACACGCCACCCTCGTAGAAGAGCAGCGCGCCGGCGTCGCCGCGCTTGATGACCACCGAGCTCGGGCCCATCTCGAGGATGCGGGCGGCGGCCTTGCAGAGGTTGTGCTCCTCGGCGAGCTGGCGGGCCTCCTCGTCGTTGAGCAGGAGCGTGTTGACCCGGGTCAGGGTCTTCAGCAGCTCGGCGCGGTGACCGCCGATCCAGAAGTTCATCGTGTCCAGGGCCACCAGCACGGGCCGCTCGGCCTGCTCGACCACGTCGCGCTGCAAGGTCGGGTGGATGTTGCCGAGGAAGACCATGTCGGCCTTGCGATGGCGGGCGGCGAGCCGGGGCTGGAAGGTGGCGAAGACGCCCAGGCGGGTGTCGAGGGTCTCGCGGGTGGCGAGATCGGGGGCGTACTTGCCGACCCAGTGAAAGGTCTCGCCGTCCTTGCGCTCGATGCCCGAGGTGTCGATGCCGAGCGCGGTCATCTCGTCGACGTGGCGGGCCGGGAAGTCGTCACCGACCACCGCCACCACGCTGACGTCGCGGGTGAAGTACGCCGCGGCGCGGGCGATGAACGAGGCCGATCCTCCCAGCAGATCGCGGTGCATGCCGAAGGGACCGTCGATGTCGTCGAGGGCGACCGAGCCGACGACGAGGATGGACCGGTGGGCGCTGTTGTTCTTCATGGGCGCTGGCCGTGTACCATTCCGCGCGGTGGCGATCAACGACGACCCTGACGCGCTGAGCGCGGCCGGCCGACACGCCGACGCTGCCCGTGCCGCCGCCGCCGCCGGGGACCACGCCCGCGCCGCCGGGCTGTGGGAGCGGATCTGGGAGTTCACCGCCGCCGCCCGGGCCTGGCAGGCGGCCGGCGATCCCGGCCGCGCGCTGCGCGCCGCGGTCGAGGCCAAGGACGAGCCGCTGGTCGACGAGCTGGCCCGCGCCCTGACGGCCACCGACGACGGCGCCCGCATCGCGCTCGAGGTCTTCGCCCGCCAGCGCCGCCACGGCCAGGCCGCCGAGCTGGCCGAGCGAGTGGGCGAGATCGATCGCGCCATCGATCACTTCCAGCGCGCGCACCGCGACCTCGACGCCGCCCGCCTGCTCGAGACCTCCGGCCGCGATCGCGAGGCGGCGCGGGTGCTCGAACGCGCGCTCGATCTGGTCGTCGGCGAGGAGCGCCCCGAGGTCCACCTGCGGCTCGGCCGCATCCTGGGCCGGCGGGGTAGCCACGACGCCGCCGCCCGCCACCTGCAGGAGGCGGCCCGGCCACCGGCGTCGGACGCGGTGACCATCGAGGCCCGTCGTCACCTCGTGGTCTCGCTGGCGGCGATGGGCCTGTCCGACGCGGCGCGCGCCACGCTGCTCGAGCTGCGCCGGGTCGCGCCCGACACCGCCGCCGATCTGCCCCAGTTCCTTCGCACCGCGCGCGCGGCGACGCCGCCGCCGGCGGCCGAAAAGGAGGTCATCGCCGGGCGCTACAAGCTGGTGGCGCTGCTCGGAGCCGGCGCCGCCGGCCGTGTCTTCCGCGCCATCGACGAGGTCAGCGGCCGCACGGTGGCGCTCAAGATGTTCTTCGCCGCCGGCGCCCGCGGCGGCGCCGCCTACGAGCGCTTCGTGCGCGAGAGCCGGCTGGCCCAGGCCCTGCGTCATCCGGCACTGATCGAGGTCTACGACGTCTCGCTCGATCACGGCTTTCTGGTGATGGAGTACCTGGCCGGCGGCTCGCTGGCCCAGCGGCTGGCCAGCGGCGACCGCCTGAGCGGCGCCCAGGTGCGGCGGCTGGCGCTCGAGCTCCTGGGCGGGCTCGAGCTCGCCCACCACCGCGGCGTGGTCCACCGCGACGTCAAGCCGGCCAACATCTTCCTCGACGGGCGCGGCGCGGCGAAGCTCGGCGACTTCGGCGTGGCCCACCTGGTCGATCTCGGCCAGACCCAGACCGGCGGACTCATCGGATCACTCGCGTACATGGCGCCCGAGCAGATCACCGGCGCGCCCATCACCATCGCCGCCGATCTCTACGCGCTGGGCGTGACCCTGTTCGAAGCGCTCACCGGCCGCCTGCCCTTCCTCGGACCCGACTTCGTGGCCCAGCACCTGGGCGAGGTTCCGCCGACACCCAGCGCGGTGGCCGCTGACGTGGCCCCGACGTGGGACCCGGTCATCGAGCGGCTCCTGCGCAAGAGCCCGAGCGAGCGCCACGGCTCGATCGCCGAGCTGCGCGGCGAGCTCGAGGATCTCCAGCTCGGGGATCGCTCGGGCCCGGCGGTGGCGCTGCCGCGGCCGCGCCGCGACAGCCGACCGCACTCGATCGCCGAGCTTGCCGCCGACGATCCCGCGCCGGCGGAGACCGGGCGCTACCAGTTCGAGACGCCGCTCGGGCAGACCGCGGTGTCGCGGCTGTACCGCGCCGTCGATCGCGTCCTCGATCGATCGGTGGTGATCGAGCGCTTCGCCGAGGGCAGCGACGCCGACGCCGCCATCGCTCGCATCCTGGTGCTGGCCCGCTCCGGCACGCCGTTCGTGCAGCGCGCGCTCTCGTTCGACCGCGCCCAGCGCAGCGTGGTCTTCGAGGCGCCGTCGGGCGCGCCGATCGGCGAGCAAGCCGCGGAGCGGGCAGCCGCGATGGACCCACACGCCGGCCTGCGCCTCCTGCGCCGCCTGGCCCGCGCGGTGATGGCCATCCACGAGGCCGGCGGCGTACACGGCGCCATCGGACCGACGACGGTGGTCATCGCCGAGCCGTGGATCCCCACGCTCCTGGTTTCGGGCCTGCCGCCGCCGGTGCCCGGCGTCACCACCGCCGACGACGTGCGCGCCGTGCTCGAGGTGGTGTCGCTCGCCACCGGCATCGCCGCCGACGGCCTGGCCGGCTGGCTGCTGGGCGCCGCCGCGAGCGCCGCCGACAAGGTGGCGCGGGTCGCACGGCTGCCCCGCGGCACCGGCGCCGAGCTCTACGCCTGGGCCGACGAGGTCGAGATCACCGGCCTCGGCGGCCGGCCGTGAACTAACGCCAATGCCAGTCAGATAAGGAGATCCAGATCGTCCAGGTCCAGGTCCACGTCGACGTCCACGAGATCGTCAACGATCACGTCCACGTCCAACGATCACGTCCACGACTGCGCAACTTCGACGACACGGGAGGCTGACCAAGCTCTGTCGCATCCACGCGAGGCGCTCGATCGTGGGCGTCGTCGTGGCGTGGGCGTCGTCGTGGCGTGGGCGTCGTCGTGGCGTGGGCGTCGTCGTGGCGTGGGCGTCGTCGTGGGCGTGGGCGTCGTCGTGGGCGTGGGCGTCGTCGTGGACCTGGACGTGGACGGTCCGATCTGCCGCGCCCGCTAACTGAGCGGAATTGGAACTAACGCACGACCGCGAGCAGCACGACCACGTGCAGCGCGCCCGGCCCCAGGTCCTTGTGATCGCCCTGGGCGACGCCGACGCCCACGTGGGTGTAGGGCGCGCCGCTCAGGAAGCCCTGCGGATCGACGGCGTCGACATCGGAGAGCGCGGTGACCATGCTCGCCACCCGCGAGAACTTGCGGGCGACGCCGTCGAGCTCGCGCGACGCGCGCCGCGCCGCCTCTTCGGGCGCCATCCCGGTGGCCAGCCCGGTCGCGTAGGCCGTGGCGATCCGATCGAGGCTGGGATCGTCCTGGAAGGTCCCGCCGGTGCGTAGCTGCTCGCGCACGCGGGCCTGAGCCACGACCGGATCGATGGGAGGCGGGATGCGGATGAAGACCTGCGTGACGAACAGCTCGCGCCGGTCGGCGACCGTCTCGCCTAGCTCGATGCCGATGCCGACGTGGGTGGCCGAGCGCGACATCAGGTTGGCGCGATGGCCCGGGCTGTTGAGCAAGCCGGCCTGGGCCTCGCCGACGCCGTAGGCGCGGGCGATGTTCTCGAGCACGAGCCCGGTGCGGATGCCGGCGACGCGCACGCGATCGGCGGCGGTGCCGGTGATCGCCGAGACGTGGCCGACGACACCGGTGACGCGCATCTCACGGCTGTGGTTGCGCGCCACGTCGGCGGCGCGGGTGTCGAGCTGGAGGGGCGCCAGGCGGGCGTCGGCGCGATCTCGGTTGAGCAGCTCGAGCATGCTCGTCTCGGCGTCCCCGACCGAGGTCACCGGCGTGGTGTCGGCCAGGGCCACCGACGCGGCGATACGCGCGGGCGGCGACTCCGCGCACCACACCGGGAAGTTGGCCAGCACCGTCGAGCCGGTGGCGTCGCTGGCGGTGACCTCGACCTGCTGCCGGCCCTTGCGGGTCCCGCAGGCGAGCTCGGCGGCGATGGCCCCGCCGTCGCCGACACGCAGGGCCAGGCGCTCGACCACGCCGTCGTCGCGGGTGACGAAGACCTCGGGATCGCGGAAGGTGCCGAGGATGCGGCCCACCAGGGGCGCGCTTGCGCCGGCCTCGACCCGGCGCGGCACCGGCTTCAGCTCGACGAAGCTGGTCTGCAGCGCCACCACCACGACGTCGCCACCGTCGCGAGTGGCGACGCCGACGCCGAGGCGCGCCATCGGCTCGGTCGACAGCGCCTCGATCAGACGCGGGCGCAGCTGCTCGACGATGACATCGGGTTGATCGGCGGCACCCCAGACCACGAGCAGGTGCGGCGACGGCTCGATGATGCCGTTGTGCTGGAGCGCGAACTCGACCAGCGGGTACGGCACCACACCCTCGGACGGCACCACGCTGGCGATCTCGGCCGCGGCCGCGTACAGCCGTCCGTCGGCGATCGGCAGGGGCAAGGCGGCGGCGCCGGCCAGGGCCGCGACCTCGGCGGCGACGGCGTCGCCGACCGGCGAGCTCGGCGCCGGCCGCCGCGGCGGATCGTTGTAGGCGCGTACCGCCGGCGTCGCGGGCGCGAGCTCGATGGGCTCGGTCGACAGCACCTGGGCGCTGCCACTGCCGCTACCGCCACCCTGCTTGCGCCAGCTCGGCTGCCCCCCGACGCGCCGGGGGCCGCCCCCTCCGCAGGCCGCGCCGACCACCACAGCGGCCATCGACGCCGACGGCAACGGCAAGGGCTACGTCGAGCTGCAGGTCAGCCCCAAGAAC
>SXJR01000546.1 GCA_005779305.1 Myxococcales bacterium
GCCCTCAAGGACGCGCCCGAGCTGGTCAACGCCGACCCGTACGGCCAGGCCTGGATGATCGAGATCGAGACATCCGACGGCAGCGAGCTCGACGAGCTGCTGTCGGCCGAGGCGTACACCGCCCTCACCGCCGAGCACTAGCGCACGACCACCGAGCGGCACCGCGCACCGCGCGTCACAGCGAACGGAAGATCTTCCACGACGCCTTGCGGCCGCCGCCGATCTCCAGGTGGAAGCCGAACTCGAACGTGATGTTGCCGGTCGCGTCGACCAGGCCGGCCGGCGGGTTGGGGAATGGCTGCGCGGCGCGAAAGGCGCGCAGCGCCTCGTCGTCGAGCAGGTCGACGCCCGACGGGCTGGCCACGATGATGCGGGTCAGCTCACCGGCCGGGGTGAGGGTCACCCGCACCCGGGTGATGCGGGTCTTGAAGCCGTAGACCTGGCCCGTCGGATCGTGGCGGTGCCAGACCGAGACCGGATCCCAGTTCTGGTGCACTCGCCGCTTCATGCGGTTGAAGAACGAGGCGAACACCCACTGTTTGGTGTTGAGCGCGGTCTCGTCGCCCTCCTCGACGTCGTCGAGGTGATCGACCGAGCCACCACCGACGGCGCGCTCGAGCACGTCCTCCGACGGACGCAGATCGGGTGCCGACGGTGAGCCGCCGCCGGCCCCGCCGTCGCCGCGGGCCTGCTCCGACGGACGCCGCGCCTCCGACGAGATCATGCCGTCGCCACGCCGCACCCGACCGCTGTCGCCGAGCGGCCCCTCGCTACCGCCGGGCTTGCCCTTGGAGTGCGCCTCCTGGGCAGTCTGCGCCGGATCGGTCGCGCCCGGCTGGCGCATGCGCATGAGGCCCGGCAGCCGCGGCGCGTCGGGGTTGGTGCCGATGTCGTCGGGCTCGTGGGGCGCCACCGAGGCCTCGCGGGGGTTGTCCTTCACCTCGAGCTCGGCCGGCTTGGACTTCGCGACGATGTCCTCGCGGTTGGAGCCGCGGGCCACGGTCTGGCGATCGACCTTGTTGTCGTAGTCGGACAGGAAGTTGGCCTGATCGGGCGCCAGCTCGACGGTGGGCTTGGCGATCTCGACCACCTGGGCTTCCTTGGCCGCGATGGTCTTGCGCTGCTCGGCCTCGACCGCGAGCGCGACCTGCTGCGCCTCCTGCTGCTGCGCGAACTCCTCGCGCCGCTCCTCGCTCAAGCTCTCGAGCAGCGGCTCGGGATCGATCTGCTCGAGCGTGGCGACGTCGATCGGCGTCAGCGCGAAGGCGACGGTGGGCAACTCGTCGACATGACAGCGCAGGCGATCGCTCTCGAGCCGCACGGCCACATCTTCCAGGCATGCGTCGAGATCGCCGCCAAGCGGTGGGGCACACGTGACGACGCGGGCCGCGGCGGCTAGCAGCGAGTCGCCGTCGCAGCTCGGACGCAACAGCGCCGCAGCCGTCGTCTTGGCCCTGGTGTTCGATTCGGCCAGGCTCATCCCGCTCGACAGCCCGCCCCATCCCCACAGGACGCCGATCGCGTGGGCGCCCCCGACGGCCGCGGCGTGAACCGCCACGGCCACCACGAGGGACACCCCCACCGCGAGTCGCTCGCGACGGTGTGCGCGACGCCTGGAGCCGACCTGCGCCATGGCCGTCCCCGAGTATACGACCCCGGATTCGCGGTGCGAGCGGTTTCGCCGTCGCGACGCGGCGCGCGGCAGGGGTGCATGGCCGGGGACCTGTGCCCCCAGAGGGGACGGGAACGTCCCCTCAATGGATCATCGGGCTGCGGAACGTGTAAGGAATCATCACCCTGAGCTGGCCGCGCCCCTCGAGCAGGGCGGCCGGAACCGCTGGCAGCTTGCCGATCCGGCGCAACGCGCCGGACAGCTCGTCGTCGAACGCCGCGTGGCCGCTGCCGGCGTGGATGGCGATCGAGCTCGTGCTCCCGTCGGCGCGGAGGGTGATGATCGCCACGACGCGGCCCGAGACCAAGCCGATGGCCAGCTCGCGAGGGTACGTGATGTTCCGATCGAGGCGGCGAAACAGCTCGACGAAGTACGGATCCTGGCGGGTCGCAAAGGTCGAGGCGTCGCCGTCGCCGACCGGACGATCGGCGCGCGCGGCCGCGGTGCCACCCTTGCCCCAGCCGTCGACGACCATGCCCGGCGCGGCGGCGCCGGCCACACCCTCGCCGTCGTGTTCACCGCCCGAGCGGGGCGGCGTGAGGTCGAACGGATCGACACGGCGCTGGTTCGAGGCGCCGGCCACGGCGCGGTCGTCGCGGGTCGCGCCCTTGCGGGTGACGTCGACGGCTCGCACGCCCCGATCGACGTACGCGGCTTCGTCGGTGGGCAGGGGGGCGCCGTCGATGCGGCGGGGGACCGTGGCGCCGGGCGCGCCGGCGGTCACGTCGGGCTCGGTCACCGCGGCCATCACCGGCAGGCCAGGCCCACCCTGCCCGGTCAGGTCGCCCCGCGACGGGGCGAGCGCACCGTCGGTGGCGCGTTCCTGCGGCGCGCGATCGCCGTAGGTCGCCTGCTCCTGGCGGGTGACAGCCTCGGGCGAAGCGGCCCGGCGCGGGCCCTCGGTGCGTGGCGTGCGATAGGCGTCGGGCGACGTCCAGATCCGCTGGCGCAGGGCCGCGTCGTCGGCGCGATCGCGGCGCTCGGTCCACGCGGCGGTGCCCCCCTCGGCGCCGCCGCCGCGATCGGCGGCGCGATCGCCCGGCAGGTCGACCGAACGCGGCCGGACCTCGGCGGCGTCGTCCCACGAGGCCACGTCACCGGCGCCGAGGATCGAGTCGAGCAGGATCGACGGCGGCGGCGCGCCGATCAGCCGCACCGCGGAGGCCACGGTGGGCGCGGTCCCCGCAGGCAGGTCGGGCGGCGGGTCGATCGCAGTGGCCGCCGATCGTGGCAGCCGGTCCGGACGATCGGAGTCCACCAGGACGAGATCGAGCACCAGCACCAGCGCCGCGTTAGCCAGCGCAGCCGCGGCCAGGGCTTCCCAGGCGCGCCCTCGCCGACGGATTCGCGCGGCTGGGGCCATCCCTGGAGTATGCATGATCACCAACCAAGGGCCCGGGGCGCGTGATGTACGTCAAGCACGCACCATTTCGGCCCATCCGACCGGGCCAGGTGATCTCGCGAGCGAGGTCGCTCGTATGGGCCCCATGCTTCGGGCGTCGACGTTCGTCTGCGTGTCGCTGTCCTCCCTGATCCTCGCCGCGTGCGGTGGCGGTCATCGCCCCTCGACCACGCCGGCGAGTGCGGCGGCGCCCGCCGCTACGGCGACGCCGGCCGTCGCCCTCGAGCCGGCGCCGAAGCCGCCCGAGCTCACCGGCCCGGTGCACGAACGCGCCGTCCAGCTCCGCCGCGCCGGCGATCTCCTCGACCAGGCCCAGCAGGCGCTCGATCTGGGCAACCGCAACAACGCCGACATCCTCTTCTCCACCGCCGAACTCCTGGTCGGCTTCGAGGCGCTGGCCTCGATCGCGCCCCGGTTTCGTGACGGCGCTCCGCCAAGGGTGAACACGCCCATCGAGAAGGTCGCGCTGGATCAACCGGCGCAGCCGACGGCGGTCGGCAACTCCGACGACGACGAGGCCGCCGAGACGGCGGCGACCAAGGCGCCGCCGAAGCCGCCCGAGCGCGGATCCCTTTCCGGCACGCTCACCATCGGCGGCGCACGCGGCGGCAGCCTGGCGCTGGTCACCCTCGAGCCCAAGGGACGGAGGTGGAAGGCGCGGACCGCCAAGCAGCGCGTGATGGAGCAGCGCGAGCGCCAGTTCGCGCCGAAGCTGATGCTCATCCCCACCGGCTCGACGGTGACCTTCCCCAACTTCGACACCATCTTCCACAACGTCTTCTCGACCTCGCAGCCGAGCCCGTTCGATCTCGGGCTCTACCGCCAGGGCGAGACCCGCGCGGTGACCTTCACCCGGGAAGGGATCATCCGCCTCGGCTGCAACATCCACAGCAACATGTCGGCGACGATCGTCGTGATCGACGCGCCCCACTACGTCATCCCCGACGGGGACGGCGCCTTCACCTTCAAGAGCCTCGCGCCCGGCGCGTACACGCTGCGGGCGTGGAGCGAGAAGAGCAAGACGCCGATCACGCAGGAGCTCATGATCAAGATCGGCGCCAACACCGTGGCGGTTGGCGTCGACGCCGACGCGCCGAGCGGCCCTCTCGACGACAAGTTCGGAGCGGCACGTGGCAAGTAGGCTGGTCATCACCGGCGCGGTGGCCATGGCCGCCGGCGGTGCGCTGTGCGCGTGGACGCTGGCGCGGCCGGCGCCGGTCAGCCTCGGCGCGGCCCCGGTCGCCGCCGCGATCGAGGCCCGCCTGCGCGAGGCCCGCGCCGTGGTGGGCGAGCGCGCCCGCACGCTCACCGAGCAGTCGCTCCTGGCCCACGCCGTCGCCACCGACGAGACCACCGTCCGCGATCTGACCGGCCGCGAGATCAGCTTCCGGCCGCGGGCCGGCGAACGCCTCGAGATCGCGCAGATCGACCTGGCCTCTCGGCGGGTGGCCACGCTGCTGAGGCTCCCGGCCGACGCCCCGACCTCGCCGGATCTGGCCTCCCCTGGCACCCACGCGGCGATCGCCGCCGGACAGCTCCTGCTGTCCGACGTGCGGACAGTTACGCCGTCGGATCCGGCGCGCGCCCAGGAGGTCCGCGGCGTGCTGGCCGTGACCACGGTCGTCGATCTGGCGCCGGTCGTCCCGGCGCTGCGCGGCGGTTCGGCGCGGCTCGAGCTCGAGGGCGCGATCCTCACCCTTGGCCCGGTCGGCGCCGCCGACGGGGCCACGACCGCGGTGGCC
>SXJR01000547.1 GCA_005779305.1 Myxococcales bacterium
CGCCGTGGGAGGTGCACTTCATCGAGGGTCTCTCCGGCGGCCGCTTCGCGCTGTACTTCAAGCTGCACCACGCACTGGTCGACGGCTCCACCGGGATGAAGCTCCTGGCCCGCAGTCTGTCCGACGATCCCGCCGAGCGCGACACGCCGTTGTTCTTCTCGCAGCCGCCGCTCTCCCGCGAGCCCCGGCCGGAGAGCGCCGACGAGCCGCTGCCGCCGACCCTGTCGAGCCTGTTCGAGCTGGCCCGGGTGCAGTACGGCGCCGCCCGCGAGGCCGGCCGCGCGTTCTGGAACGTGCTGCGCGCGGCCAGCGTCGGCGACCGCGACCTGATCTCGCCGTTGCAGGCTCCGCGCTCGATCCTCAACCGCAAGATCTCGCGCAACCGCCGCTTCGCCACCGCGCAGTTCGCCACCGAGCGTGTCCGCCGTGTCGCCCGCGCCTCGGGCGGCACCATCAACGACGTGGCCCTCGCCCTGGTCGGCGCCGCGCTCCGCCGCCAGCTCGGCGAGCTGGGCGAGCTGCCCGACGCTCCGCTCACCGCCATGATCCCGGTGAACATCCGGCCCAAGGACGATCCGGGTGGCGGCAACGCCGTCGCCGCCGTCCTGGCCTCGCTGGCCACCGACGTGGCCGAACCCGAGATGCGCCTGGGCGCGATCATCGCCTCCACCCGCCGCGCCAAGGAGCAGCTCCAGGGCATGTCGAAGAGCGCGATGATCCAGTACAGCGCCATGCTCATGGCGCCGCTCTCGCTGCAGCAGGTCCCGGGCGCCGCCGGCCGGGTCCGCCCCGCCTTCAACGTCGTGGTCTCCAACGTGCCGGGCCCCGACAAGCCGCTCTACTTCCGCGGCGCTCGCCTCGACGCGCCCTTCCCGGTCTCGATCCCGTTCCACGGCGCTGGCCTCAACATCACGATCAACGGCTACTGCGACACCCTCAACGTTGGCTTCACCGGCTGCCGCGACACCATCCCCCGCCTGCAACGCATCGCCGTCTACGCCAGCGACGCCCTCGAGGAGCTCGAGGCGGTCTATCCGGGGTGACGGGTACGTCCGTGACGGGTAACGACTATCCCGACGACGCCGACGGTCACGCCCTCCGGCGCGTCGCCGACGACGGATCCGACATGAGCCAGCCCATGCGGGTCGACTTCATGGTCGGCGTGGCGGACGCGGCCGCGGCCAGGCAGATCGCCGCGGCCGCGAGCGTGCTGGGGTTCGAGACCGAGGTCGTGCAAGAGGACGACGAGGACGACGAGGACGGAGAGCGGGTCGAGCGGGGCGAGCACGAGGCCCACGACGAGCACGAGGCCCACGACGAGCACGAGGCCCACGACGAGCACGATGAGCACGACGAGACCCACGACCGCGACGTCGAGGACGAAGCCAGCGAGGCCCACGAGTCCCTGTCGCGCGGCCGCTGGACGGTCTATTGCACCAAGGAGATGGTGCTGACCCACGCCAGCGTCAGCCAGGTCCAGGCCGAGCTCGATCGGATCGCCGGGCCGCTCGGCGGCAAGAGCGATGGCTGGGGAACGTTCGGCAACGTCGATCGCTGAGGGTGCGATGCGCGCTAGTTCAGCTCGTCCTCGCCGGGATCGATCGCCTGCATGAGCATGGCGGCGGCGCGGGCCTTGTCCCACAGCGAGCGGCGCTGGTAGCTGCCGAGCAGGTTGCGGAGCATGCGGGTGGCGATGGTGTACGCCGAGGCCGGGGACAGCATCTCGGGCGCGAGGGCGGCACCGGCCCTCACGACCCGCGCCTCGATATCGTCGAGCGAGAGCACGGCGCCCCCGGCGAAGGGATCGATCACCAGCAGCGACTCGTTGCCGGGGTGGTGCCCGACGACGAAGTGGCCGGGCAACGCCAGGCCGAACAGCGGCACGCCGGCGCGACGGCCGACCTCGATGTAGACGATCGAGAGCAGGATGGGCAGGCCCAGCCGGCGCTCGACCACCCGGGGCAGGAAGCTGTTCTCGGGATCGTCGTACTGATCCTCGTCGCCGCGCAGGCCGAGCTTGCCGCCCAGCATCGAGGTCAACGCGTCGACGGCGCCGTCGGGTTCACGCATCGACGCCTCGCGCACCGAGTCGGCCCAGTCCTCGAGCGTGGCCAGGACCTCGTCGTCGTCGAACGGCTCGTCGTCGAGCCGGGCGATGGCGAGCGCGACCAGATCGAGCCGCGCCGGCTCCGCCACCAGGGCCCGCTGCAGCGCCGTCCGGATGGCCGCGGTCTCCACGCTCACCTGGGCGAGCCTATCACCCACGGCGCCCAGGTTTGCGCACCACCTTCGACGGCGGCGCCGCCATCAGGTCGTAGGCGGTGCGCACCAGCGACGCGACCATCTCCCAGTCGGGCCTGGTGTCGAGCACGACGCCGACCCAGCCCTTGCCGCCGGTGTACGGCGGCCTGAAGAAGCGTTCGGGATCGCTGTCGATCAGCGCCTCCTGCACGCCCGGCGGCGCCGGCAGGTGCACCGACAGGTGCGGGCTGCCGTGGTGGTAGGTGTCGGTCATCGCGAAGATCTTGGGGTTACGCCAGGTCGGTTCGCCCCACGCGATCTGCTCGGTCACGGCGGGGAGGGCCTGGCAGATCCGGCGCAGCCGCTCGATGAGCGCCAGCGTCTCCTCGGTCCGCACCTTCATCGGATGCGTCGACACGTGCGGCTTCTTCGGCTTCGCCACCTTCTTCGACGTCGCCTTCGGTCGCGGCGCAGCCCGTCGTCGCGTTGCCATTCGACGACGATACACCGCCTCGAGCACGCCCTCAGAGGCGGCGCCGCCAGGATGCCGGGCGTCGGTGACCATGCATCACCGAGATCACGCGCACGACCGTGTCTCCCTCGACGAGGCGCTTGAGGCGGTCGAGGCGCTGATCTTCGACCTTCACGGTGACCCGACCGAGCACGTGCTGCCCGATCGCGCGCAGCTGGAGCGCCCAGCCGTCGCCGTTCTGATCGCGCTTGTACGGCTTGTCGGCCGGCAGCCTGGCGAAGCCTGGCTCGACCGCAAGGTCGGTTCGCTAGAAAGGGCGCCGTGCGCGACCGCTTGCGGCCCCGCCTGTGGTCGTGGTGACGTCGCCGGCGAGGAGCCCAGCCCATGGCCTACGACGAGAAGCTCGCTGACCGGGTGCGGCGCCGTCCCCAGGTCTCACGCTAGTGCGGAAGATCGAGGCGGCCGATCTGGCCGCGATGTCGAAGGTCGCGCCCGAGATCGCCAGGCTCGGTCAGACCGACAGCGAGTGGTGGCTCGGGCTGTTTGGCCTCGACCAGAGCAGTTCATACCGGGAACGTGCTTCGTGGACGTGGCCGCGGTGGCGAGACCCCACGAGCAATCCGGTGACGGCCACCATGCGGCTCCAGGTGCGGGCGTTTCAACGCGACAGCGGCGAGCAAGCGATCGGCGTCGTCCTCGCGGTCCCCGAGGAAGATCTCGAGCAGTACGTTGGATGGGCGAGCCATCCCCGAGCGGACCAGGTCCAATCGTGGGTGGACTTCGTGAACAACGAGATCGAGGCGTTGTGGTCGCTGTGGGACGCCGCGGGTCGCCCGCGGGGGGATTCACCGCCCACGTCACCGACCGCTGCCACGGCGCGGGTCCCTCCTCCAACGTATCCCAGGGACGAACGGCTCGGGCGTCGGCTCGCGAACGGACGCTTCGAGGTCACCGAGTGGCTCGGGACTGGCTCCTTGATGGGTGCGGCCGTCGCTCGTGACCACGAACAGGGCAACCTGGTGCGCCTGATCTTCGCCGGCGACGTGGCGGGGTCGGTGGACGACGTCCGCTCGACGTTGACGCGCGATGTTCCCGGGCTCGCCCCCGTCGTCTACCTCGGCGAGCCGGCGAGTGATGACGGCTGGGCGGCGGGGTCCATGATGATGGCCGAGCGGCTCCCCACCGGCGTGGAGCTGGTGCTGCCCTCGGGTCCCGCCAGCGCGCGAGCGCTCGCCGCATCCGGTGCTCGCCTGGCCGGCCACATCCTGCACGCACACCGCGGCGGCATGGTGCTGGGGACGCTTCGCCCCGAGAGCACGTTCGTCACGACGACCGGCGAGATCGAGCTGCTCCGTGGCGAACGGCTCTGGCTCAGGCCTCGCCCCAACATGACCAGGGGGGGGATGGTCCCGCCCTGGCGGTTCGGCTACCAGGCACCGGAGCTCTTCCACATGCTCCCGCTGCTGAGAGATCCAACGCCCGCCGCCGACGTGTTCAGCCTCGGCGTGATGCTCGCGTCGGCGCTGCTGGGCGAGTTCGTCTACGCCGCGCAGTACGTCTCGGACGTCTTCGTGGCTCAACAGGAGGGGAAGCACCTGCCGTTGCCCGAGACTCCCCTGGGACGGCTGCTGACATGCTGTCTCCGGCGTGATCCGGCCGCGCGCCCGCCACTCGAAGAGGTCGAGCAGGCGTTACTCGGGTAGGATCGGAATCGCATGGACGCCGGCAGGTCACGCGCGCACGAGCTGCTCGCGCAGCTCGCGACGGGTGCGTCCATCCTCGCCAACGGCTCGTCGATGATCCTCGAGGTCGGCGGCCGGGTGCTCTCGGTCCACCTCGACGAGCACGGCCACATCGACGCCAGGACGCTGTTCAACCCGTTCATGGCGGTGATGGCCCGCGCCACGCTCGTCGAGCACCTCGCCGCCGACTTCGCAGCGCCGCATCCGATGTGGCACCTCGCACCCATGCCCTCGACCGTGCGCGAGGACCTGCCGGCCCTCGCGGCGGCGCTGACCAGGACCCGCGCCCAGATCGTCGACGACTACGTCGCACGGATCCGGACCGGCATGACGATCTCGGGCGGGCCGACCACCGATCAGTCGTGGACGGTCAGCTCGGACGGCGCCTCCTTCACGATCGCTTCCTACGCACCTCTCGAGGACGGCTACGAGCGCCGCTCCGATCCGCTGGCCGAGAGCGAGCTGCGCCGGATGCTCGCCACCTACCGGATGTTTGGATTGAACGAGCTACCCGCCTGATGAATCAGGCCTTCTTCTTCTTCGGCTTCTTGGCCGCGAGCAGCGCGTCGTGGTTCGTCAGCCGGTAGTGCTTCGAGGCCGCCTTGTCGATGAACCACAGCTCCTCGCGAGCATCGACGGGGTGGGCCACCACCGGGCCGTACTTCGCCGGCTTGTCGATGGAGCCGAGCTTGACCAGCTTGCGCTCGACCACGCCGAACACGACCAGCTTGTTCCCCGAGCTCACGGCGATCACGCCGGCGGCGGCCTTCGGGAAGAAGCCGTCCTTCGGCGCCTTGGTTCGATCGATCTCGACGAACGCACCATCGGGCCCGCGCTCGAGCAAGACGATCGAGTGCACCGTGGAGTTGTTCTCCGAGATCGAGGTGACCAGGGTGTCGTCGTCGACGTAATCCACCCCCCAGACCACGCGGACGTCGCGTGCGTTGCTCCCCAGGAAGCTCCCGGCGCGCCCGGTCGTCCCGGTGATGGCGACCGATCCCTTCATGGTCTCGGCATCGACCTCGACCGCGTGGCCACCGCCGACCGCGTTGTCCGGGTCATCCTGCGCGGGGCCTTTCGCGCTGAACACGAGGAATCGACGGCCGGACCGCGACGGGACGAGCTCCTTGAAGTCATGCTTCGCCACGAGCGGGAACTTCGCCCCCTTGCCGTCGCGATAGAGGATGATCCAGGTCTCGGCGACGTGCTCGAGCACCGCGGCGTACTCCGGCGGCGGCGTCCCGAACGGGTTGTAGTGATAACCCAGGAGCCCGCTGCCCAGCCGGATCGGTTGCAGCCGTTCTGAGCCGCAGACCTTCGCGGCCTCGTCGCTGTACTCGAACGCCTAGGCTTCCTGCGGGCTCAGCGCGGGCGGCGCTGGCGGAGACGGGATCTCGACGAATGCGAGCTCGGGTTTCGTGGGCATTGGTAGATCTAACCTTCTCCCACCGAGCGGCGGGGTTCCAGCCCGGCGTTCGCTCTGTTACCTTGCCGTCCCATGACCAAGCGAACGAAGACCAAGCGCACGAAGCTCGACCCCGCCAAGGCCGCCCTCGAACGCCAGCGCAAGCGCGCCGCCCGAGTGCTCCTCAAGCGACGCCAGCAGAAGTCCGGGCAATAGTGCGAGCGGGGGGACTCGAACCCCCACGGGCTTACGCCCAGCAGCACCTAAAACTGCACTGTCTACCGATTCCAGCACGCTCGCGTTTGCGGCCGGACGTATAGCACACGCACCGCACGCGGGGCTCCGCCGCTCCCGACGGCGGCTATGCGCGCCGTCGACGAAACCGCGCGAGCAGGCCGGCGAGGCCGAGGAGCGCGCCGAACGGGGCGCCGCCGGCGCCGCTGGCGTTGCATCCGCCGCTCTCCGTCGGCCAGCACACGTTGCTCTTGCAGTCGAACCCCGACGGGCAGGTGTTGCCGGGGTCGCAGGTGCCGCTGCACACGCTGGTCTCGCCGTCGGTCGCGCATCCGCCCGTGATGCAGTCCTCGTTGAGGGCGCAGCTCGCCCCGAGGCCGCCGGCGACGTCGGCGCCGGGGAAGCAGGTCTCGGCGAGGCACGAGAAGCCCGCCGGGCACGCCGCGCCGCCGGCACACGACCCCAGCACCGTGACCGTCACGGTCTGGCTCACCGCGCGATCGCCGAAGTCGGTGCCCGAAACGGTGATCGTGTGCGGGCCCGGGGCGAGCGACATCGGCGCATTCCACGCGAGGATGCCCTGCCATGCTTCCTGGGGCCCGCCGCCGTCGATCGACAGCGAGGCGGCGAGCGTCTCGAGCGGCGTCTCGAAGGTCGCCGCGATCGGGAACCCGGGCTTGACGTAGGCGCCGTCGACCGGCGAGGAGATCACCATCGTCGCCGGACCGAGCTCCGGGTGGAGCCCGAACGTGTCGCGGAGGGCGCGGAACGTGTTCTGCTGGCCCGTGAAGCAGCTGCAGCGCTGAGGAGAGCTGTCCTCGGTGCCGCAGGTCTGTGGCAGGTTCTGCCAGTCCTTCTCGTAGGAGCCGAGGTCCTTGTATGACATCGGGTCCGGGGCGTACAGCGTATGCGAGAGGCCGTAGGTGTGACCGGCCTCGTGCACGATCGCCGTGCACAGGTACTCGATGTCGCTGGTCTGGTTCGCGAACACGAAGGACAGGACGCTGTTGCGGTTCGCGCGGCAGTTGATGAACGGGGCGATGCCGCCCGCACCCTGGATCTCCGGGTTGAGCTCGAACGACGTGCCCGCCGTCATGACCTCGAAGTGCGGTACCGAACCCGGATCCTCGGTCACGACCTGGATGTCGAACGGCGCCATGGTCGCGCGCACGCACTCCATCACCTGCGCGAAGTGCTCGTCGCTGTGCATGTACGCGCTCATGCGCGTGTTCACGTCCGCGATCGACGACGTGTTGGTGAGCGCGCTGTCCGAGCTCGAGGCCGTCACGTTGCAGCCGCCGGGCTTGCAGTCGTTCACGTAGAGGACGTGCGAGGAGTTGGTGAGCGCCGCGACGCCGGGCTTCAGCGGCTCGCATTCGAGCACGCGGTCCCGCCAGACATCGGCGGCTGCGACGGAGGGCACCAGGAGCGACAGGACGAGGACAGACCGGCTCGTGCGCATCGCCCGAGAAGCTACCCCTTGCCAGCCCAGCCCTTTTCATCCGGTTACTTACAGCCCCTCGCCGATCGCGTGGTGAACGTGACAGCAGGTGCGGTCAGGGCGCGGTGCGACGGAGCCGGACGCGGGTGCGGCCGACCTCGCTCGGTGGGCGGCGGACCAGCGGCGGGGCCATGGTGCGGGTGGCGAACGTGCGGGTCAGGTACGGCGCGATCGTCGAGGGCGAGGGGCGCCACATGTGGCGGGCGGCGACGTCGTCGAGGGCCTGGGCCAGATCGGCGGCGCTGGCGAAACGTTCACCGGCGTTGTAGCGGAGCGCGCGCTCGATCACGGCGCCGAGGCCGTCGGGCAGGCCTTCGGTGGGAGGCGCCACGCCCGCGCCGCGCCAGTTGGGCCAGCCGGCGGCGGCCGGCGGCGCGCCCAGGCAAAGCTCGTGGAGCACGGCGCCGAGGCTGTAGACGTCGCATGGGCGATCGACGCGCAGGCCGAGCGAGGCCTCGGGCGCGGCGTAGGCGGTGTCCGCGATCGGCGCCGGCCGCGGCCGCACGCGCTCGAGGAGCTCCCAGCTCGCGGCGCCGAAGTCGATGATCTTGACGTGGCCGCTGGCGGCGATGAGCAGGTTGTCGGGCGACAGGGCGCGGTGGAGTACGCCGACGTCGTGCAGCGCGTGGGTGCCGAGCGCGGCGTCGCGCACCAGCGCCACCGCGACCTGGTAGGCGCAGCAGCGGCGGGTCAGCGCCAGCGTCGCGCACAGCGCGCGCACCGACCATCCTCGCACCAGCTCCATCACCAGGAACGCGCGATCGCGCTCCTCGATGAGGCCGTGGGCCTGCACCACGTGCGGGTGATAGACGCAGGCGGTCGCGCGCGCCTCGAATACGAAGTCGCGGGCGTGGGCCGGGATGCGGGCCAGCGCGCCGCGCAGCGTCTTCATCGCCACCGGCTGCGAGTAGCCCGCCGGGCCGTCGAGGACGGCGGCGACGACGTACGAGCTGTTGCCGTGGGCGAGCAGCTCGGTGACGCGATATGGGCCGATGCGTTCCGGACGATCCATGGCTAGACCCGGGGCGTGCGGTCGGCGGCCCGCACGATCGGTTGTGCAACGGGCACGCCACGCCGGCGATGGCATTGCTTCCGCTCGCTTGCGAGGACGCGACCCGCCGGCGCGCGTGGGCCATTCCCCCGATCGCGGGGCGCGTGGCCCCGGTCGCGCCGGGGCGTCGGCTCGACCGTCGCAACGTTGGCGCGAGGGCTCACGTTCGCTGCGGCAACTGTCGGGAACAAGCCAGCCATGGCTGGCCGGCTTGCCAGGTCAGACGACACCACCGGCGGAGGTGCGGCCGAAAGATCTCACGCACGTGCCGCGATCGGCGGCGGGCACGCCATCTGCAGAACCTGCCCTCGTCAGAGGGGTCACGTCCAGCCATGACGCGAAAGGAGCCAACGCCCATGCCGCCGTCCAACGAGTCCTCCGTTGTCCCCGAGTCCCGCCAGGTCCGCGCCGACGATGGACTCGAGCTGGTCGTACTGGAAGAGGATGGTTCGTCGAGCCGGGTGATCTGCATCGCCATCGAGGGCGATGCCGCGCTCACAGGCGGATCTTCTTCCGCCAGGCGGCCAGGCGCTTGAGCTGATCGAGACCGTCGGGGCCGGCCCGCACGAACGCCTCGCGCGCCTGGTCGGCGAGCTTCGCGGCGCGCGTGCGGTCGCCCTTGGTCTCGATCAAGGCGATCGCCAGGTGGAAGTGCATCTGGCCGTAGTTCTCGGGCGGGATGCGATCGGGATCGGCGTCGGCCACGTTCTTCTCGAGGATGGGCAGCGCCTCGCGCCACTTCTTTCCGTTCACCAGGATCACGCCGATGGCGCCGCGCGCGATGGTCACCCGCGGATCGCGCAGGCGCTCGAGGATGGCGATCGAGCGCCTCAGCATCGCGAGGCCGCCGTCGAAGTCCCAGCGGGTGGTGTACTGGCCGAAGTTGACCAGCAGGATCGCGACCTCGAGCGACTCGGGGCCAGCGTAGTCCTCGAGTAGCTCGAGCTCGCGCTGGAAGTGGGCGCGGGTGCCGGCGTCGTCGCCGGCGGCGCCAGCGGCTAGCGCCAGCCGGCGATGGATCTGCGCCGCCACCGACCGGCCGCGCGGGCCGCCGCGGATCGGATCCTCGGCGATGGCGAGCGCACGATCGAACATGGCCCGCCGCTGGTCGGGCTCCTGGACGTAATCGGCGAGCGCGATCAGCGACTCGGCGACGCGGCTGTGATCCTTGCCGTAGATGCGCTCGCGCAGCGCGAGGCCACGCTCGACCATGGCGCGGGCCTCGTCGACCTTGCCCTCCTCGCGCACGAAGCCGGCCAGCGTGGTCTCCAGATCGGCGACCGCCGGGTGATCGGGGCCGGCCTGATCGCGCACCTCCTGCAACGCGGCCTCGAGGACCTGGCGGGCCTCCGTGCGCTTGTCGAGGGGGATCAAGGTCTCGATCAGACACTTGCGAGGTTCGCCGCGGTCGGCGCGGGTGGCGCCGGGTTGGTCTGCGATCACCGCCTCGGCCTCGCGGCACAAGGCCTCGGCCTGGACGTACTGGCCGGTGCGCGACAGCGCGCGGCCCTCGGCCAGCTTGGCCCTGGCGACCAGCAGCGGATCACCGGTGGCGGTGGCCACGGCGCGGGCGATCGGCGCCAGCGTCGCCACCGTCTCCTTCTTGCGCGCGCTGCCGGCGGCGACCACGGCGAGCATGTAGGCGCGCGCCGCCTCGCGATCGAGCCGGGCCTCGGTGGCGATGGTCGCCGCCCTCAAGAGCTCGTCGGCGCTGGTCGGCATCCACATGCCGAGGCGAGCCTCGCCGAGCACCTGGTGCGCGCCCACCCGCAGCGTCGGCCAGCCCAGCGCGTCGGCGTCCTGGACCAGGGCCTCGGCCGGGCTCATCGCGTCGCGAAACAGCCCGGCGTCGACGAGCACGCGGATCTCGGCGAGCCGCGCCTGCAGCGCGGGCAGCTTGTCCGCGACGTCGGGCGGCGGACCGCCGCCGGCGGCGAGGGTGCGTGCGTCGGCACAGTCGCCCAGATCGGGGAGGCCGGCGACGATCGCGGCGGCGTTGTCGACCAGCTCGGCGCGGCCCTCGGCAGCGAGCTGGCCGACGACGGTCCGCAGCGCGGTGAGCCGCTGATCGAGGCAGGTCACGCGTCGTGCGGCCAGATCGCGCGCCGCCGGATCCCCACTGGCGCCGGCCGTGCAGCCCTCGCTGGCGAGCTGCGTCCAGCGCGACGCGTAGCGATCGAGTCCGGCCGTGGCCTCGCTGGCCATGGCGGCGGCGTAGCTGCGGCCGCTGGCGACGAAGCGCGCTCCGATCGCCTCGGCCTGCGCCGGCGTCCACGCGGTGGCCAGCCGGTCGGCGGCCTCGATGGCGCAGGTGCGTCCTTGCGGGTGCGGGCGCACCGCCAGCCAGATCGCGACTCCGACCCCGACGGTGGCGACCGCGGCCAGCGACACCACCGCGGTGCGGTACGACGCCGGGGGCGGCTCGAGCTGGTCGAGGAGCTCGCCCATCGTCGGCCAGCGTCGGTCGGGCGCGCGGTCGAGGCCGCGCACCAGCGCGGCCAGCACGCGCCGCGACACCGGATGGCCGCTGGCCGGCACCGACAGCACCCCCTCGGTGATGAGGTGCGTGTACTCGAACGGCGAGGTCACGCGATCGTGACCGGCGGGCACGAACGGATGTCGGCCGAACAGCGCCTCCCACAGCGCGATGCAGAACGAGAACTGATCGCTGCGCGAGCTGCCGCGCTCGCCGGCGTGCTGCTCGGGCGACATGTACGCCGGCGTGCCGATCAGGGCGCCGGCCTGGGTCATGTTGCTGTCGAGCGAGTTGTGACTGTGGTGGCGGTCGGCGGGGTCGGGCGTCTGCAGCGCATACGCCGAGTCGAGCGGCGCCGAAAGCTCGGCGGCAGCGCGGGCCAGGCCGAAGTCGGTGACCGCGACCCGGCCCTGGCGATCGACGAGCACGTTGCCGGGCTTGAAGTCGCGGTGGACCAGGCCGGCGCCGTGGGCGGCAGCCAGACCGCGGCCGGCGGCGACGAACAGCGCCACGATCTCCGACCAGGGCAGGCGGCGCCGAGCCAGGTGCTCGCCCAGGGTCAGACCCTCGACGAACCCCATGGCCAGGAACACGCGACCATCGACCTCGCCGGCGTCGTGGATCGCGACCACGTTGGGGTGATCGAGCTTGGCCAGGGCCTGGGCCTCGCGCACCAGCCGGGCCGCCGCCTCGGCGTTGCGGTACGTGGCGGTCAGCACCTTGATGGCGATGCGCCGATCGAGCTGGGGATCGTGGGCGACGTAGACCTCGCCCATGCCGCCGCGGCCGACCAGGTGCTCGATGCGGTAGCGGCCGAGGTAATCGCCGGGGTGAAGATCGTCCTCGGAGACGCCGGCCGCCATGACCGCGACCGCCGACTCCGACGCCGACGACGCCGGCAACGTGGCGTCGTTGGCGGCGATCTGCGTCGGTTCGAGACCCGACGGCTGACTGTCGTCAGAACGTGCCCCCACGTCCCCGAAGCATACGCTGGCCGGCGTGGCAGCGCCGCTGCCATCCCCCCCCGAGATTCTCCGATCCGGCCCTCGCGGCGCGTGGTCGGCCTCGTTACCCTCGCCACGGATGCGATGGGTCCTCGCCGCCGCCCTGCTCCCGCCGCTGGCGGGGGCGTGCCGCGGTGCGACGTCCAACGAGCTGGCGGCGTGTCTGGCCGCCGAGCGCACGATCGGCTTCGAGGCAAACGAGGCAGCGCCGGTGATCGCGCTGTGCGATCGGGCCTACCGGCGCACCCACGCCGATGACGCCCTCATCGCCCGCACCCGCGCGCGCCTGATCGCCGGCGAGTTCGACGGCGTGCTCGCCGAGGCCGCGCAGGCGACGGGGACGGCGGCGCCGCGGTTGTGGCAGCTCGCCGGCGACGCCGAGCTCGAGCGTGGGCGGTCCACCGAGGCGAGGGGCTGGTACGAACGCGCCCTCGAAGGTCACCGCGGGCGCGATCCCAAGCGCGCCGCCAACGCGTCGGCGATGCTCGCCGAGATCGCGCTCCAGACCGACGCGCTCGACGAGGCCATCGCGTTCCAGTACCAGGCCAGCGAGCTTGCCGGCGCGGCCGACCGCGACGCGCGCGCGCTCACGACCCTGAACCTGATCGGTCTCCTGCTCGACGTCGGCGACGTGCCGGCGGCGCGCGCCGCGCTCTCGGCGGCGTCCTCGGCGGTGACGCCGGGGAGCCCGTTCGAGAACGAGTACTACCTGGCCTCGGGCGATCTCGACACCCAGGCCGGGCGGCCGGCGGCGGCGAAGGCCAGCTACAGCCGCTGCATCGCCGGCGCCGTGCCCCACAGCAACCCGCGCACCCAGCTCGCATGCCTGGCCGGACGCGCAGCCCTGGTCGCCGATGGTCTCGGCGACGGGACCGTGGCCAGCGCGACCGCCGATCTGACCCGCGCCGCCGAGTTCGTGGCGATGACCAACCAGGCCTACGGCGTCGACCCCGATCGCGACGCCTGGCTGCTGTGGCTGCGGGCGCGTGTCGACCTCCGCGACGGCAAGCCCGTGGAGGCCGAGCGGGCCCTGGGCGCCATCGATCTCCGCGTGCTCGGGCCGGCGATGCGCTCGCGGGTGCGTTTCGCCCTCGGCGAACTGTCCGCCGACAACGGCTTCGTGCCGCAGGCCGAGGAGCAGCTGGTCCTGGCCGCCGGCGAGATCGAACATCTGCGCGACGGCGCCCACTACCGCGAGATCCGACGCAGCTTGCCGCGCGAGCTGCGCGCGCCGTACGAGCTCTTGTTCGTGCTGCGCGCCGGCGCCGGCGACGCCCCCGGCGCCATCGCGGCGATGGAGCGCGCGCTGACCCGCGACTTCGTCGATCGCCTGGCCGCCAGCGTCCCCGCCGGCGATGACGACGCAGCCACCGCCGGCGGCGTCACGCTCGACCGACGCGTCGCCGACGCGCAGCGACGCGTCCGCGCGCTCCGCCAGCTCGACGCACGCCCCGACGTCGATATCGATCTGGCGGCGCCGCGTCCGGCCACCGTGGGCTTCTTCGCCGCCGAGGGCGGGCTGTGGCGGGTCAGCCTGGGCGGCGCCGCGCCGCGCATCGATCGCGTCGCCGGGCTCGACGAGCTGGCCCCGCTGGTGGCGGCGATGCGTAGCGACCCCACCGACCCGGCGGCGGCGCGGCTACGCACGCTGCTCCTGCCCGACGCGATCCTGCCGCCGGCCGACGCCCTGCTCGTCATCGTGCCCGACACCGCACTCGAGGGGGTGCGCTTCTCCGCGCTGCGCGACGCGCGCGGCTTCCTCGTCGAGCGCAATCCGCTCTTGCTGGCGCCGAGCCTGGCCGTTCGCGCGCCGGTCGGCCCGGCGGTAACGTCGCCAGGAGGGAGCGGCGATCACGGGCCGCCCGTCGTCCTCGGCGACCCCGACGGCACCTTGCCCGGCGCTCGCGCCGAGGCCGAGCAGGTGGCCGCGCTCTATGGCGTGCCCCCGCTGCTCGGCGCCGCCGCCGGACGCGACGCCGTGGCCGCCGCCCGTCGCGCCGCGGTGCTGCACGTCGCCTCACACGGCAGCGCCCGTGACGACGGCACCATCATCTCCCTGGCCGGCGCCGAGCTCGGCACCGCCGACGTCCTCGAGCTGGGCCTGGCCCCGGACCTCGCGGTGGTGGCGAGCTGTGCCTCGGCGACCACGCGGCCCGACGCGCTGTGGACTTCGCTCGCCGCGGCGCTGGTGGCCAGCGGCGCCGGCGCCGTGGTCGGCGCCCTGGGCTCCATCCCCGACGACGTCGCGCGCGACATCGTGCTCGATGTGCACCGCGCCGCCGCCGCCGAGGATCCACCCCACGCTCTCGCCCGGGCCCTGCGCCTCGCCATCGCGCGCGGCGTCCCGGTCAGCGCGTGGTCCAGCTTCGCCGTTCTCGGGCGAGTGCCCGCCGGACGCACCTGACGACGACCCCGATGCTCATGATGGAGGCCCCCGTGAAGAAGATCTGGATCCTTGGCTGTCTGGTCGCGCTGGCGCTGGCCGCCGGTTGCAAGAAGAAGACGTGCCCGGAGTGCCCGGCGGCGCCGGCGTGTCCGGAACCCTCGTGCGACCTGAAGATCGACGACGGCGGCAAGGCCATCACCGCCCTCGCCTATCGCCTGGTCGAGAAGGACGGCAAGTGGGTGATGACGGCGGTGGGCGCCGACGGCAAGGCGATCGCCATCCCACTCGACCCCAACTCGCCGGCCTGGGTCGACGGCAAGCTCGACACGGTCAGCGGGTTGCTCGGTGGGCCCGGCGGTGGCGGCGGCTGCCCGTGCCGGATCCCGGCCTGCATCCCCTTCTGCCGCCCGGTGGCGAGCCTGCTCGACAAGCCGCCCGGCGAGCTCTTCCCCGGCCTCGGCGGCGGCAGTGGCATCACGCCGGCCGGTGGCTCGGGCGCGGAGCCGGGCCAGACTCCGCCGGCGCCCGAGAAGTAGCGTTAGGATGGCGGGCGATGGGCGACGACCGCGAGCTCCTCGCGCTGATCGAGCGTGGCGAGTTCCGGGCGGCGCTCACCGCCCTGATGACGCAGCACGGCGTCGCCGTGTACCGCTTCTGCCGGCAGATGGTGCGTGACGAGGCGCTCGCCGACGACGTTCACCAGCAGGTGTTCGTCCAGGCCTTCCGCGACCTGCCGCGCTTCGAGCGCCGATCGGCGCTGCGCACGTGGTTGTTCGGCATCGCCCGTCACCGCTGCCTCGACGCGGTCAAGATCGAGGGCCGCCGCGGCCGCCGCTTCCCGCTCGATGACGAGGCCGGCGCCGATGACTCGGCTCCAGGCCCGTCCGTGATCGATCGCATGGCCTCGGCCCAGCTCGCCGACGCACTCGAGCACTGTCTCGACGAGCTGGCCCCTGGCACCAAGTCCGCGGTGTTGCTCAGGTATCGCGAAGGCCTCGGCTTCGACGAGATGTCGGCCATGCAGGACGAGAAGGCGGGGACACTCCAGGCCCGCGTGGCCCGTGCACTTCCGGTGTTGCGGCGATGCCTCGAGCGTCGCCTCAAGGGGGAAGAGGCTGCATGAGCACGCTCGACCGAGACCCCGACGCGGACCCGGCCCTCGCACCGGTACGCGACGCGCTGGCCGAGACCGGCGCTAGCCTGGTGCCGAAGCCCGGCTGGGAGCAGGCGGTGTGGGACCGGATCGACGCTGAGCGCGTCGACGCCAGGCGCGGCGTGGGTGCGCGGCGCCGGTGGCTCGCCGGCGGCGCGGTCCTGGCCGCGGCGGCGATCGTGCTCCTGGTGTGGCGGCCGTGGCGCGGCTCCGAGGAGAGGGCGCGCGGCGGAGACCCGCAGGTGGCTGTCGCCGAGCCGACCATCGAGATCCGACGCAGCGCGACGGTGGTGCGCGGCGCCGCGGCGGCGCCCGGCGACAGCGCCGTGGTGCGTCATGCCGGCGCCGGCGCGGTGGTCTGGATCTACCGCGGCGAGTCGACGCTGGTGCGAGCCTGCGACGCCGGCCGGCTCGCGCCGCCGGCCTGTCGCGCCGATGGTGTCGGCGTCGTCGTCGAGCACGTGCTCGACCGGCCCGGCACCTACCACGTGCTCACTGCCGTGGGCAGTCCCGACACCCTGGCGCCGCCCGACACCCTCGACGCCGCTCTCGCCGTGCTCACCACGGCCAGCTTGCACTTCCGCCACGACGAGCTCGACGTCCGCTGATCAGCTCGATGTCTGCTGATCGATCCGGATCCGGCGAACCGGCTCGGAGTAAGCGCATGTTATCGGGCCCGTGGTGACGGGCGAACGCTGCGCCGTGCTATTCCCGTCGCGCTTCGAGAGGGAGGCACTCATGTCGCAGCGTCTGCTGGGTCCGGGCTTCGCGATCGTGCTCGTGGTCTGCGCCGCGCTCGTCGGCTGCGGACCGTCGGTCTCCGGTGACGACGATGATGACGACGGCTCCAATGGAGACGGCGGCAACAACGGCCAGTGCACACCCGGCGGCTCGACCTGCGTCGGCGACGAGATCCACGCCTGCAACTCCGACGGCACCGTCGGACCGTTGATCTCGACCTGTCCGGTCAACTCGTGCTCGGGCGGCGTCTGCAACGACGCCTGCGCTGCCGCGGTGGCCAACCGCAGCTACGTCGGCTGCGAGTACTGGCCGGTCGATCTCGACAACGCCGTCGAGGTCCAGGGCGCCGAGCTCCTCCCCGGCTTCGGCTGTCCGCAACCGGCGGGCGGCACCGCGCCGGCGGTGGCCATGAACGTCTGCTCGTCGGGCAACACGTTCTACGGCATGTGCGACTTCGGCAACAACTGCACCGCCTCGCCACCCTCCACCTGCAGCTCGCGTCCGGTGTGCGCGCTCAACGCGCAGGGCGCGCCGTTCGCGGTCGTGGTCTCGAACCCGCAGCCGACCGCCGTGATGGTGGTGCTGCAGGGCGCCGGCGGTCAGATGGCGATGGACACGGTCGCGCCGGGCCAGGTCAAGGCGCTGTTCCCGCAGATGATGGGCATTCCCGATCAGTCGCTCGACCACAGCGGCATCGAGCGCAAGGCCTACAAGTTGACCTCGTCGGCGCCGATCGTCGCCTACCAGTTCAACCCGCTCAACAACGTGGGCGTGTTCTCCAACGACGCCTCGCTGCTGATCCCGCGCCACGCCTACGACCTGGCCTACACCGGCATGACGTACAAGACCTTGACCCGGAGGCCGGCTCGCAACGACTACAACGGCTACCTCACGGTGGTCGCCTCGGGCAGCGGCCCGACGATGGTCAACGTCACCGCCACCGCGGCGGTGCGCGCCGGCACCAACGTCGCCGCGATCGCCGCCGGTGGATCGCAGACCTTCACGCTGCAGCAGTTCGAGACCCTCTCGCTCCAGGCCATCGCCGGCGGCGATCTGACCGGCACGTCGATCACCTGCAGCCAGCCCTGCGGCGTGTTCGGCGGCCACGAGGCCACCAACCTGAGCCAGGCCGCGCAGTCGCCGTGCTGCGCCGATCACCTCGAGGATCAGATCTTCCCCAACAGCACCTGGGGCAAGGTCTACGTCGTCGCTCGCACCGAGACCCGGACCACGCCGGTGCCCGACATGGTCCGGGTCGTGGCCCAGCGCCCCAACACCACGGTCACCTTCAACCCGGCCCAGAACGGCTGCACCACGCCGCTCAACGCCGGCCAGTACTGCGACGTGTTCGTGACCAGCGACGTGCAGGTCTCGGCCAACGAGCCGATCCTGGTCGGCCACTACCTGAGCTCGAACGGCGGCAGCGACCCCGACGCCGGCGACCCGTCGATGTCGTTCGCGGTGCCCACCGAGCAGTACCGCAACCAGTACACGCTGCTGGTGCCCAGCCAGTACGCCGAGAACTACTTCTCGATCGTGTCGCCGGCCAGCGGCAGCGTCACCCTCGACGGCACCGCGGTCAACGCGCTGACCCCGTTCGGCGACGGCACCTTCAAGGTCGGCCGGGTGCAGGTCCAGGCCGGCGCCCACAACCTGGTCTGCTCCGAGGGCTGCGGCGTCGAGGTCTATGGCTGGTCCGACGCGGTCTCGTACCTGTTCGCGGGCGGCCTCGACCTCGAGCAGATCGTCATCGGCGGGCCGCCGATCGGGGAGTGAGTGGTTAGGACCGAAACCGAAACTGAAACCGAAACCGAAACCGAAACCGAAACCGAAACCGAAGCCGAAACCGAAACCGAAACCGAAACCGAAACCGAAACCGAAACCGAAACCGAAACCGAAACCGAAACCGAAACCGAAACCGAAACCGAAACCGAGGCGCGGTGGGCCCCGGGTGGGCCCATCAGGCCAGCTTGGCGATGAGGCCGTGGAGCACGCCGCCGAGCCGATCGGCGAGCCGCAGCGCCGGCGCCAGCTCGGCGGCCGGCACGTAGCCCCAGGCCGCCGTGACGGCGAGGGCCGCCTTGACCTCGCGGGCCTCGCCGGCGGCGATGCGCAGCAC
>SXJR01000548.1 GCA_005779305.1 Myxococcales bacterium
CTGGCCGCCACCGGCCTGGCCAACCGCACGGTGGCGATCAACGTCGCCGACGACGACGTCCAGTCGATCACCGCGGCGCCGGCAGCGGTGTCTGGTCCGAGATCACCGCGACAATGTTCGAGAGGATCTGGTCGCGCGCATCGCTCGCGTCGTCGCGCGGGTCATCGGCAGGGCGCCGGGCCCGCACGAGCCGCTGGCCGCTGCCGGCGTCGACTCGCTCGCCGCCGCCGAGATCCTGGCCGCGCTCGGCGACGAGCTCGGCCGCGAGGTGCCGCTCGGGCTGTGGTTCGAGGCCGCCACCATCGACGACCTCGCCACCCGGCTCGAGCGCTTCGACGATCCGGGCGCGGCCGCGGCGTTGCGCGCCGCCGCCGCCGAGGATCTCACCCGCGGCCCGGCGATCACCGACGCGCTCTCCGTAGCACGGCTCCCGCTCGCCACCGTGCTGCTCACCGGCGGCACCGGCTTCCTCGGCGCGCACCTGCTCGAGGCGCTCGTGGCCAGCAGCTCGCTACGCGTGGTGTGCCTGGTCCGCGCCGCCGACGACGGCGGCGCCGCCACACGCCTGGCCGCGGCGCTCGCCCGTCACGGCATCGCGCCGGTGCCCGCCGATCGGGTGCGCACCATCGCCGGCGATCTGGCGTCGCCCCGCCTCGGCCTCAGCGACGACGGCCATCGCCGCCTGGCCGACGAGCTCGACGTGATCGTCCACGCCGGCGCGGTGGTGAGCTGGCTCGCTCCGTACGCCGGCCTGCGCGCCGCCAACGTCGGCGGCACTCGCGCGCTGCTCGAGCTGGCCGCCACCGGCGGCCGCGCCCGCCCGTTCCATCACGTGTCGACCATCAGCACCGCGCCCGCCGACGGTGACGAGGCCTCGCTGCTCGACGAGGCCACGGCGCTGGCGTCGACGCCGTACGCGCTGTCGAAGTGGATCGCCGAGGTCCACGTGCGCCGCGCCGCCGCCGCCGGCCTGCCGGTCGCGGTCTATCGGCCGGCGCTCGTCGCCGGCCACAGCCGGCGTGGCCGCGGCAACCCTGACGACTTCCTGCACCGCTACCTCGCCGGCGCACGGACGCTCGGTCTCTATCTCGATCTCGACGACGCCGTGCTCGACATGACCCCGGTCGACTTCGTCGCCGCGGCGATCGTCGCGCTCCTCGTCGCGGCGCCGCTCGGCGGCGGCACCCACCACCTGGCCAACGTCGACCAGTCGATGACCTACGCCCGCCTCGGCCGCGCCATGGCCGCCGCCGGCGTCGCCGTCGCGCCGGCCAGCTACCAGCGTTTCCGCGCCGCGCTGGTCGCCGCGCGATCGTCGCGGCTGGCTGCCCTGGCCGCGTTCTTCCCCGCCAGCGGCTTCGCGCTCGGGAGCGGCCCGTGGCCGTGTGCGCGCACGGTCGCCACCCTCGCCGACCTGGGCGTGATCCGGCCGCCGGTCGACAACGCACTGATCGCCCGCTACCTCAGCGACGAGATTGGCCCGGGATGATAAGCGGACGGCACGGACGCACCTGGTTTCTCTGGACCTATTGACGCAGAGTCAACAAGGTCAGGAGGTCTCATGGAAGCCGCGAGCCCCGCCCACGCCGCCGTATCCGCCGACATCCCGCGCCGGCAGGTCGACTTCGAGTTCGACCCGGCCAAGGTCCCGCTCGACTGGTATCGCGATGACGTCTTCGTCAGCACGTTCCTCGATGCCCTGTCGCTGCTCTTCCCCGAGGGCGAGCGCTTCTTCGTCGAGTCGGTGAAGAAGCTGCGCCACCACGTCCAGGATCCCGACCTCGCCGCCGCGGTGGAAGGGTTCATCGGCCAGGAGGCGATGCACGGCAAGGAGCACCGCGCCTTCAACGCGATGTTCCTGGCCCAGGGCCTGACCTCGTCGGTGAGGCTCGAGCGCCAGCTCGAGGGCCTGCTCGACCGGGTGCGGCGCGACCTGCCGGCACCTTCGCGGCTCGCCGCAACGTGCGCGCTCGAGCACTTCACGGCCATGATGGCCGAGGCCTCACTTCGCCATGAGGGCATGCGCGACGGGATGCACGCGACGATCCGTCCGCTGTGGGTGTGGCACGCGCTCGAGGAGAACGAGCACAAGGCGGTGGCGTTCGACGTCTACCGCGCCGCCGGCGGTGGCTACGTCCGCCGCGTCGGCATCATGATCTTGACCACGCTGATCTTCTTCGCCTTCACCGCCTGGGTGCACGCGCACTTCCTGGCCCAGCGCAACGTCCTGTGGAAGCCCTGGCGCTGGGTGCGCGGCGCCACGCACATGTGGATCTACCCGGGCTGGTTCACGCGGCTGGTCCCGGCGTACCTCTCGTACTTCCGGCCCGGCTTTCACCCTGACGACCGCGACACCAGGGCCCTGCTCGCCACCTGGCGCGAGCGCCTGTTCGGCGCCGACGGCGAGCTCCGCGACAACCTGCGCGGCGTCTGGGTGCCGGGCGCGAAGGTCGCGTGATGGCGGCCGCGACCTCGGCTGCGTTGTCCCCGGAGCGGGTGAAGGTCGTGATCGTCGGCTCCGGCTTCGCCGGCCTGTGCATGGCCATCAAGCTCCGCGACGCGGGCATCGATGACTTCGTCATCCTCGAGCGCGCCGACGCCATCGGCGGCACCGGGCGCGACAACCACTACCCCGGCTGCGCGTGCGACGTGCCCGCGCACCTCTACTCGTTCTCGTTCTTCCCCAACCCCGACTGGTCGGAGACCTACGCGCCCCAGGCCGAGATCAGGGCCTACACCGAGCGCTGCGCCGCGCACTGGCAGCTCCATCGCCAGGTGCGATTCAACGCCGAGGTGACGTCGGCCGAGCTCGACGAGTCCCGCGCCACCTGGACGGTGCGGACCCGCGACGGCCGCAGCTTCGAGGGCGACGTGCTGGTCGCCGCACTGGGTGGCCTGTCGCGCCCGCTGGTGCCGAAGCTGCCCGGACTCGAGCGTTTCGGCGGTCGCACCTGGCACTCGGCGAGCTGGGATCATTCGTATCCGCTCGAGGGCGAACGCGTCGCGGTCATCGGCACCCGCGCCAGCGCCAACCAGTTCGTGCCGCGCATCGCGCCCCGGGTCGGCCAGCTCCATCTCTTCCAGCGCACGCCGCCGTGGATCCTGCCCCGCCAGGAGCAGGTGTTCAGCGAGCGCGAGAAGCGGCGCTTCCGCACGGTGCCCGGGCTGCGCCAGCTCCACCGCGCGCGGCTATACCTCGGCCACGAGGCCCGCGCCCTGCCCTTCACGATCAAGCCCCGGCTGCTCGAGCTGCTCCAGCCGCTGGTGCTGCGTCACTTGCGCCACCAGGTCAAGGATCCGGTGCTGCGCCAGAAGCTCACCCCGGACTACGTGATGGGTTGCAAGCGCATCCTCATCTCCAACGACTACTACCCGGCGCTCACTCGCGCGAATGTCGAGCTGGTCACCGACGGGATCCGCGAGATCACCCCCGACAGCGTGGTCACCACCGACGGCCGGGAGCGCCCGGTCGACGCCATCCTGTTCGGGACCGGCTTCGACATCCACGACTATCTCGGCGGGCTGCGCGTCCTGGGCCGCGGCGGCGTCGACCTGGGCTCGACGTGGCGCGACGATCCGCAGGCCTACCTGGGCACGATGGCGGCCGGGTTCCCCAACCTGTTCACCCTGATCGGTCCCAACACCGGCCTCGGACACAACTCGATCATCTTCATGATCGAGTGCCAGGTGCGGCTGGTGATGTCGTGCCTGCGCGAGATGCGGACTCGCGACGCGGCGACCATCGAGCCCCGACCCGAGGTGGTGCGCGCCTACAACGACGAGCTGCAGCGGCGTCTCACCGACACGGTGTGGATGTCGGGGTGCAAGAGCTGGTACCAGAACGCCGCCGGCAAGAACACGACCCTGTGGCCGGGCTTCACCATCGAGTTCGCGGCGCGGACGCGGCGGATGCGACCGGCGGACTACGTGATGAAGCGTCGCGACCAGCTACCGGCGGCCCGAACGGCCACGGGGGCGGCGACGGCGACCAGGACTGTCATGAGAGGGAGCGCAGCATGAAGATCGGATCCGACACGCGTGTAGTCATCACCGGCGCTGGTAGCGGCCTGGGCGCCGCGTTGTGCACGCTGCTCGCCGCCCGCGGCGCCCGCATCGTCGCCGGCGACCTCGACGAGGCCGCAGTGCGCGCCACGGCCGAGCGCTGCGGCGCCGGCGTGACCGGCGTGCGCTGCGACGTGACCAGGCTGGCCGACGTCGAGGCCCTGGCCGCGACCGCCGAGCGCACCTTCGGTGGCGTCGATCTCGTGGTCAACAACGCCGGCGTCGCCGTCGCCGGCAAGCTCGGCGAGGTGCCCATCGAGGACTGGCGCTGGGCCATCGAGGTCAATCTGTGGGGCGTGATCCACGGCTGTCACGTCTTCGCACCGCGCCTCGAGCGCCAGGGCAAGGGCCACATCGTCAACGTCGCCTCGGCGGCGGGGCTGCTCTGCCCGCCGCGCATGGCGCCGTACAACACCACCAAGGCGGCGGTGATCGCGCTCTCGGAGACCTTGCACGCCGACCTGCGGCCGCACGGCGTGGGCGTGAGCGTCCTGTGTCCGACCTTCTTTCGCACCAACCTGGTCAGGTCACCGCGCACCTCGACCGACGAGGTCCTGCGCGCTGCGGCCCGCAAGATGGTCGAGAAGAGCAAGGTCTCGGCCGAGGACATCGCCCGCGCGACGATCGACGGGATCGAGCGCGATGCCCTGTTCGTGGCGCCGCAGGCCGACGGTCGCTGGATGTGGCGGCTCAAGCGGCTGGCTCCGGAATCGTTCCTGCGCCTGAGCCCGCGGCTGGCCGAGCGCTTGCTCTCGAGAAAGGCGCAGGCCTCGTGATCGATCGCGCGGTGCGTGTCGTGCTCGGCACCCGCGGCGTACGTTCGCAGCACGTCGACAGCGGGCACGCCCGCCACCACGTCTACGTCGTCGAGGGCGGCGGCCGTCTGCCGCCGATCGTGCTCCTGCACGGGCTCTCCGACAGCGCGACCACGTTCGCGCCGCTCCTCCTGCGCCTGCGCCGCCACGCGCAGCGGGTCACGATCATCGAAGCCGCCGGCCACGGCCTCAGCGACGAGGCGCGCTGCGAGTACACGCCAGCGGTGCACATGGCGTCGATGACCCGCGTGCTCGACGCCGTCATCGATGAGCCCGCGCTGGTGGTCGGCAACTCACTTGGCGGCGCCACCGCCATACGTTATGCGCTGGCTAGCCCCGAACGGGTGCGCGGACTGGTGCTGGTATCGCCGGCGGCGGCGCCGATCGACGACGCGGCCAGCGAGATGCTGCGCCGCGCCTTCGAGCTGCGCAGTCCTGACGAAGCGGTCCGGTTCCTGGCGCGGATCTGCCAGCGCCGGCCGCCAGCGGCGCGGCTGGTGGCCGGCAAGCTGGTGGCACAGGCCAACCGCACGGCGGTGCGCGATCTACTCCGGACCGCGTCGGCGGAGGACGCGCTAACGCCCGCCGAGCTCGGCGCCATCAACGTGCCGACCTGGCTCCTGTGGGGGCGGGCCGAACGGTTGTTGCCGCCGTCGATGCTGACCTATCTGCGCACCCACCTGCCGGCGCACGCCGTGGTGGCGTCTCCGGAACGCTTCGGGCACTGTCCGCACCTCGACCAGCCCGGCCGGCTGGCGCGGATGGTGCTGACCTTTGCCGAACTGGCGACGACGACGCGGGTTCGCGTGGCGCCGCTGGCAATCAGGAAAGCCGGGTAGACACAGCATGGCCGACGCGGCACCCTCCGGGGGTGACGGGCGGACCAGGTAAGCCGTTACGGCCGGGCACGCCAACGCCGACGCCGGGGACGGAGATGGACGAGGCACCGACCGTCACGAGCGGGCGCGGGGCCGCGATCTATGCCGCGGCCGGGCTCTTGCCCGGCACGCGCATCGGCCACTACGTGCTCCAGCACGAGCTCGGCCGCGGCGGCATGGGCCAGGTGTTCCTCGCCCGCGACACCAAGCTCGATCGCAAGGTCGCCATCAAGTTCGTGGCCATGAACGGCGTCGCCGCCGTCGAGAGGTTCATCGCCGAGGCCCGCGTCACCGCCCGCTGCGTCCATCCCAACATCGTCGTCATCCACGAGATCTCCGAGCACGCCGGCGTGCCCTACACCGTGCTCGAGTACGTGCCGGGCGACTCGGTGGCGGCGCGGCTGCGCAGCGGCCCGATGCAGCCCGAGCGCGTGGCCGCGATCATGACCCAGGTGGCGCGGGCCATGGCCGCCGCCCACGCCCACGACATCGTCCACCGCGATCTCAAGCCCGCCAACATCCTCCTGGACAGCGACGGGGCGGTGAAGGTGGTCGACTTCGGCATCGCCAAACACCTCAGCCACGGCGAGCTGGCCGCGGCCGGCGAGGGCGGCGGCGGCGGCGGCGACGAGCGCGATCTCACCGCCGCCGACGAGGTGGTCGGTACGCTCCACTACCTGGCGCCGGAGCAGGTGCGGCGCGAACCGCTCGACGCGCGCGTCGATCTGTGGGCGTTCGGCGTGACCATGTACCAGATGTTGCAGGGCGAGCGGCCCTACGACGGCGTCGCCCGCGCCTCGGTGCTCGACCAGCTGCGCGATCTCGACGCGCCCACGCCGCGACTCGACGCCCGCGCGCTGGACCTACCGCCAGCGCTGGTCGAGATCGTCCATCGCTGCCTGGAGAAGCGCGCCGACCGCCGCATGGCCTCGGCCAACGAACTGGTCGCCGCGCTCGAGGCGCTGCCGATTGCGATGAACAGCTCGTCGCTGATGGCGGCGGCCGCGACCAGCCACACCGGCTCCGTGCGCACCGGCGACGGGGCCGAGGACATCGCCTCACCTCCGACCCGGCGCCACAGCGCGCGGCGCGAGCGCCGCTGGTGGCTGGGTGCCGGCGCCGTGGCCATCGCCGCCATCGCCGCCGGCATGGTGATCGGGCGCTGCGGGGCCCGCGGTCGCACCCCGCGCCCACCGCCGGTCGACCCGGCCGCCACCCAGTCGCGCGTGGGCGCGCTCTTCGCCGAGATCGATCGCCTCGAGGCGCGCGGCGAGACTGCCGAGGCCACGCGCCTGTACAGCGCCTTCATCGACGACGAACGCGAACAGGCGGCGCTGACGCTGGCCTGGCTCAGCCACGCCGATCGCCAGCGTGAGCGCGGCCTGCGCGACGCGGCGCTCGACAGCTACGCCGCCGCCTACGCCCGCACCGGCGATCCCGCGGCCCAGCGCCGCGCGCTGCTCGCGCTCGGCGAGATCTACCGCGAGCGCTGGGAGTGGGATCGGCTGGTCGCCGCCATCGACGTGCACGATGGCCTGCCCGCCGGCGGCGGTGGGCGCGCCGCCGCCGGAGGCGATGCCCGGGCCGCGTCGTTGCGCGATCAGGCGCTGCTCGCGATCCGCTCGCCCGAGGCCGCGTCGTCATCGGCGCCGGCCACCGCCGCGGTGGCGCGGGCGTTGCTCTCGGGACGCCAGCTCGCCGCCCCGGCCACGGTCGTGCTCACCGTGGATCTCGACGGCGACGGGACCCGCGAGCTGCTCTCCCTCGAGAACGGCGCGCTGGTGACCCGCAGCGCCGACGGAGCCCGCGAACTCCGCCGCCGCGACGCCGACCGGCTCGACGACGTGCGTTGTGCCGGGCGCGACCCCGCCGGTGGTGCCTGGGCCGTGATGTCGCCGAGCTCGCCGAGTTCGCCGATCGGCCCGGGCTGGCAGCTCGTCGACCTGACCGACTCCACGCCACCGCTCGTGCTCGACGCGCTGGCCGGCAGCGTCCACGGCCGCTGCACCTGGGCCGACATCGACGGCGACGGCAGGAGCGAGCTCTACCTGATCGGTGACAACCGTCTGGTCCAGATCGCGCGAGGCGGCGACGGGCGCTGGGGCGCGCGGCCCCACACGTTCGCGTCACAGATCGGCGACGTCCTCGGCGGCGATCTCGATGGCGACGGGCGCGGCGAGCTGGTGGTGGCGGTCGGCGAGTGGCGGGCCTACGACGTGCGCGTGCTCCGCGCTGGCGCCGACGGCGGCCTGCGTCTCGACGATCGAGAGCGGCTGGGCGTGGTCTCGAGCCTGGCCCTGCTCGGCCGCGATGGTGAGGGCCGTGCGCTCATCGCCGCGATCAAGGAGGACGTGTACCCGAGCGTGCGCGAGCTGCCGGTCGACCGTCCCGCCGGCGCGCCGGCGGGGCTCTACGTGCTGGCGCTGGGCCCGGCCGGCCTCGACGTGCTCCGCCGCATCGAGGTGCCGATGCCGGCCGGGGTGCCGCCGCAGCTCGGCGCCCTCCACGCCACCGACATCGACGGCGACGGCGTGCGCGATCTGATCGCCGCCACCAACGTCCGCGGTGCCCGCGGCGACATGCTGGTGATGCACGGCCGCGATGACGGCGGCTTCGACGTCAGCGTGGTCAGCGGCGTCCTGCCGCTCGGCGTCACCGCGGCCGACGCCGACGCCGGCGACGAGGTGCTGGCGCGTCTCGACGGCGGCGATCGTCCGTGGCTGCTCGGCGCCGGCGATCAGCCGCTGCCGGCCCACGTCATCACCCGGGTCACCGACCAGCCGCCGAGCACGGCGGCGCTCCGCGATCCGACCATCGCCGGCGCGTGGCGCCGCGCCGAGGAGCTGGCTCGCATCGGCCGGATCGAGGCCGCGGTCGATGCCCTGCGCCGCATCGCCACGGTCGCGCCCGACCACACCGTCAAGGTCGACGCCTTGCGCCGCGCCGGCGCCATGCTGCGGACCCGCGGCCTGCCGGCGGCGACCATCTTCGAGGCGCTGGCCCAGCTCGAGCCGCCGGCCTCGCGTGCGCGGCTCGACGCGCTCCTCCCCGCGATCGAGGAGCGGGCGGCGCGCCTCGAGGTCACAGATGCGCGCCGGCTCATCGACGAGATCGAAGGCGCGGTGCTGCTCACCGACGACGAACGCGCCCGGCTGCGGGTCCTGCGCGGCGAGCTCGCGATCGCCCCTCTGCCCCTGTTCACCGGGGAGCCGCTGGCATTGCCCTGGCACGTCGGCGACCCGACGCTGGTCCACGTCGTGCCCGGCTCGCAGCGGCTGGCCGTGGAAACCCTGACCACCACCACGGTTGCGTCGATGCCGTTGGTACGCTCGGCCGGACTCGTGACCCTGGCCTTCGATGCCGAGATCGTTCGCACCGAGTGGGCCGGCTCGGTGCGCGTCCGCCTTGGCCCGCGCGATCGAAACGCGCCCGGCGCGGTCTTCATCGAGATCGGAGGCCGCGGCGGCGGCGGGATCTACCGGCGCCGTCAGCTCTGCGGGCTGGTCGGTGTCGACGCGGTCGAGCGCTCGACGCCGTTGAACGACGCCGACGGCATCGAGGCCGTGCACGTCGAGGTCGCGGCCCGGCCGGCTCAGGGCCGCGGCCGCTGCGCGATCACCGTCGGCAGCGAGACCGTGAGCCGCTCGCTCGCCGGCAGCGCGGACCAGCCGGCCAAGGCCGGCTTCGATCCCGGTCTCGACTGGGAGCTGAGCATCGAGGGTGGGCCCGACGCCAGCATGACCTCGGCGGTGGTGAGGTTCCGCTCGATCACGATCTCGGGGTTCACGGTAGCAACGCCCGGCGCGTCGGCCGGCTCCACCGCCGAGGCAGCCATCGACGCCGCCGCCCTCGCCCTCGCTGCCCACCGCCCCGCCGATGCCCGCGCCGCGCTGGCCACGCTTTCGCCTGCGGCGGCCGCGGCCTGGAACGCCCGTCGCCTCGCCGTGATCGCCGCCGAGGCCAGCGGTGATCGCGCGGGCGCGGTGGCCCGCCTGTCGTCGGCCCTGGGTGGGCCCCTCGCCTCGCGCCCGACGACCGATCAGCTCGCCGTGCTGGTTCGCGCCGGCGATGGCCAGTTCGCACCGCTGGTGCGGGCGGCGCTCGGCGCGCGCATGGCGCCGGTGCTCCACGCCGCGTGGGCCACGGTCGCCGCCCACGATCTCGACGAGCCGCGCGTGCGCACCGCGCTCATCCGGGACCTATCCGACCTGCCCGCGCCCTCGCCGGCAACCGCCGCGGCGACGCTCTCGCTCGGCGGCTACGTCGGCGAGATCTTGCTCGCCAGCGGCCGCCCCGACGACGCCCGCCGCGCCCTCGCCGACGCGCTCGGCCACCTGCGCGCGGATGCGGCGCCCGAGACCCGCGATCGCGCCGCACGCATCGCCGTCCTGCTCGCCGTCGAGGCGGCGACGCGCAACGACGCGGCCAGCGCCCGGACCTGGGGCCTGCGCGCGCTCGAGGTGAGCGATGTGCCCGAGCTTGTCGCCGATCGCCTGCTCCAGCATCCCGCCACCGCCGCCCTGGCGACCGATCCGGCGTGGACGCCGATCGTCGCGCTCGGCCGCACCCTGCACGGCGGGACGACGCCGTGAGCGATCACCCCACCCGCCCGATCCGGACCGCGAGTAACGCCGCCGGTCCTCGCGGCGCGGCCGACCGCACCGAGGGCGACACCGAAACCGCCGCCGAGACCGCCGCCGGGAATGGCGCGCCCCCCGCCCCCGTCGCCGGCCTCGAGCCGGGCACACGCTTCGATCGCTTCCAGGTGATCACCCAGCTCGGCGCCGGCGGCATGGGCGTGGTGGTCTCGGCGTTCGATCCCGATCTCGATCGCAAGGTGGCGATCAAGGTCCTGCGCGCCGGCGGCTTCGGCACCAGCGCCGCCGAGGCCCGCGCCCGCATGATGACCGAGGCCAAGGCCATGGCCCGCCTGGCCCACCCCAACGTCGTCACCGTGCACGAGGTCGGCACCGTTGCCGACGACGTCTTCATCGTCATGGAGCTGGTCGAGGGCGAGACCCTGGGCACCTGGCTCGAGACCCGGCGGCCGTGGCGCGAGGTGGTGGAGGTGATGACCGCCGCCGGCCGGGGCCTCGCCGCCGCCCACGCCGCCGGCCTCGTCCACCGCGACTTCAAGCCCCACAACATCCTCCTCGGCCGCGACGGCCGAGTGCGCGTCACCGACTTCGGCGTCGTCGGCGTTGCCGGCGCCGGCGGCGGCGATCTGTTGATCGGCACGCCGGCGTACATGGCGCCCGAGCAGCACGAGCAAGGCATCATCGACGCCCGCGCCGACCAGTACGGCTTCTGCGTCAGCCTCCACGAGGCACTCTACGGCGTCCGCCCCTACGACGGTGATTCGCCCGAGGAGCTGCGCATGGCGGTGCTGGCCGGATCGATGCGGACCCCGCCCGACGATCGCGACGTGCCATCACGGCTACACGACGCCGTGGTGCGCGGCCTCGCCCGCGATCCGGCCGAGCGCTTCCCGTCGATGGAGGCGCTGCTCGCCGAGCTGGCCCACGATCCGGCCCGCCGCCGCCGGCGCGTCGCCCAGCTGGTCGGCGTCGCCGGCCTCACCGGCGCTGCCGTGTTCGCCTGGACCCGCGCGACCTCCCAGCCAGCGACCGCGCCGGTCGGCGTCTGCGGCGACGAGGCGCGCTCGCTCGATGGCGTCTGGGACGGCGATGTCGCGGCCCGCATGCGCGGCACCTTCGTGCGGGTGCGGCCGGCGCTGGGCGAGGACACCTACACCCGGGCGGCGACGCGCCTCGACGACTACGCGCGACGCTGGGCCAGCGCCCACGACGCGACCTGCGCGACCCGGCGGACCGCCGCCGACGTCGCGTTCCTCGGCCGCGTGACGTGCCTGGCCCAGCTCCGCGATCAGCTGCGCGAGCTGACCACCGTGTTCCGGGGCGCCACCTCGGGCGGAGTCATCGACGGCGCCGTCACCGCCGTCGCCAGCCTGGTGCCACCCGAGACCTGCGCGGCGGCGCCGATCGAGCCCGCCGATGATCCGGCGGTGAGAGCGGTGCGGGCGCGTCTCGATCGCGCCGAGGCGCTGTGGCGCACCGGCCTGTGGCGCGAGGCCAAGCAGGTCGCCGAGGCGCTGTCGGCCGACGCCGCCCGGCTCCCGTACCCGCGGCTCGAGGCCGAGGCCTTTCTGGTCCTCGCCGGCGCCCACGAGCGCCTGAACGAGGGCCCCGCTGCGATCACCGCCCTCGAGCGCGCCGCGCGCGCCGCCGCCGCCGCTGACGCTGACGATCTGGTCGCCCGCGCCTACACCGAGCTGCTGTGGGTGACCGCGTACGTCGAGAGCCGCTCGCGCGACGCGCTCACCATGCAGCCGTTCGCAGAGGCGGCGGTGATCCGCGCCGGCGATCCGCCGACCCTACGGGCGCGGCTGTGGTTCGCGATCGCCGCCGCGCTGGTCGAGCAGGGTCGCTACGACGACGCCGTGCCGTACCTCGAGCGCGCCCGTAACGTGTGGCTGCGCGAGCTCGATCCCCAGCACCCCGACGCGGCGCGGCCGCTGATCAGCCTCGGCAACGTCGCGTCCTATCGCGGCCGGATCGACCAGGCCGTCGACTACTACCAGCAGGCGCTGGTGGTGCGCGAGGCGGCGCTCGGCGCCAACCATCCCGATCTGGCCGGCGTGCTCGTCAACCTGGGCGGCATACACAACCAGCGCGGCGACTACGACGGCGCGGTCACGCACTGCCAGCGGTCGCTCGATATCAGCGTCGCCGCGTTCGGCGCCAGCTCACCCACCCGCCCGACCGGGCTGCGCTGCCTGGCCCAGGCCGCCCAGGGCAAGGGCGACCTGGGCCGCGCCCGCGCGCTGCTCGAGGAGAGCTTGGGTCTCGTCGAGGACACGCCCGAGGGCACGCACTACTACTATCTGACGGCCGCACTGGCCGACGTGCTGTCGGATCAGGGCGAGCACGCGCGCGCGCTCGCGCTGTGCGACCGCGCGTTCGCGTACTTCTCGTCCCAGGTGCCGCCCGAGCACCCCGATCTGGCGTTCTCGCTCACCTGTCGCGGCCGCGCCCTGGTCGATCTGGGCCGTGCCGCCCAGGCGGTCGAGCCGCTCGAGCGGGCCCTGATCCTGCGCGCAAAGGGCGCTGGCCCCGACGAGCTCGCCACCACGCGATTCGCGCTGGCGCGGGCGCTGGTCAAACGCGATCGCACGCGCGCCGTCACCCTCGCCACCCAGGCCGGCGACGGCTTCGCCCACTCCCGCTCCGCCCGACGGCTCGCCGCCGTGCAGGCGTTCCTGGCCGAGCTGGCTGGGAGGCCGTAGCGCGTTGCGCTCGTCCGTCCCGGCCCAACAGACCCCGCGCGCCACCAGTGACCCCAAGCACCTGAGTCATTCTTGAACGCTCGCTAATCGCTCGCTAGAGCGTCTTCAGGTACTCGATCACCGCGCGGCGTTGCTCCGCGGTGAGGGCGTCGCCGAAGGTGTGGCCACCGTTGCCGTAGCCGAGCTGGCCGGTGTCATAGATCCTGGTCTTCCGGCCGGCGTCGGGCTCGGCGTCCTGCCCGGCCGGCAGCGCCGTGAAGCGCCAGCCGACCGCGGCCTCGTCGTAGTCGTTGGTGTCGTAGCTGCGCGTGAAGTACGTGGGCCGCGTCGACGAGTCGAGCAGCGCCGCCAGGGTCGGCACCGAGCCGTTGTGGAGGAAGGGAGCGGTCGCCCAGATGCCGTCGAGCGGCGGAGCCACGTAGCCGCGCGCCGGCGACAGGAACGACAGTTCGCCGAAGAACGAGCGATTGAACCAGCGCACCGCGCCTTCGGCGAACTGGGCCGCGCCGCTGGCCAGCACCGGATCGGTGTTGACCTCGTCGAGCCCGACGATCAGGTTGGGGTAGGTCTCGACCTCGCCGTAGGTGCCGTGGCAGCGCGCGCACGTTCCATCGAAGACATCCTTGCCGGTGGCGGCGAGGGCGGCGTCGACGGCGAACGGCCACGCCGGCGGCTGCAGGGTCAGCAGGTACGCCCGCACGTCGGGGAAGTAGGCGTCGATGGCGCGGGCTTCGTCGACCGTGTCGACACACAGGGTCGAGGCCGTCATCATGATGCGCGCGTGATCGCCGCGGCCGGCGCCGTCGTAGAACATCGCGTTCTTCTTCTGCATGCGCCACCACGGCGGCACGTCGACAGGCACGACGATGTTGGGCGGGAGCTCCATCAGGAGCTCGTTGCTCCACGCCAGCGTCTCGGCGTCGCGGTGGGCGAACAGCACCGCGGCCAGATTGTCGGCCGGGTTCACGCCCACCGTCTTGGTGATCGTGTACGGAGCGACGGCGACCACGCGGTCTCGCCACTTCTCCCACTCGGCGCGCTCGGCCGGATCGGTGATGAGACCGCCGGCGAGCACGGCCAGGCCCGAGATGTCGTCCGTGTAGTCGGCGGTGTGGCTGCCCAGGCCGATGACGAGCTGGCCGCGCAAGGTCTCGGCGTGGCACTGCAGGCAGTTGGGCGACACAACCTCGACGCCGCTGCCGGTGCGGAACGACGTGAAGTTGTACGGCAACGACGCGTTGGTGCCGCCGCGATCGAGGCGAGCCCAGGTCGGAGCCGGGCTGAAGACCTGGTTGTAGGCCGAGCGTGGCACGCCGCAGCCGACGTAGCCGTTGTTGATGAGCGCCTGCCAGCCGGCCTCGGCGTCACCCGCACGCTGGTCGTACGCCGGGATGGGACCAACCGGCGACTCGATCGACGGCTCGTCGCCACCGCAGGCGGCGAGCGACAGCGCGATCCCGGCGTACAGCGTGAACGTGCACGGCTTCCCCATCGCCCGCCTATACTACGGGCCGGGCGATGCGTGGCGAAAAGATCGTTCTGCCCGTGCCGGTGTTCACCCAGCGCGACGCCGAGTGCGGCAACACCTCGCTCAAGTCGGTGCTGTGGCATCTGGGCCGGCGGGTCTCGGCGGCGCGGCTGGGTCGGCTGGCCGGCCTGACCGACGAGGGCATCAACCACGCCGGCCTGGTCGCGGCTGCGCGCCGCTCGGGCGCGGCGGTCTTCGAGCGCACCGGCGGCTCGCTCGCCGAGCTGCGCTGGTTCCTCGGTCGCGGCCATCCCGTGCTCGTCGGGTGGTGGACGATGGGCGACGGCGACGTCCACTTCGATCCGGCGTGGTCGACGGCCGAGCGACGCGCGCGCGACTGCGGTCACTTCTCGGTGGTGAGCGGCATCGACGCCGCTCGCGTGCAGCTCGTGGATCCGCAGGCCGAGCTGCGCGGTGGGCGGCTGCGGGTGGTCGGCCGGGTGTGGATGCCGCAGGCCACGTTCCGCCGGGTCTGGTACGACACCGACGGAGATCGCTACCGCAAGGTCGAGCGCTGGTACCTTGTCGCCCATCGCAGTGCCGAGCGCTTCGCGCCGCAGCTCGGCTGCGGGCGCGACCACGGCGTATAGTGCGGGCGTGCCGCAGCCCCGCATCGCCATCGTCGGCGCCGGATCGATCGGCTGCTACGTCGGCGGCAAGCTCCTGGCCGCGAACGTAGCCGACGTGGTGCTGGTCGGCCGGCCGCGGCTGCGCGACGAGGTCGCGGCCCACGGCCTCACCGTCAAGGACTTCGATCGCTCGCAGACCGTGCCCGCCGAGCGCGCGCGCGTGGTCACCGAGATCTCCGACCCGGCGGTGGCCGCCTGCGATGCGGTGCTGGTGTGCGTGAAGAGCGCGCAGACCGCCGAGGTCGCGGCCGCGCTGGCCGGCGTGCTGCGCGGTGACGTCATCGTCGCCAGCCTGCAGAACGGCGTCCGCAACGCCGACGTCCTGCGCGCCGCCCTGGGCCAGCGGCGCGTGCTCGCCGCCATCGTCAGCTTCAACGTGGTGTCGCGCGGCAACGGCCTCTTCCACCGCGCCATGAGCGGACCGCTCATGATCGAGGCCGCGACCGGGCCGGCGGCGCGCGCCATGATCGACGCGCTCGCCGGCGCCGGCATCCCGGTCGAGGAGAAGTCTGATCTCGCTCCGGATCAATGGACCAAGCTGGTCATCAACCTCAACAACGCGATCAGCGCGCTCTCGGGCGCGCCCACCCAGCAGCTCCTGCTCTCCCCGGGCTACCGCAAGATCCTGGGCGCGGTTGCACGCGAGGCGCTCGACGTGCTGCGCGCCGCCGAGATCAAGCCGGCTCGCCTGCGCGGCGTGCCCCTGCACGTGATGCCGGCGGTGATGCGATTGCCGACACCCCTGGTCAAGCTCGTCACCCGCGCCCAGATGCGGGTCGATCCCGAGGCCCGATCGTCGATGTGGGAGGACCTGACCCGCGGACGACTGACCGAGGTCGACTACCTGAACGGCGAGATCGTTCGCATCGCCGAGCGCGCCGGCGTCAAGGCGCCGCTCAACCAGCGCATCGTCGATCTCATCCACGCGGCCGAAAAAAAAGGCCCCGGCTCACCGGGGCTCGATCCAGCCGCGCTCTGGTCCGCACTCTCTGGCTGACCCGAGGTCCGAGGCCCGAGGCCTGACCTCAGATGCCGGAAACCAGCGGCAGCCCGGCCCGGGCCCAGCCCGCGGTGCCGCCCTCGAGGTTGTAGAGCTTGGAGAAGCCGAGCCGCTCGGCCAGCTTGGCGGCGGTCAGGCTACGCACGCCCTTGGCGCACACGAAGATGATGGAGTTGCGCCGCTTGAGCGCGTTCTCGGGGTCGGCGCGGAGCTGATCGAGCGGGACCAGGCGGGCGCCATTGATGTGCCCGGTGGTCCACTCCGACTCGTCCCGGACGTCGACGACGTCGACGTCATCGCGCGAGATGATCTCCGCAGCCTCGGTGGGTGAGAGCGTCGCGACCATGATGTCCGTTATAGCGGACGCCGCCATGGTAGGCAAGCGGTCTGTGATAGCGGATCCGAGATAACGGACGCCGCGCCGCGTCGGGAGTGCCCGGCCGTCTAGCCGCGCCCCACCTGGATCCGCCGCAGGGCATCGACCAGCGCATCTATGTCCTCGCAGATATTGTAGAAAGCGAGGGAGGCACGGACGGAGGCCTCGAGCCCGTAGCGGCGCAGGATGGGTTGCGCGCAGTGATGTCCGGAGCGGACGGCGATGCCCTCCTTGTCGAGCATGGCGCCCACGTCCTCCGTGCGCTGGCCATCGAGCACAAACGAAAGCACGCCGGCCTTCCTGGGCGCGGTGCCGATCATGGTCAGGCCCGGCACCGTCGCCAGCCGCTCGGTCGCGTACACCAGCAGCTCGTGCTCGTAGCGATCGATGTTGTCGATCCCGATCCTGGTGACGTAGTCGAGCGCCTCACCCAGGCCGACCGCGTCGGCGATGCTGCCGGTGCCGGCCTCGAAGCGCCACGGCGGCATGGCGGCGAGGACTTCCTTCTTCCCGTAGACCGCGCCGATGCCGGTGGGCGCGAACACCTTGTGGCCGCTGAAGGCGTAGAAGTCGCAGTCGAGATCCTGAACGTCGACCTTCATGTGCGAGACCGCCTGGGCGCCGTCGAGCAGGACGGTGGCGCCGTGGCGGCGCGCGATCTCGATCATCTGCTTGGCCGGCGTGATCGTGCCCAGCGCATTGGACACCTGGGTGAACGACACCAGGCGCGTGCGCGGGTTGAGCAGCTTCTCGTACTCCTCGACGATCACGTCGCCACGGTCGTCGACCGGGGCGATGCGCAGCTTGGCGCCCTTCTCGGCGCACAGCTGCTGCCAGGGCCCGATGTTGGCGTGGTGCTCGAGGTGGGTGAGCACGATCTCGTCGCCGGCGCCGATGTTGCGGCGGCCCCAGCTCTGAGCGATGAGGTTGATGCCCTCGGTGGCGCCACGCACGAAGATGATGTCCTCGTCGCTCGGCGCGTTGATGAAGCGGCGCACCGACTCGCGGGCCTTCTCGTAGGCATCGGTGGCGCGGGCCGCCAGGGTGTGGGCGGCGCGGTGGATGGTCGAGTTCTCGTGCCGGTAGAAGTACGAGATCCGATCGATGACCGCGGCCGGCTTGTGGGTGGTGGCGGCGTTGTCGAGCCAGACCAGGCGCTTGCCGTGGACCCGCTCCTCGAGGATCGGGAAGTCCTTGCGGACCAGGTACGGATCGAAGGCATTGCCGCCCAGATCGCGGACCAGCGGCGACGCCGGCGCGATCTCGTAGGCCTCGAGGCGCGGCGCGGTCGCGGGCGCCGAGTCGAGGCCGAGCGCACCCGCGTCGGGCAGGTACGACGGCGGCGCGTCGATGGCCGGCGCGGTCACGACCGGCATGCGGAAGAAGTCGGCGCCGCCGACGTCCATGCCGGGAACGCCGCCGGGGTGGGCGGCGCCAAGGAGCGGCAGCGGATCGAACGACGGTGAGCCGGCGAACGGAGCCGGCGAGCTCGGCGGCGCGCCCCACCCGTCGGTGGTCTGCGGCTGGGCCGCGATCGACGGCGAGGCCGTCGGTGCGCCCGCGGTCGACGGCATCAGCGCGGCCACGCCCGGCGACGACGGCGGTGCCGTACTCGCCACCGCGGTCGTCGCGTTGACCGGCGACAGCGGCACCGGCGCCAGCGACGTGCCGAACAGCTGGTTCGCGAGCTGGGCGATCATCTGCGACATCGCGACCGGATCGTCGGGATGCGCGCCGCGCGGCGCCGGCGCCGGCGCGGCGGTGGCGGTGGCCAGCCCCGGGCTGCCCTGCGCCGCGTTGGGCAC
>SXJR01000549.1 GCA_005779305.1 Myxococcales bacterium
GATCACCAGCTGCCCCGCGGTCGGCTTCACGATCGGCCGCAGCAGCTGCGTGCCGGTGTCGAGGCACATGCCGGTGGTGACCACGCCGCAGTCCGAGTTCTCGAGGCCCGGCGTGCCGAGGTCGCCGGCGCCGTAGGCCACGGTGCCGTCGCAGAAGTTGGTGGATAGATCGTTGTCGGTGGGCAGGACCAGGCCCATGTCGAGCTGGGTCGAACGTCCGGGGCGGACGCTGGCCCAGGTCGCGGTGTCGAGCTCGGTGGTGCCCATCAGCACGCGCACGGTGCCGCCGCCGTTGGCGAGGTCGAAGGTGAAGGTGCCGTCGACGCCGTCGATGCCGCCGTTGGTGCCCGGGACGTTGCTCTTGGCGAACACCAGGTAGGTGCCGGCGGTGGCGCGCACGCAGGTGGCCGAGGCCAGTACCGTCGGCGTGCCCGTGGCGCGGGCGATGCCGAGATCGTTGATGTCGACGTCGCGGTTGACCCGCACCTCGAACCACTCGCCGGTGGCGTCACCGGCGGCGGTCGGGTCGGGCATGATCTCGGTGATGGTGAGGTCGCCGACCTGGGGCGGCACCGTCGGCCGCATGGTGCCGCCGTCGTCGCACAGGCCGGGTTGCACCACCATGCAATCCTGGTTGGGGCCGCCGGGCGTGCCGAAGTTGGCGGGCTCGTACTCGAAGGTGGCGGTCTCCTCGGTCTCGCACCAGTTGGCGAGATCGTCGTTGGCCTGGTAGTCGGGCGCCGAGCCACCGTCGAGCGAGAAGGTGCGGCCGGGCACGGTGCTGCCGTAGGCGGCCTCGTCGACGACGACGGTGCCGCAGCGCAGGGCCAGGCGGCCGCCGTCGGTGTTGAACAGATCGCCGAGGTCGTTGGCGTAGCCGTAGTCGACGTGCGATGGGGCCAGGTCGGGCAGCACGTTGCCCATCACCAGGTAGCCGCCGGCGGGGATGGTCACCGCCCGCATCACGTGGCGCTTGGGATCGGTGTCGGTGGGGCGGCCGTGCTCGAGCACCACGCCGGCCAGCTCGATCGGCGCGCTCGACGCGTTGTGGATCTCGAACCACTCCTTGCCTTCGTCCACGCCGCTCGAGCCGCTGGGCGCGTCGTAGTCGCCCAGCACCTCGGTGAGCACGAGGTCGCCGACGACGATGCCGCTGCACGAATCGCCACCATCGTCGCCGGGGCCGCAGCCGACCTGCGCGGCGATTCCGGCGAGGGACAGGAGCAGGATAGGCAAAGCTCGCATGGTCGGATCCTCTCAGAGCCCGGCGGCGTTGTCGGTCACATTCGTCACGTCGGGGCGCGTGAGTCCGGGCACGGGTGACAGCACGATCTGGCCGGGGCGATCGATCTGGATCTGGAGCTGCTTCTTCCTGGTGTGCTTGTTCTGGTAGACGGTCACCACGCCCTTCACGACCACGAACTCGCCGCGCCACTGGGTCAATCCCGTCGAAGCGAACACGTCCTTGTCGAAGAAGATGAGGGGGAAATCGCCGAACATCTTGCGAGACAGCGCGACCCGGGTCGGTCCACGATCACCGAGGCGGATGTCGCCGACGGTGGCCAGGATCGAGACCTCCTGGCCAACTCGCTCCTCGATGCGGCGCATCGCGTCCCAGTGGGTGAGCACGATGAAGCTGGGATCGGCGTCGATCTGGGGCTGGTAGCGGTTGATGAACTCGGCGCGCGCCATCCACCACACCAGCCGCTCGTCGTAGTCGGGGTAGTGGGGCAGGGCCGGGTCCCAGATGCCGCGCCTGGCCGCCTTGGCCTCGGCCTCGGCGGCGACGAAGTCGGCGTGGAAGCGGCGCGAGTAGCCGTACTTCATGAAGTACGGGCTCATGCCGGCGCGCACGCACTCGACGTTGTAGTTGAGCCACGTGCCGTCCTTCTCGACGAAGACGTAGGCCAGGTAGCGCTCGTAGCGGTCGCGGATCTCGCGGGCGTCGTCGCGCTCGAGGCGGACCTTGGTGTGGCCCTTGAAGAACTCCTTGGCGTACTCCTTGGCCATCTCGCCCAGCGGGCTGGCGGCCTTGACCGGGTGCTTGCTCTCGGCCCGATTGGCCGCGAGGTAGGCTTTGAAGTCGGTCTCGGCGGCGCGGCGATCGTGATCGTTCTTGAAGGTCTCCTCGGCGTCGAGGCCGACCAGGCGCAGCGAGCTCTCCAGACCGTCGACGCGGATGGTGTCGCCGTCGGTCACCTTGGTCAGGTGGAACTCGCCGATGGTGACGCCCGGCGCTTCGAGCTTCTTGAGCGACTCCTGGGCCTGCTTGCGCTGGTAACGCTGGCCGCCCGAGGGATGACAGGCGCCGGCGGCGAGCGCGAGCGCGAGCGCGGCGTAGATCGGGAGGCGGAGGCGCGTGATCATGGACATGGGTGGTTGCTCGCGCGCGGGGTTCCGGGCAGCCCGATGGTGCCCGGGTCGGCGTCGTCGGTGCTGTCGGTGCACCACGCGGCCGCGTCGTCGTTGGCGGTGGCGTCGGGCGGCTCGACATCGAGTGACCAGGTGCCCGCCGCCGGAAGGTCCTCGGGGCGCACCCGGTCGATGCGCAGGTCGCAGGCCAGCACGTCGATGACGCCGTTGTCGAACAGCGACGCCGCGTTGCCGCTCGAGTTGAGGAAGTCGGGGTTCCAGCCGTAGTCGACGTGGGCCGGCAAGGCGTCGTCAGGGAACCACGACACCACGACGCGGGCGCCGGCGGCGACCGAGACCGGCCGACGCACGATGACACGGCCCTCGGCGGAACCGTCGACCTTGCGGAACAGGAGCTGGAGCCCGTGCAGGTCGATGGCGCCGCTCGACGCGTTGTACAGCTCGATCCACTGACCCTGATCGAGGTTGCTGTTGTCGTCGGTCTGCTCGCCGCGGACCTCGCTCACCACCAGATCGCCCACGCCGATCTGGGGACAGATGTCGGGCGCGGGCTCGCGTTCGCAGCCGGTCACGAGGATGGCCAGCACGCCCCCGATTTGCGTCGCACAGCGCACGAAGAGGCATCTTAGCATTGGGCGTCCGCCGTGGCGGCGGTTGCTGGCGTCGATCCGACGCGGTAGAAGCGCTCGTGGATCCGCTGCCCGCACGCGCCGCCGTCGCCGTCGTCGGCGGAGGTGTGGCAGGTCTGGCCACGGCGTGGGCGCTTGGTGAGCGCGGTCACGGCGACGTGGTGGTGCTCGAGCGCGAGGCCACGCTGGCGACCCACGCCAGCGGCAAGAACGCCGCGATGTGCCGGGCCCTCGCCGAGGACGACGCGTGGACGGCGCTGACCGCGGCCGGCGCGGCGTTCCTGCGCCGGCCGCCGGCAGGGTTCGCGCGTGCGCCGCTGGTCGACGATCGGGGCGCCGTCTTGCTCGCCGGTGCGGCGGTGATCGCGGAGCTGGCGGCGCGGGCGCTGCGCTTCGAGCTCCAGCATGCGGCGATCAGCGCAGCCGAGGTCGCCGCGCGCTGGCCCGGCCTCGAGGTCGCGCGCGGTGGGTTGTGGTTCCCCCACGACGGCAACATCGATCTGGGCGTGCTGGTCGAGAGTTACGCCGCGGGCGCGCGGGCGGCGGGAGCCCAGCTGGTGACCGGCGCCGAGGTGCTCGGGGTCGAGGTAGGTAGCGGCGGCGCGGCGCGCGAGCTCGTGGTGCGCACGACGCGCGGGACCATCGTGGTCGAGCAGCTGGTGATCGCCGCTGGCGCGTGGGGCGACGACGTCGCGGCGCGCGCCAGTGCGCCGCCGCTCGGCCTGGTGTCGCGGCGCCGACACGTGGTGGCGCTGCGGGCCAGCGCGCCGTCGGCGCCGATCGTGTGGGACGTCGACGGTGACGATTGGTACGCGCGCCCCGCCGGCCCCGAGGTATGGACCTCGCCGTGCGACGGCGACGTGGTGGAGGCCGGCGTCGTCGACGCGCGCGTGGCGGCCGAGGCCGAGGCCC
>SXJR01000081.1 GCA_005779305.1 Myxococcales bacterium
CTCGCCAACGCCCGCCGAAATGGGTAAGACCCTCGCCTCGATCCTCTGAGCCTTACCCTTACCCTTACCCTTACCCCCACCCTTCTACTCTCCTCCGGAGCCCAAGCAGTCATGTCGATCGAACGCACCTTCAGCATCATCAAGCCCGACGCCGTGAAGAAGAACGCCATCGGCGGCGTCGTCGCCAGGCTCGAGGAGGGCGGCCTTCGGGTCGTCGCCTCGCGCATGGTTCGCCTCACCGAGCAGCAGGCGCGCGCCTTCTACGCCGTCCACAAGGACCGCCCGTTCTACGGCGACCTGGTCAAGTTAATGACCGAGGGTCCGGTCGTGGTCCAGGTGCTCGAGGGCGAGAACGCGGTCCTGAAGAATCGCGAGATCATGGGCGCGACCAACCCGGAGAAGGCCGACGGCGGCACCATCCGCAAGCTGTTCGGCACCAACATCGAGCGCAACGCGGTGCACGGCTCCGACGCGCCCGAGACGGCGGCCCAGGAGATCGCGTTCTTCTTCAGCGGCTCCGAGCTGGCGACCCTGCAGCGCTGAGCGAACCGCTCGTCAGTCGAGCGCGGCCATGGCCCACACGTAGGTGAGGGCCAGTGACGCCAGCGCGGTGACGCAGATGCCGGCGTAGGCCGGTGCCGAGCGGACGCCCAGCACGACCAGGCCCAGCAGGATGGCCGCGGTCGTGCCGGGCAGGCCGTAACGCCAGGTCGGCGACAGCGCCAGCCCTGTGAGCGTGCGCAGCTCGACCTCGGCGGTGGCCCAGCGGTGCAGCGGGGCCAGGTGCTGGGCGAGCCAGAGCTGGGCGACGACGGTGGCGAAGGCCAAGCCCGTGGCGACGCGGACGGCGAGCTGGCGGGGCCGGCCCCGGCGCGGCGACGGTTGCGCCACGGGTTCGAGTGCCGACGTGAAGGGCCCGATGGAGTCCATGGCCGCTCCGAAGAACGTCGGCCACGCCGAGACTAGTCCCGCCGGGCCCGAGACCCGATCAGTCCACGTTCGGGGCAGGCGGCGAGGCGCGCTTCTTCACCCGAAGCGGGACCAGCAGCTCGCCGTTGGAGCGGTTGGCGAGCTGGCCGCAGGCGGCGTCGATGTCGTCGCCGCGCGGGGTGCGCAGGTACGTGGGCAGGCCCAGGCGTTTGCACTCGTTCTGGAAGGCGGTGATGGCCTCGGGCGAGGGGCGCGTGTATCCCGCTTCGGGGTGCGGGTTGAACGGGATGATGTTGACCTTGCAGCGGTGGCCGCGCAGGAGCTTGGCGAGATCGGCGGCATCGGCGAGCGAGTCGTTGACGCCGGCGAGCAGCACGTACTCGAAGGTCACGCGCCGGCGGTGCTCGAGCGGATAGGCGCGGAGGGCGCCCAGCAGCTTGGCGATGTTCCACTTCTTGTTGATCGGCATGATCTCGTCACGCACGCGATCGTTGGACGCGTTGAGCGAGACCGCCAGGTTGGGGCGGACGTCTTCGTTGCCGAGCTTCTCGAGCCGCGGCACCAGACCCGCGGTCGACACCGTGATGCGGCGCTGCCCGATGCCGACGCCGAGGTCGCTGGTCAGGATGCGCAGGGACCGCATGACGTTGTCGTAGTTGTGCAGCGGCTCGCCCATCCCCATGTAGACCAGGTTGGTGATGCGGCGATCGGGCTCCTCGGCGGCGAGCAGGGCGCGGGCCCGGTAGACCTGATCGGCGATCTCGCCGGCATCGAGGTTCCGGGTCAGGCCGAGCTTGGCGGTGGCGCAGAACTGACAGTCGACCGCACAGCCGACCTGCGACGAGATGCACTGCGTGGTCTTTTCGCCGTCGGGGATGAGCACGCTCTCGATCGAGTAGCCGTCGCGGGTGGTGAAGCGCAGCTTCTTGGTGCCGTCCTTGGACCGCTGCACCTCGGCGAGGGTGAGCGTGCCGATCTGGGCGCCCTCGGCGAGGCGGGCGCGCACCTCGGGGCCGATGTTGGTCATCTCGTCCCACGCGATCGCGCCCTTGCCGTGCACCCACCGCCACGCCTGCTCGCCGCGGAAGCGGGGCAGGCCCAGCGCCGCCGCCAGGTCCTGGGCCTGGTCGAGGGTCATCGCCCGTAGATCGGGCCTGGCCGCTGGAGGGGTGGTGGTCACGGTAGCCCTGTCAGCTACCACGTCTGGCTCTACTTGACGACGACGGTGAGCGTGGCCGAGAAGGCGTCGCGCAGCTTGAGCGGCGCGATCAGCGACTCCAGTGCGCCGCGCGTGCAGGTCTCGGCGTCCGAGACGCCGGCCGCGGGCGGCGCCCACACCACGGCGTAGCTGCCGGGCTCGTCGTCGTATTCGCTGGCCCGGTACTTCACCTCCACCGGCACCCGCACGGTCAGCTCCTTGGCCTGCGACGCGGCGAAGTTCTTCTCCCAGCAGGTCGACAGCGCGGCCCGCGCGTCGGCCAGCGCCAGCCGCTCGGGGATGAGCGCGAAGCTGCGGCCGCGGGGCGGCGGATCGGCCGAGACCGAGACCGTCAGGTTGTCGGTGGGCGGCCTGGCCGGGGCGCGGGTGAGGTAGAGGTCGGCGAGCTGGGGGCGAGCGATCTGGCTGGGATCGAGGCCAGCCTGATCGAGCTCGGCGAGCCCGGCCAGCGCCTGCGTACGCAGCGGCACCGCCGGCGGGATGGCGAGCACGCAGCGGTGGAGCACGCGCGCGGCCAGCTCGGCCTTGTCCTTGGTGGCGCGGGCGCGGACCAGCGCCAGGCCGTAGGCGCAGTCGAGGTCGGGTGGCGCGGTCAGCTTGGCCGCCTCGTAGGCAGCGAGGCCTTCGGCGTAGGCGGCGATGGCGCCGTCGGTGTCGCCGCCGGCGAGCAGCCGGGCGCCGCGCGCGGCGTAGAAGTCGCCCAGGGTGGAGCGGCCCTCGCGCTGGCAGACGTGCTCCCAGCAGCGCAGGCCCTCGGCGCAGTGGGCGGTGGTGCCGCAGCTCTCGAGCTCGCGCGACAGGCGATCGGCCTTGCTGGACTCGCCGCCGCCCGAAGCGGTGGCGCGGCTGTCGCACGCGGCCAGCGCGATCACGAGAATGAGTGCAGGGCGGATGTGGTTCATGGCGTTCCCTCGAGGTAACGGGCGACCGCGGCCAGGCCCCGATCGTACGGCATGGGATCGTACCCGAGCTCGGCCCTGGCGCGAGCGATCGGGATCGGTGGACCGGAGGCCAGGAGCTGGACCGCCTCGCGGGTGAGGAGCGGGCGGCCGGGGCGACGGGCGAGCTTCCAGACTCGCTCCATGCCGCCGGCGAGCGTGCGCGCCACCGCCGGTGGCAGCGAGCGCTTCGGCGGCTTCGCGCCGCCCAGGCGCGCAAGATCGGTGAGGTAGTCGCGCCACGACACGCCGCCGGCGTCGAGGGCATTGTAGACGCGGCCGGGCGCGGCCGGCGCGTCGAGGGCGCGGACGATCACGTCGACGACGTTGTCGACGTAAGCGAGCGTGGCGTCGCCCTTGCCGCCGGAGATCATCATCATCATGCCCTTGCGCGCGAGCTTGACCACCTCGTCGACCCACACCCCGGAGCCGGGGCCCCACACGTTGCCGGGCCGGACCACGGTGACCGGCAGGCGACCGGCGGCGTGGGCCGCGAGCGCCAGCTCCTCCGACGCGCGCTTGGTCCGGCTGTAGGGGCCGACACCCTCGCCGCGCGGCGCGTCCTCGTCGCAGCCGCCGTCGGCGAGCCGCTTCCCGTAGACGACGATCGACGAGATCATGACCAGCCGCTCGCAGCTCTCGACGGCAGCCGCGTCGACGACGTGGCGGGTGCCGCCGACGTTGACGCGCTCGAACAGCGCGTCGGGCCCCCAGTCGCCGACCACCGCCGCCAGGTGCACGATGCGGCCGGCGCCCTTCACCGCGGCGGTCACGCTGGCGGCGTCGGTGATGTCCCCGCGCACCACGGCCAGGCCCCTGGCGTCGGCCAGCTCGCGGATCGCCGCCGGATCCTCGTTCGCCAGCAGGAACGCGCGCACCGCCCTGCCCTGGTTGGCCAGCCGCGCCACCACGCGCCGCCCGATGAATCCGCTGGCTCCCGTCACGAGCACTGGCCTGGTCACGGCGGCGACGGTAACACGCGGTCGTCACCGGCCGGTTCTGGCCGCGAGGCCTGTCGGCGCCTCAACCACCCGACAGCGCTTGCAGGACGTGCACCTTGTCGCCCGGCGCCACCCGGTCGGCGAGCGACTCGCGGTCGCAGATCGGCTCCTCGCGCACGAAGACGTTCACGTGGCGCCGCAGCCGGCCGGTCTCGTCGACGACGTAGGCGGCAAAGCCCGGGTAGCGCCGATCGAGCTCGTCCAGGAGCTCGCGCACCGTCGTACCCGCGACCTCCTCGGTCTCCTTCAGCGTCGGGAAGAAGCGCTGCAGGTGCCGCGTGAAGGTGACGAGCGGCATCAGGCGAAGCGCACCGAGTGGATGGGCGGCAGGTGGTTGCCCAGACAGCGCCAGCTCTCGCCGCGATCCTCGGACATGTAGAGGTTGCCCGTGGTGGTACCGAAGCAGACGCGGTCGCCACGCGCGTCGAGCGCGTGGCGGTAGATCACGTCGTAGCAGTGCTCCTGTGGCAGGCCCTCGCGGAAGGTCTGCCAGCTCAGGCCGCCGTCGCTCGTGCGGGCGACGAACAGCCCACCGCCGAGGGTCATGCGCTCCTGATCGCTGCGCAGCGGCACCACCCACGCGGTCTTTTCGTCCTGGTCGTCGGCGGCGATGGGGAAGCCGAAGTGCACGGCGACGTCGGGCTGGCTGACCCGCTTCCAGCGGCCGGCGCCGTCCTCGCTGGTGAACACGCCGCTGTGGTTCTGCTGCCAGAGCCGATCGGGCCGCGCCGGGCACAGAGCCACGAAGTGCGGATCGTGGCCCCAGGGCGCCTCGGGGTCCGGCAGGTAGTCGTTGAGCATGCCGCGGTTGCATGCAGCCCAGGTCTTGCCACCGTCGCGGGTCTCGACCACGCCGGCGCAGCTGACCGCCGCGTAGAGGTGGTTGGAGTCGCGCGGATCGACGACCACGGAGTGGATGCCGGGCACGAAGTCGCCGTACGCCATGGCCGCGGGTGTACCGCCCCACTCGTTCTTGCTCGTGGCGTCGCCGGCGAAGAGGTCACCGCCGCGGCTCTCGTGGTTCCACAGCGGCAGGTTCAGTTCCCAGCTCTCGCCGCCGTCGTGCGTGGTGAAGAGGCCCCCGGGCAGCGTGCCCGCGTGGATCACGCCCGGCTGATCGTTGCCCGCGAAGCCGAGCACCCAGACCTTCATGAGCGCCGCCGGCTTGTAGGTCACGGGCCGGCCCGCTTCCTCCATGGCCTTGGGATCTGGAATGAGCTGCTCGATGTAACGCGCACCCTTGGGGTAGATGATGCGGCTCGCATCTTCCCAGGTCGCGCCCGCGTCGCGCGATCGCATGAGCGCGGGTCCCCAGTGGGCGTTGTCCATGCACGCCCACAGCGTGCCCTCGCGGGGATCGCTCGCCGCGTAGCTTACCGCCATGCCGGCGTGCGTGATCGGGCGCGCCTTCCAGCGCCCGCCCGTCTTGTCGAAGATGAGCGTGCCCTTCTTGGTGGCGAGCAGGAGGCAGTCGGACATGGCGGAACTCTAGCGCGGCCCGAGGGTCGATGGGCGTCCGCTCACGCACGGCGCAGCATCTCCACCGCGCGATGGTGAGCGACGAACGGGGTCGACGTGTGCGCTGTCAGGAATCCGTCAGCGGCGCAGGCGCGAACCCGCCTCGGCGCGGGATCCGGCGCGCTCGGCCGTGGCACGAACAGTGCTCTTGATCGGACGGTGCGCTGCCTGCTGTTGACCCTGACCGTCACCGCCTGTCTCCCGGCAACTATCTCGGCGCAGCCCAGCGCCGAGGGCGTGGACCAGCCCCGCGATCCGGCGGCCGAGGCCGACGCCGCCGCGCGGCGGTCGCTCCGGCAGCGGCCGGCGAAGCCGGCGCCGCCGACGCTCGCGTTCGGGCCTCCGTCGTCGATCCCGGCCCACGAGCCGCAGCCACCTTCGCCCAGGGCCAACGTGACGAAGAACGTGGGCCACGGCGGGCGCGCCTTCGGAGGCGCCCTCGGTGGCTCGCTCGTGGGCGCCGGGCTGGGCACCTTGTGCGTGATGGCCGTCGCCGCGGTGACGGACAGCGACGACATCGGCCTCGCGCTGGTCACCGGGTCCACCTGCTACGGGTTCGGGGTGTCGGCGGTGATCATGGAGGCGGGCAAACATCCCGGCGGACGCGGCTCGTTCGGCGCGACGCTCGGCGGCGCCGCGGTCGGCACCGTCGCCGGCTACGGACTCATCTTCGGAGTCCTCGACGACAACGAGGAATCGAAGGGCACCATCGCCGCGATCCTCGTCAGCTACCTTGGCCTGCCGATCGCCGGCTCGCTCGTCGGCTACTGGGCCAGCCATCGCCACGACACCGACGACACCCTGACCGTCGGCCCGGCGGTGGTCGGCCCGGCGCAGGCGCCCGGACTCGCCGTCAGCGGCCGCTTCTGACCGCCGTCCGAGACGCCAGCACGATACGATGGCGGATCCTCGATGCGCCAGACCCTCGTCCTCACCGTTCTCGTCGGATCCGGCTCGATCGCAAGCGAGGTGCACGCCCAGCCCGGCCCGGAGCCGAGCGCAGAGCGGGCGGCGCAGCTGCGCGACGCGCGGGAGGCAGCGTTGCGCGGCGACTGCGCGGCGGTGGAGGCCATCGCCACCCGCCTCGCCGTCGATGACCCGACCTACTACGCGGGCGTGTTCTTCCCCGAGCCTATCATCGCGGCGTGCAACGGCGGCGTCGGTGGACGAGCCCTTCCGCCCCCCGCCGCCGTACCCGCTCCGACACCGACGCTGACGCTGACGACGTACCCGGAACCTCCGCCACCCGGACCGGGTCGCGCTGACAGGGGGCGCGGTATCCTCGGCGCGCTTGCCGGCATCGGCGCCGGCGGCGTCCTCGGATTTGTCACCGCGGTCATCACGCTCGAGGTCGCGCACAGCCACTACGACTGTCACGACATCTGCGACGAGGAGCTGATTCCTGTCGCGATCGGCTTCCAGGTCGGGATGAGCGTCGGCCTGGCGTTCGGCATCACTGCCGTCGGCAATCACAAGGGCGGTCACGGCCGCTTCTCGGCGAGTCTCCTTGGCGGCCTCGCCGGGAGCGCGCTCAGCTGGCCCTTCGCTGCCTCGTCCGCGTCGGTCGACAGCGGCCTCTGGGGCTTCGCCTACTTCGCCTTTCCCGTTGCCGGTGCCATCACCGGCTACTGGCTCACCCACGAGCACGACGACGCCGAGACCGCGCCGGTGATCACGCCGGCGACACTCGGTCCGACGCACGCGCCCGGCCTGATGCTCAGCGGCACGTTCTGATCGCGAGCCGCGTTCGCTCAGGCGCGGCGAAGGATCTCGCCGAGGATGTCGCGGGTGGCGCCGTCGGGCTCGATCTCGTAGTGCTGGCGCAGGATCGGGACCATGTCGGCGTTGTCGAGGGCCAGGAGGGCGCCGCGGGCGGCGTCGCGCAAGGGACCGAGCTCCTGGCGCAGCACGCTGACCAGGACCTCGCCGGCCTCGACCGTCTGGATCTTGCCGATGGCGTCGAGGGCGGCGCCGCGGACGCGGGCGTCGCTGACCTCGGTGTAGATGCGCGAGAGTGGGCCAAGCGCGTGCGGGAAGTGGAGGCCGGCGATGGCGACCAGGGCAGCCTCGCGCACGGTCGGATCGGTGTCGGTCAGGGCCTTCTTGACGATCGAGAAGGAGCGCTTGAAGTAGAGGAACCGCAGGGCGCGGACGGCGGCGCGGCGGACCTGCGGATCCTCGTGGCCGTAGAGTTTCTCGAGCGGGGCCAGGGCGGCGTAGCTCTGCAGCTCGCCGAGCTGCTCGGCGAGGACCGCGAGGGTCTCGACCTCGTTCTGGGCGCCACGCGAGGCGGCGTCGGCCGCGGTCAGCACCACCACCAGGGCGCGGCGGCGGATGCCGTTGGGGTAGCGCAGGTCGCCGACGATGGCCGACGCCACCGCCGCCGGCTCGCCGGACATCTCCCATTCGAGGAGATCGACGAACCAGATGTCGGCGTAGGCGTGCTGCTGCTTGAGGTAGTCGGGGAAGGCCGGCGCGTCGGGCAGCTCGTCAGGGGTGTCGCCGTAGCGACGGGCGATGGCTTCGAAGCGCGCCTTCTGCCGCTCCGCCAGGTCGAGCGAGGCCAGCTTCTCGAAGACCTTGCGCACCGAGCCGTAGTCGCCGACCGCCGAGAACTGCTGGGCCGCGGCCAGGAACGCGTTCTCGACCATCTCCACCGGAAGGCCCTGCTCGAGGTACTTCTCGGCGCAGCGGACCCAGGTGTCACCGCTCTTGGCCTGGTAACGGCGGTCGTAGGGCAGCCCGGTCTTGAGCGCGTACTCGGCGGCCTCGTGATAGAGCGTCGCCGCCGCGTGCAGCTCGCCACGCTCGAGCGCGAGCTTGATGAAGTCCTCGTAGTACTGGAGGACGTAGAACTTGAGGCTGTCCTCTCGCAGCACGCGGATGCAGTTGACGTAGCCCTCGGCGAGGTTCTCGAACTGGGCCGAGTCCTTGCCCAGCTTGAGCAGGATCTGAAAGCAGTCGAACGCGCGCTCGAGCTCGCCCTTGATCTCGAAGTCGTCGGCGACCTGCTCGAGCCGACGCTGCGACTCGACCAGCGCGCGCCGCGCCGCCGGCGACGCCGCATCGCCACGCCCGATCGCGGTGCCAACGTTGAAGTGGACCAGCGCCAGCTCGTAGTCGCGGTCGCGCAGGCCAGCGTGCGGCACCAGCGACTCCCACGCCGCCCGCGCCTTGTCCCAGCTCTTGGCCTTCTCCCACGCCACCGCCGCGTGCACGGGCAACCGCGCCTCCGCGTACGCCGCCGCCGCGTCGGCCCAGCGCTTCTCGACCTCGTACAGCCGGCCGCGCAGCCCGGGCTCCTCGCCGAAACAGGCCCGTGCCAGGTCGAAGTAGTGCAGGTACAGGTAGACGTAGCCGGCCTCGCGGCCGCGACCGAGCTGGCGGTAGACGTCGGCCAGCGAGCGCAGCCAGTCGTCGTACTCGTAGTCGACGACGTGGGTCTGGCCGATCAACTCGCGGTAGGCGCGCTCGGCCTCCGGGTAGCGGCCGTTGGCCAGCGCCTGCTCGGCGGCGACCGCCGCTGACTCGATGGACTGGTAGAAGCGCCGGGCCACGCCGCGCGACTATAGCCGACGGTCAGGATCGACGTCCGACCAGTGTCCAGGTCATCACCGACGACATGCCCGGCTCCTTCCAGGTCACCGTCCCGCGCAGCTCGCCGTCCATCTCGCAGACGCGGTAGCTGAAGCGGCACTGCGAGTCGAAGTCGACGCTGGCGGTCACGTCGATGCAGCCGTCGACGGTCTCGACGCCGAAGAACATGGCCCGGCAGTCGGGACACTTCTCGTTCGACCACAGCAGCGTCGCCCCCACGACCTCCAGATCCGGCGAGTACGTCAGTCCAGGCCGTCGCAGCGCGCACCCCCGGGCGCACTCCCAGCTCACGTGCCAGCGGCCCTGCATCGAGCCCTCGGTGGTGGGCTCGCTCGCCATCGGCGGATCGGGGTCGCACACCCGCGCCTGCGCCGCCGCGTCGAGCCCCGCATCGACCTGGGCACCACCATCCGCGCTGCCGTCCGGCTTCACCGATCCGCAGCCCGCGGCTGCGACAGCGACCAGGATCACGATCCGCGCGCCGACCATCACTCCGGTGCAGGATACCGCAGCCGCTCGGCCAAACCGAGATCAGTCTCGGCGCCCTCGACGGATCATGGAACCGTCGGTGTGAACGTGACCACCACCTCCACACCCGCGTTGCCGACATCGGGGGCGACCCGGGTGCGCGCGCGGCCTACCGCGTCGGCCACGCAGCCCGACAGGCCGGACAGCGCCGACGGCGAGGCCCGCACCGAGCGCGCCGCCCGGGCGTCGTCGATCTGGAAGCTGACGCGCAGCTCGACCCGCGGCGTCCGCCGGGCCGTGGCTGCCGCGTCGCGGTAACAGGCGCGCACCGCCGGCATCACCCGGTCGAGGGCGCGCCGGATCTCGGAGTTCTGGAGCGGTCCCCTCACGTCGATGTTCGTCAGGGAGGCGGACGCGTCGAGTGAGCCGGTGGGCGCAGCGGCGACCCGTGGCGGCTCGGTCGGCGGGGCCGGCCTGGGCGGAAGGCTGCGCGACAGCTCGGTTCGCGACCGCGCCGCATCGGGCTCGGGCGCGGCGTCCACGGGCACGCTGGGCGCGGGTTCCGGCTCCATCACCCGATCGACGTCGGTCACCGACACCGCCGGCGAGTCATCCAGGATCTCGCGGCGATGCGGCACGGCCTTGCGCGACTCCTCCTCGCGCCGCGACCGCGGCTCGCTCCGCCGGCTCTCGCTCGCCGCCACCGGTTCCACCCCGGCATCCGCTGCGGTTTCGGCCGCGGTTTCGGCCGCGGTTTCGGCTGCGGTTTCGGTCGCGGTTTCGGCCGCGGTTTCGGCCTCTTCCGCCAGCCGCGGTCTCGGCTCGAACGCCCCCACAGCCTTGCTGCCGCCCTCTTGCGGCGGCACCTCGAGCACCTGCTCGTCGCTCCGCCGCCACAGGCTCGCGGTGAGGAGCGCCGCCCCCACCAACGTCAGTGCCGCGAAGCGGGTGACGCGCTCCCAGCGCGGTCCGCCGGTCAGCCCGAACCGGCGCCCGCCCGCCTCGGCGCCGCCGGCGCTCACCGCCGGCACTGGCTTGCTCTCGACGCCCACCAGCACCTCGACGCTCACCGCGCCGCCGCCGTCGCCGAGGTCGCTGTCGGAGTCCCACGAGCTCGGTGGCACCGGCGGCGAGGGCACCATGGACGCCGTCGCCGCGGTGTCGGCGCGAGGCGAGCCGCCGCCCAGCATGCGCGTCACGTACTCGGCGACCTCGCTCGACGACGCGGCCAGGCGCTCGCTGCGCACCAGGGCCTCCAGGTCGCGCTGGAGCTCGCGCCCGGTCTGGTAGCGATGGCCGCGATCGCGGCACAGGGCCCGCGCCACGATCTCGTCGAGCGCCACCGGGCAGCTCGGGCGCTGCCGCGACGGCGGCGGCGCGTCGGCGTGGACGATGCGCTGGAGCGTCACCAGCTCGTTGTCGTGCCCGCCGTACAGGCGCCGGCCGGTGATGAGCTCGTAGAGCAGGATGCCGATCGAGAAGACGTCGCTGCGGCGATCGAGCGGCTGTCCCCGGCATTGCTCGGGCGACATGTACGCCACCTTCCCCTTGAGGGTGCCGGTGCGGGTGCGGTGATCGGCCTGCTGCATCTTGGCCACGCCGAAGTCGGTGACCTTCACCGCGCCATCGAACGAGACCAGCACGTTCGACAGCGAGACGTCGCGGTGGACGACCTCGAGTGGGCGACCGCCCTCCCCACGCAGGTTGTGGGCGTGGTCGAGCCCGGCGCACACCCCGAGCGCGATCGCGATGGCGACGCCGAGCGGCGGCGGCTCGCCCGAGCGCGCCGCCGCCTTCAGCAGATCACGCAGGTCGCCGCCGCGGACATACTCCATCGCGTAGTGGTAGTTGCCGGTGTCCTCGCCGATGTCGTGGACCGAGACGATGTTGGGGTGATCGAGGCGTGCGGACAGGCGGGCCTCGTCGAGGAACATGCGCACGTAGCCGGACTGGACCGCGAAGTGCGGCAGCATGCGTTTGACCACCACCCGCTTCTCGAAGCCGGCGATGCCCTCGGTGCGGGCCAGGTAGATCTCGGCCATGCCGCCCACCGAGAGCAGCCGGATGAGCTCGTGCCGGCCCAGCATGGTGCCGGCCGGCAGCAGCCCGTTACACCGACCACTACGCCCGGCGTCGAGTGCCTCCATCGTCATCGCTTCTCGCCGATCGACGCCAACAGATCAAGATCGCGCTCGTCGGTGAGACGCTTCACTCTCTCGCGAGACCTACGATGGTGTCGGCAGTTGTCTCTGTCGGCGACACCGACGCACGCTGGCTCACGAATGTGCGGGCCTACGGATCGTCCGGAACCCGGACACCCGCTCACACCCCGGCGGTGATCAGCTGGCGCGCCGTCGTTCGCTGGCGTCGGTGACGATGTCGAGGGCCCGTCGCTGACGGCCGGCGCGCGATCCGAAGGTGTCGGGCAGCACCACCTGTGAGCGGTGGAGCATGGGCACGAACTCGGGCAACACGTCCGACGACGGGCTGATGATGATCCCGTACAGGAACGCGTGCTGGGCCAGGCCGGCGATCATCTCGGGCGGCACGTGACACTGACCGTGGGTCACGATGTACAGCACCACCCGGCGGCGCAACTCGCGGTGCTGGCGCTGGATCTCGAGGGCCAGCTGACGAAAAACCTTGCCGTAGTTGCGGCCGCGCTCGCTGCGGAACGAGAGCAGGTACGGCACCGGCACCTGGCCCGAGCGCGTCACCTTGATGGTCTCGTGCAGGCGGGAGTCGAAGAAGCGCAGCCAGACCTCGTCGCCCTGGAGCGACAGCTTCTTGAGCAGGGCCAGCACCAGGCCACGCGCGAACACCTGGCGCTGACCGCGCATCGACGCCGAGGAGTCGACCAGGATGTACTGGAGCCGGCGCTCGTCCTCGCGCTCGCGCTCGCGGCCGTAGTAGAGCAGCTCCTGGTCGACGACCTTCTGCTCGAAGATCTCGCGATCGTAGGCCAGCTCCGAGAGCACCAACGAGTCGACGTTGCCCCGGCGTTCGATCGAGGCGTAGCCGTCGACGGCGTAGGTCTGGACCCCCGAGGCGCGCCGGGTCTCGAGCACGCTGGGCAGCAGGTCGAGGGAGAAGCTGGCCACGTCGTGGGCCTCGGGCGAGCCCAGCGCGGTGAACAGATCGACCAGGTCGATGGCGCCTCCAAGAGCCTCGGAGCCGGCGCCGCCGTCCTCCTTGAACATGCCCATGAGGCGGACGGTGTCGAGATCGACCAGCTCGACCGAGGTGTAGATGTGGAGCGCGTGATCGCGCAGGTGGGCGAGCAAGCCCCACAGCGGACGCGGATCGAAGTCGCGGAAGTGGCTGGCTGGATCGATGTCGAGGTAGAGGCCGAGATCGAGCGGCAGCGCCTCGGCGCCCGCGCCCTTGCCGCGCTCGCGCCAGCGGTTGTAGGCGTCGGCCAGGATGCGGGTGAGCAGGACCGCGACCATCTCGTCGCGGAGACGCATCCCGGCCAGCTTCTCCACCACCTCCGAGGTCGACACGTTGGTGACCAGGCGGCGGTACTCGTCGAGGAGGGTCTTGGCCGTGGGCGGCGGCTGGATCTGGGCCAGCTGATCGTCGCGCTGGCGGATCGTCCACCCGCCGGCGCCGCGTGGGACGGTGAGCAGGACGCCGAGGTCGTGGACCACGAACAGCGGCAGGTGGATGCCCAGGCGGGCAATGGCGTTGGACCACGCCGAGGCCCGCACCATGGCCATGGGGTTGTCGACGCGCACGCACGACAGGGCCATGGTGCCGACCTCGCGGGCCAGGTGGCTGCGGCGGCGATCGGCGGGGATGGGCATCGTCAGGTACCGGCCGCGGGGCTAGCGCGCGTTCCACATGAGGTGATCCGGGCGTGCAACTGCCGTCGCCCGGCGGAGCGAGAGTGGAGGTCTGGGGGACGTGATCGTCCCCCATCTGAGGACGCGAAGCGTCCGGATGAGGCTGATGCGCCGACACGCAGCGATCGAACCGCCACCCATGCGCCGCGACTGGCGCGGCGCAGATGGTCCGATGAGGTTCAGCTCAAGTGGGAGGCGCATTAGCGACGCTGCAGGTGGCGGGCCCCGAGGTGGACCAGGTAGCTGCGCAGGTGGGCCTTGCTGTTGAGCGCGTCGTCGGCGCCGGCGCCCTTGATGGCGGCGTTGGCGGCGGGGTCGCTGGAGATGGCGACGATGCGGCCGAGGAAGCCGGCGGCGCGGACCTCGCGGGTCACGAGCTGGCCGTTCTTGCGGCCGGGGCCGAGGGCGAAGTCCATGAACACCACGTCGAAGCCCTTGCTCGTGCACAGGCCGGCGGCGTCGTCGGCGTGGGGAAAGACCTCGACGTCGAGGCCGGGGATATGGAAGCGCTCGCCGCGGGCCGCGACCACGTCGTCGAAGATCGCCACCCGCAGGGGCGGCGCCGATGACGACAGGCCGGGATCGGTGGCGGGGGTCATGGGCTACAGGCCAAACTTGGACGACGCGAACACGGTCTCGAGCAGCTGATCGACCTCGCGCAGCATGCGGTTGGCCGTGTCCGAGGGCATGGCGGTGAGCGCCGCCTTGATCTCCGACAGGTTCTTGAGCTGGCTGAAGAGCTGGATGTCGGAGAGCTCGCTGCCGGTGGTGAGCAGCTCGCGGATCAGGTTGAGCTCGCTGAGCAGATCGTCGAGCGACGCCTGGGGCCCGATGAAGCGACGATCGGCCGGGTGGTCGCGGTAGTACGCGTCGACGATCGGGTTGACGATCTCCTCGAGCAGCTCGACCTGATCGAGGTTGTTCCAGATGTGTCGGAGGACGAAGAAGTCGCCGTCGTGCACGCGGGGACGCCCATCGAAGACCGCCGACGCCGCGAACAGCTTGAGCAGCTTGACGGCGCGGCGATCGCTGACGCTGATACCCTCGCTGCGGATCTGGAAGATCAGCCCCTTGTACTTCGCCATGAAGTCGTCGGGGAACACCATGAAACGGTCGAAGGCGGCGTGCAGCGTGCGCAGTTCGCGGGCGGTGATCACCGGACGCAGCTCGTCGCCGCGACCGGTCATGCGCGCGACCTCGAGCGAGACGCCCTTGGTCATCAGCTCGCCAAAGTGATAGCTGTCGAGGTTGTCCGACAGGACCCGCAGGAGGAAGCGGTCGAACATCGCCGCCAGACTCTCGTCGTTGGGGACCTCGTTGGACGCCGCGTACAGCGAGATCAGCGGCACCTGCATGACGTTGGGGCCGTTGGCAAACTTCCGTTCGTTGATGACGTGGAGTAGCGAGTTCAAGATCGCCGAGCTCGACTTGAAGATCTCGTCGAGAAACACGATCTCCGCCGACGGCAGCATGCTCTCGGTGCGACGGGTGTAGCGCCCCTCGCGGAAGGCGGCGATATCGACCGGACCGAAGAGCTCGTTGGGCTCGGTGAAGCGGGTGAGCAGGTACTCGAAGTAGCGGGCGTCGACCAGGCGGGCGAACATGCCCACCATCGCGCTCTTGGCGGTGCCGGGCGGGCCGACGATCACCATGTGCTCGCCGGCGATCGCCGAGACCAGCATCAGCCGGATGATCTCTTGCTTGTCGAGGAAGTGGCTGTTGAGGATGCGCGCGACGTCCTGGACGCTGGCGCTGGCGCGGGCGAGATCGATGGCGAACGCCTTGTTGGCGGTGGGCGGCTGGGTGACCATGAGAGGGTGCGCTGCGGCTCGCGCAGCATATCAGGTCGGGCCCGGCGTCGGCGTCGAGGCCGGCGCTTCGGCGAGGGGCGTCCGATCGGGCGCCGGCCCGAGGTGACGAGCCAGCCGCGCCACCAGGCTGTCGACGAGCGGCTGGCCGAGCAGATCGACGGCCTGGGCCTTGAAAGCCAGCCATCGCCGCTGCCACGGCGCCTCGTGGGCGAGTCCCGGCGGGTCCGACAGCACCGGCGCGACCCGCTCGAGCGCGACCGGTAGCGCGAAGAACGTGGCCAGCCCGCGCGGCCGTCCGGCGCCCGGGCCCCCGCCGAGGACCGCCGAGAGCAGCGGGCTCTTGGCCGACGGCGACGTGAGGTGCGCCTCGGCCATGGCCAGGAGCGCGGCGACGTGGGCGAGAAACGCCGCGACGGCGCGGACGTCGGCCGCGGGCGGCGTCCGCTCGAGCATCTGCTCGAAGGCGGCGGCCAGACGGGCCGGCGCCGCCACCTGGGCCCGCGGCTCGTCGGGGCGGACGGCGGCGTAGGCAACGGCGCGGGCGACCTCGGCGTCGCGCAGGAGGAAGACCGCGTCCTCCCAGTGCAGCGGCGGCGCCGACGGACTTACGCCGAGGAGCTGGGTGAGCGGCGTGCGGCGCAGGAGCGCCGCCATCACCGGCGCGACCTCGGGCGAGGCCAGGAGCTCGTCGAAGCCGGCGCGGGTCACCTCCTCGCGCACGCGGCGCACACCCTTCCACGCGGTGAGCCGCGCCGACGGCTTCTGGCCGAGAAATCGCGCGCGACCGGTCCACCACGACACGGTCACGTCGGCGCGGCCGAGATCGAGCAGGTTGTGGAGGAGCGCGTGACGGGCCAGGACGCGGGTGCGATCGCGCGAGATCGGCTGCGACACCATCCGCAACGCCGTGGATGCGATCTTGCGACGCATGGCGTCGGTGACCAGGGAACCGTCGGCGTCGGGGTGGGCCAGCACCAGCGCGTTGTGGAGGCCGACCGCGAGCGCCAGCTCGTCGGCGTCGAGCACCAGCGCCGGGGGCCGCGCCACCAGCTCGGCCAGCACGTCGGTGCGGGCCTCGTCGACGGCGACCAGGGCCACGGTGGCGTTGGCGAGATCCAACTCGAAGCGGCCGAGGTCGGCGCTGGTCAGCGGCCGGTTGACGTGGGCCTCGCCGCCCACGACGAAGGGCAGGACGAAGCGCTCGAGGAAGGTGGCGACGTCGGGGCGAGCCACGGGTTACTCGCCGAGGAGTTTCTGCTCGGGCTCGGGGAAGCCCCATAGCGCGAACCGGCCCAGCGGGTCGTTGACCACGGTGGGATCGCCGGACGGATCGAGCGCCACGTTGCGGATCTCGACGGTGTGTGACTCGAGGCGGGCCACGCTGCGCCGCTCGAGCGGCGCGAGCTTGGACTCGGGCAGCTGGAAGGGCGCAGCGTCGGGCGTGAACACGGTGAGCACGCCCAAGCCGTGGCCGAGCGCACCGGCCAGCACCTCGGGCGACACCCGCGGCACGACCTCCATGCCGATCGGCACCATGATGCCGGGCGCCAGCTCGGTGAGCAGCATGCCCAGCGGGATCACGTCGAGGTCGTGGCTGGCGACGACGACGATGCCGCGATCGGTGACGGCGACGCGCAGGCCGCGCAGCGCTGCCGGCGGCAAGAGGTAGACCAGGCGCTTGAACTGCGCGGTCTGGGCCAGCGGCACCAGGGTGGCCGAGACCCGGCGGGCGAGGCCCGACGCCGGCGCCAGGCGCAGCGCGACCGCGACCGGATCGGGCCCGCTGACCTCGCCCGTGCGCGGCTCGCGCACACCCTCGAGCTCGAGATCGATGCGGGTCAGGTCGGCGAGGCGCGACAGCTCGAGCGGACCGGCGAGGAGGTCGACGCGGTCGCCGGGCCAGAACACGTGGTAGGTGTCGGCCGGCAGGAGCGACGCCACCGAGGCCAGCTCGACCGGATGGGCCCAGCCGACGGCGACGGCGACGTTCTCGGACACCGGGCGGAACACGTCGATGCCGGGGGTGCCGAGGAACAGCTCGAGGATGCGCTCGGGGAGGCTGCGCACCCGCATGAGCAGGTAGCTGGGATCGACACCGAATCCGGCGCTGCCGTCGCTGGCGGCTTTGTTGTTGCGCGGCGCGACCAGGCCGACCTCGCCGTCGCAGCGATTGCGCCACAGGTAGCGGATCACGCCGTCGCCGAGGCCGCGGGCCACGGCCAGCACCAGATCGGCGCGATCTTCGGCGGCCAGCCGCTGCGCGCCGGGGACGCGGCGGAGCGAGAGCCGGAACAGGAGCCGCGACAGCGAGATGTCACCCTCGCGAGCGTAGGTCTGGGTGAAGTCGTCGCCGTGCACCATCAGCTCGGCACCGCCGGGGAGCGCGCCGATCTCGACGGCGTCGTAGCCGTAGGGAGAGCGGTCGTCGCGGTACTTCACGAAGTGCTTGGCGGTGCCGGTGTAGATCGAGCCGCCGACCAGGCGGGCCAGGCGGGCGGCGCGATCGGCGGCGTACGACGACACCGCCGGGATACGCAGGATCATCTCGCGGCTCATCAGCGGCGTGCGCACCCGGGTGATCTCGAGGCCGGCGACCAGCTCGTCGAGCGAGGCCTCGTGCGAGTAGAGGCGCAACCACGACACCACGCCCTCGAGGGTCGGGAACACGATCACCAGGTAGCGGCCAAGGACCACGCCGCGCGGATCGGGCGCGACACCCGGGGTCATGAAGCGCGCCTGACCGTGCGCGACGTGCTCGAGCGCCATCCGTCGACGAACTTACCGCGGAATGCCCCGATCGGGCGCGGCGTTGGTAGATTCACACGCCATGAAACGCGCACTCTTCCTCGCCGCACTGGCGCTCGCCGGTTGCGGCGGCGACAAGAAGTCCGACGGATCCGGCTCGGGCACCGGGACCGGCACCGGCTCGTCCGCGCTCCCTGCCCTCACCGCTCGCCCGCTCGGGGTCGAGGCGGTGAAGACCATGAACTACGTCTACGGCAACGGCGCCAAGGAGTACGAGAAGGTGCTCAAGGCCTACAAGGCGCAGCCGCGCGACTGGGCCGCGGTGCGGGCCGCGTGCGAGGAGACGATCAAGAAGGACGCCCACCACCTCGACGCGCACTGGGTGCTCGGCGAGGCCCTGGCCCAGGCCGGCGAGCACGCCGGCGCCGTCGACGAGCTGGGCGCGGCGCTGGCCGGCGACTGGTTGCGCTGGGGGCCTGGGCTCGAGAAAGACGCCGAGCTGTCTGCGCTGCTCGCCACCCCGCACGGCAAGGCCCTGATCGAGCTGAACACGCGGATGAAGGCCGAGTTCTCGGCCAAGGTCACCGCCGGGCCCCTGCTGCTGGCCCGGCGCAGCACCTTCAAGATGCCCGGCGTCGGCACCAACGCGGGCTCGACGCGCGGCGAGCTCTACGCCTACGACGGCGAGGCCAAGCGCTACCTGCGGATCACCGACACCGGCCACGAGCTGGCCGGCTGGGTGCGCTCCCCGGCGGGCGACGAGATCCTGCTCACCGGCTTCGACAAGGTCGAGATGCCGGATCCCAAGAAGGCCAAGGACGCGCCGCCGCTGCTTGCGCGCTCGTGGGTGACGACGTTCTCGCTCAAGGACCTGACCGACACCAGCGCGCTGGCCAACGTCGGGAAGGCCCGTCTGGTAAGCGCGGGCTACGGCCCCGGCGATCAGATCGTCGTGACCACCGCGCCGGCGAGCGGACGCTGGGGCACTGGCACGGTGACCACGTACGTGGTGGACCGCGGCAGCGGCAAGCTGGCCAAGACCACCGGCGTGGCCATCGAGGGCACGCACGTGCAGATGACCTTCGACGAGGTCCGCGTCGTCGGGGCAAGCGCCACGTCGATGCCGGCCGAGCTGGCCCCCGATCTGGTGTCCAGGCTGACCCCGATCCAGAAGGACGCCGCCGGCCAGCCGCTCCTGTCGCTGGCGATGCTCTCGCCCGGCAAGGGCCGGCTCGCCTTCGCGACCGCGACCGATCCGTGCAACGACGCCGACGACGCCGCCAAGCCGAGCCTGTATGTCGCCGACGCCAAGACCGGCGCGTTCAAGCACGTGCTGACCGCATCCTCGCGCTTCGCCGGCGCGTGGATCGACGACGACAAGCTGATCTACGAGGACGGTAGCGGCGGCCTCCGCATCTACGACGCCGCCGCCCTGCGCGAGACCGCCAAGATCTCCGAGAAGGCCGGCATGGCGCTGTGGGCGCTGTCGCCGACCTCTGGACCGCTCTGCCGCAAGGAGCCGATCGCGGACACGGTCGAGCCCGACGACGGCAGCGACACCCTCCCGCCCGAAGAGGGCTCCCCGGCCACGACGCCGCAGTGACGCGGCCGGAAGCGACGCGCGGCGGGCAGCGGGTTGCGGGCAGCGGGTTGCGGGCAGCGGGTTGCGGGTATGGATGCGTGAATGTGCGGATGGAACCCGCCGTCCTGAGCGACGTGCGAGCGCCAGCGAGCACGAGTCGAAGGACGCATTGCGGTGATAGGCTCGGCCGCATGGCCAAGCACACCCTCGCCACCGCGCTGCTCACCCTCGCCCTCGCCGCCTGCGGTGGCAAGTCCAGGCCCGCCGCGGATCCCGCGGGCGGTGGTGGCGGCGGCGAGACCAAGGCCGCCGCCGACTGCTGCTGCGAGTTCATCGAGGAGACCATGATCGGAGACGGGAGCGAGGACACCGCCGAGAACCAGGTCAGCCGGCTCATGTCCTCGGCCGAGTGCCAGGACAACAGCGGCAGCTGCGTCGGCGCCGATGCGTGCGCTGCCGGCAGCGACGAGTAGGCGCGCTCCGCGCAGGGTGTCAGCGGGGTGTCAGGGCCGACTGATACCCGGCGGTCGATGGAGTGGTTCTGGGTCTACATGGTGCGGTGCCGCGACGGCTCCCTGTACATCGGCAACACCGTCGATCTGGAGCTCCGGATCGCGCAGCACAACGCCGGCACCTACGACGGGTACACGGCGCGGCGGAAGCCGGTGACGCTGGTGTACGCGGCGCCTCTGCCGACGCGCGACCAGGCGCTCGCGATGGAGTTCAAGATCAAGGGCTGGAGTCGGCCCAAGAAAGAGGCGCTCATGCGCAGCGACTGGGCCGAGATCCACGAGCTCGCGCGGTGCGGAGTGCGTCCTTCGACTCGCGCTCGCTGACGCTCGCACTCGCGCAGGACGGCGGTTTCGCTCAGGACGGCGGCCGAATGCAGGGCCAGGCTCGCCGCCTGAGCGAGCCGGAGCGGAGCGACGGCGAGTCGAAGGGCGCGCTCCGCGCCGCTCAGCCCTCTCGTTCGCCTTCGAGCCTGATCACCAGAAAACGCAGCGCGGCGGCGACGCCGGGAGACAGGGCGGCGATGGGCTCCTCGCCCGGCGCCACCAGCACGAGCCAGTCGCGGCCGGCGGCGTCGACGGCGGCGCGCCAGTGCAGGACCGCGAGGGCGGCGCCGCCAGGCAGCGCCAGCCGCGGCGCGCCAGCCAGATCGCGCAGGACGTCGGAGTCGAGCGGACGAGCATAGCGGCGGACGACGTGCAGGACGGCCGTGGCCGAGAGCGCGCCGCTGGTGCCGCCTTCGACCTCGATGCGGATGCGCGCGCCGGCGCCGTCGCCGCCGGCGCCCTCGCAGGACAGCCAGGTACGCACGGTCGCGCTGTCGGCGCGGATGTGCTCGTCGATCAGCAGACGCGAGACGGCGACGGCACCGCCGCCGCTCACTTGCGTTTCACCTTGGTGACGCGGGCCAGGCCCGACAGGCGGCCGTTGGGCACGACCTTCAGGCCCTCGACGTCGGCGTTGACGATGGCGACGTTGTCCTCGTGCCAGAGCGGGATGATGGGCAGGTCGGCGGCGAGCTGGCGCTGGACCTCGGCGTAGAGCGCGATGCGCTCGGCGCGGTCGGCGACCCGGCGGCCGCGGGTGGTGCGATCGTCGACGAGCGCGTTGCGGTACCGCCAGCGGTTGTTGGCGTTGGGATCCTTGGCGTCGGGGATGCGGCTCGAGTGAAAGTAGGTGAAGAGCAGGTCGGGCTCGGCGATGTCGGCGGTCTGCATGGTCGCGATCTGGTACTGGCCCTTCTTGATGTCGGCGAAGAACGTCGCGAACTCGAACGGCCGGACCTCGACCGCGATGCCGATCTGCGACAGCTGCGAGGCCAGCACCCGCGCCACCGCGACCCGGAACTGATCGGCCGAGGTCTTGTACACCAGCGACAGCCGCGGCTTGCCTCCCGGCCCGTCGGGATCGGGGTACCCCGCCTCGTCGAGGAGCTTCATCGCCGCCGCCGGATCGTGCGGCACCTGCGGCACCTGCTCGTAGCACCAGTGATCGGGCGACAGGAGGCCGGTGGCCAGGACCGCCCGGCCCGCGAACTTGCGCGCCACGACTGCCTCGCGATCGAGCGCCAGCGCGATGGCTCGCCGGACCCGCGCATCCTTGAGCACGGGATCCTCGTTGTTGAGCAGCATGTAGGTCAGGATGTTCGACGTGTGCCGCACCTCGCGCACACGCTCGCGGGCCAGCACGTCGTCGATCAGATCGTAGCGAAACGCGTTCTGGGCCACGTCGGCCGAGCCGCCGGCCAGCATGATGAGCCGGGCCGCCGCGTCGCGGACGTTCTTGATCTCGATCGACGGCACGCCCTGCTTGCCGCCGTGCCAGTGGGCGTTGGCGCGCAGCACCACGCGCTGCGCGTTGAGCTCGACCACGCGGTACGGCCCGGCGCCCAGCACCATTCCACCCCGGTACTTGCCGTTCTTGCCGGCGCCATGCTCGGCGATGATGCCCATGTCGAGATCGCTCAGGAACGTGGCCAGCGGCTGGATCAGGTGGAACGTCACGACCCGGTCGCTCACCGCCTCCACCGACGAGAAGCGCTCGGAGAAGCCCTTGTGCCACAGGCTGTCCGAGCCCTTGGCCAGGACCGTCCCGAACGTCCAGGCCACGTCGCGCGCGGTCACCGGCCTGCCATCGGAGAAGCGGGCGTCGGCGCGGATCGTCACCTTCCAGGTCAACTCGTCGACCTGCTCGATGGTCTCGGCCAGCTCGGGGCGCGGTGCCATGTCGTCGGAGTCGACCGTCACCAGCCCCGGCGCCACCAGGCGCGACAGCTTGGCGTCGTAGGCCGACAGGGCGTAGCGCGGATCGGTGGTCTTCGGCGCCGCCTCGAACAGCACCACCAGGGTGTCGTCGGGCGTGCGGCGCTGCCGCGGCTCGCACGCGGCGAGCACGAACGGGATCAGCAGGGCGATGGGGGGGACGCGGAGCAAGGCAAGCCCAGCGTAGCGCGTGTTAAGATCGCCGCGTGGGGACACGCCGGATCTTGGCCGCCGCATGTGCAACCGGCGGTGTCCTGGCCGCCGCGCTGGCGCTGGGCCTACCTCGCGCGCGGTCCGAGTCGGGGCCGGTTCCGCCCGACGGCGGCTGGCCGGTCGAGCCCGTGGTGCTCGACGACGGCGACGCCGGGACCGCGGCCACCACCGACGACGACGGCGACGACGATCTCGGCGCCGACGGTGGCCTGGTGCTGCCGGTGGCGCCTGCCGATCCCGCCGCCCGCGACGCGTGGCTCGCCGAGCAGCTCGACGCCGCCGTGCGCGCCCGCCCGCTCCTCATCACCGCCCAGGTCGGCGCCTCCGTGGTCGACGTGGCCAGCGGCAAGGTCATCTGGTCCCACCACGCCGATCGCCCGCTCAACCTGGCCTCGGTCAACAAGGTGATCACCGCAGCGGCGGCGCTGCACGGCCTCGGCGCTGGCTTCCGCTGGCGCACGTCGGTGCTGGCCGAGAAGCTCGATCCCGACACCGGCTCGGTCGACGGCGACCTCTTCGTCCGCGGCCGTGGCGATCCGACCCTCACCCTGGCCGGCCTGAACGAGCTGGCCCAGTCGCTGGCCTGGCGCGGCGTCACCGAGGTCACCGGCGACCTGGTCTTCGACGGCAGCTACTTCGATCTGGTCGACGAGCCGCCGCGTTACGCCGATCAGCCCAAGGAGCGCGCCGGCTACCGCGCGCCCATCGGCGCCGCGTCGCTCGAGCGCAACGCGGTCACCGTCGTCGTCGTCGCCGATCGTTTCGGGCAGGGCCTGGCCGAGGTCTCGCTCGATCCGCCGCTCGGCGACTACGTCCGCCTGGTCGACGCCACCGTGGTGACCGTCGCCAGTGGCCGCACCCGCATCTACGTCGGCACCCAGGTGAAGCGCGATCACATCGAGCTCCGGGTCTCCGGCCAGATCCTCGCCGACGAGGGCGTGTACTTCCAGCGCCGCCGCATCGACGACCCGGTGCGTATGTTCGCCGAGGCCTTCCGCACCGCCCTGGCCGCGCACGGCATCCGCGTGCGTGGCCGCAAGGTGGGCCGCGGCCTGGCCCCGCCCACCGCGGTCCTCCTCGCCGAGCGCGAGAGCTCGACCCTCGCCGACATCCTGCGGCCGATGGTCAAGACCTCCGACAACTACCTGGCCGAGACCGTGCTCAAGACCCTGGGCGCCGAGAGCCGCGTCCTGCCGGCCCCGCCCGCGGTGCCGCCACCGGCGACCTGGGCCGACGGCACCGGCGCGGTCACGCGTTACCTCACCGAGCAGGCCGGCATCGACGCCGGCACCGTGCGCTACGAGAACGGCTCGGGCCTCTACGACTCGTCGGCCATCCCGGCTTCGGCCGTGGTGCAGGTGCTGGCCACCGCCTGGCGCGACTTCCGGGTCGGCCCCGATCTCGCCGCCGCCCTCGCCACCGGCGGCATCGACGGCACGCTGCGCCGCCGCTTCCGCGACGATCGCCTGCGCGGCCGCATCCGCGCCAAGACCGGCACCCTGGCCCAGGTCTCGACGCTGGCCGGGTACGCCGGCACCGACAGCGGACACCCCCTGGCCTTCGCCGTGATCGTCAACGCGATGGCACCGGAGGCGCGCGGTGACGCCCGCGCGTTGCAGGACGCGATCGCCGCGCTCTGCGTCGCGTACACGATGCCCTGACCGATGGCCCTGGCTCGTCGATCCGTGGTACGCCTCGGCGTCCAACGAGGAGTGACGTCATGGCTGATCTCAAGGGAAGCAAGACCCACGCAAACCTGAAGGACGCGTTCGCCGGCGAGTCGCAGGCCAACCGTCGCTACCTGTACTTCGCCAAGATCGCCGATGTCGAGGGACAGCCCGACATCGCCGGCCTGTTCCGCGACACCGCCGAGGGCGAGACCGGCCACGCCCACGGTCACCTCGACTACCTGAAGAAGGTGGGCGATCCGGCCACCGGCGAGCCGCTGGGCGACACCTCGCTCAACCTCAAGGCGTCGATCGCCGGCGAGACCTACGAGTACACCCAGATGTACCCGGGCTTCGCGCGCACCGCCCGCGAGGAAGGTTTCGAGGACATCGCCGAGTGGTTCGAGACCCTGGCCCGCGCCGAGCGTTCGCACGCCGGTCGGTTCCAGAAGGGTCTCGACTCGCTCAAGTAACAAGAATCACGCCGGCCCCCGCCGTCCCGGCGTAGGATCCGATCATGGGGGTTCCATGAAGCGGACACACTGGATGGGTACGTGGTGGCCGGTCGTGGCTCTGTGCATCGCGGGCGCGACCAGTGCCGGGTGCGTGAAGCGCGACGACGGCGGGCTCTCGCAGGGCGAGGCCAAGTCCGCCGGCGACGCGCTGGGCAACGGCATCGAGGATGCCGCGGCCACCTACGGGCCGATGAAGGCGTCGGCGGCCGACACCACGTGCATCGTGCTGAGCGGCGATCAGGCCGACCCCGATGGGGATTCCATCCCCCTCGACGCCCGGCTGACCTACGACTGCACAACGCAGGCGCTCGGCTACACCGGCCGCCTGACCGGCACGCAGGACGTGATGGACGATCAGCCGGCCGCCGCGGCGTGGGCGTTCACTGGTAGCGCCGACCTGCACGCGTCGTTGACCGGACCCGGTGGCGGATCGATCACCAGCGACTGGGACGGCTCGCTGGTCGGCACCCAGGCGTCGGTCATCGGGCCCTACGCGCTCCGTCGCACCCTCGACGTGGTCACGGTGTTCATGGGCGGCGGCGACGCCGGACCGCGCCTCACCTCCACCGTCACCGAGGACAACGACTGGACCGTGACCTTCACGCCGCAGGCGACCTGGACGCCGGGTGGCGTCGTGGTCACCGGCAGCCTGGCCGCGACCGGCAGCTGGAATGTCGACGTCGACGGCAAGAGCTTCGAGGCGACGCTGTCGACGCCGACGCCGCTCGTCGTCACACCCGGGTGCGAGACGCTCATCACCGCCGGCGTCGCCGTGGGTACGTATCCCATCGAAGGCGGCAGCGGCACGATCACGGTGACCTGGACCGGCTGCGGCGCGCGCACCGTGGCGCAAGCCGAGAACCTCTAGACGGTCGCCGTCGCGACGGACTTCACCGCCAGCGCGGCTGCGAGGTGGGGCGCGATGATCGCGTAGAGCTGGATGGGCGGCTTGTAGGTCGCCACCAGCCCGGCCATCGTGCCCAGCACGCGGCCGAGCAGGACGAACGAGCGCGGGATGGTGATGCCGGCGTCCTTGGCCACGCGCATCATGGTCGCGACCAGCTCGCGGCCTTGCGCCTCCCAGTCGATCTCGCTGGCCAGCTCGCCTGGCTTCATGGCCTGGGTGATGGCGTGGGCGATGATCGCAAGCGCCTCCGGCTTGCCGCCGAAGCCAAGCGTGGCCAGCTCGCCGAGCGCGGTGCGTTCGTCCTTCATGGCCAGCGCGGCGAGGAGCCGGGCGTAGCCGGTGCGCTCGGCGTCGGTGAGCGTGAGCGTGCAGCCGAAGTCGAGCACGGCGATGCGGCCATCGGCGGTGACCAGGAAGTTGCCGGGGTGCGGATCGGCGTGGATGCGGCCGGTGCGGAAGACCTGGCGGGCCAGGCCGTCGCAAAGCGCGGTGACAAGCCGGGCCCGCTCGTCGGGCGCGGCCGCATCGAGCGCGTCGGTGAGGCGAGCCCCGTCGACGAACATGGTGGTGAGCACGCGCGGCGTCGAATGCGATTCGATCACCGCCGGTGCGAACAGGGGCGTGCCGACGACGTCGGCGGCGAACGCGGTCCCGGCGATGGCCTCGGCCAGGTAGTCGAGCTCGGTCGTGAGCGCGCGCTCGAGCTCGTCGGCGATGGTGCGCAGATCCATGGGCAGGACGTCGCCCAGCACGCCGGCCAGGATGCGCAGCGCGGCGATGTCGGACGCGATCACCTCGTCGATGCCGGGGATCTGGACCTTGACCGCGACCACGCGGCCGTCGGCGAGGGTGGCGCGGTGGACCTGGGCCAGGGACGCGGCCGCCACCGGCTCGGCCTCGAAGGTCGCGAACGCGTCGAGGATGGTCTGGCCCAGCTCCTCCTCGATGCGGGCGACGATCGCCGTCGCCTCGAACGGCGGCACGCGATCCTGCAGCATGGCCAGCTCGCCAGCCCACGCCGCGCCGACCAGATCGGGGCGGGCGGAGACGATCTGCCCGAGCTTGAGCACGCCGCCGCGCAGCTCGACGCACAGCTCGCGCACCCGCGCGGCCAGCGCGCGGTGATCGGCCTCGGTGAGCTGCTCGCGGCCCATGGCCAGCCCGCGCATGCGCAGGAGGCGGGCGTGAGCGACCACGCCCAGCCCGGCGGTGACCACCTTCGCGGCCCGCGGCGCGCCGCCGGCACTCGAGCGCGTGCGCGCCCATGCCTGCTTGCTGCGCTCGGACACGTCGTCCCACTGCGAGCGAGCCGCGCCAGCGAAGGCCTGGCTCGAGCGCGCCACCGAGCCGGCGTCGCGCAGGAGGTCCTGGGTCAGTCCGTCGACGTGACGGAGGGCGCGCTTGCCCAGCTGGGTGAGCGCGGCGACCAGGTCATTGGTCGCGTCGAGGATCGGGTTCGTCACCATGATGTCGTAGCTCCTCGAGGCAGCGCAGGCACACGATCGGTCGTGGCCCGGCCCCCTCGGTGATGGCGATCGCGGCGTCGCCGCCGCGGGCCAGGATGTCGTTGCATTGCGCGCACACGGCGTTCTTCTGCAGCACGAGCTGCTGCCAGCCGATCACGTCGCCCGGCTGTGGCGTCGGCGCCATCGACGAGGTCCCCGGCCGCGGACCGCCCGAGGCGGTACGCGCGACCCGGGCGCCGTCGGCGACGATGTCCCCGACCAGGCCGAAGGCGTGGGTGAGTACGTTGCGCACCAGGTTGGAGACCGACACGCCCAGCTCCGCGGCTCGCTCCTTGAGCTCGCTCTCGAGCTTCTCGGGCACGCGGGTGTGGAGAACGCGCTCCTTGCGGTCATCGTCGTCGGTGGGCGCCGGGGTGGCTGGCCGTCGTGTCACGATGTGACACAATATGTATCACGACGTATCACGTGTCAAGCCTCCCGCCGATGTGTGGTAAGCGAGGGTGGATGAGCAGCCTCGTCCGACCCATCACGCGGGCCGACATCAAGGGGCCCGCGCTGTACGCCGGGATGCGCGACGACTTCCGTCGCCACATCATCGCGCTCAAGCGTCCACGTCGCCTGGTCATCGGCGATCGGGTCAGCCTGGTGTTCGAGAACCGCCACACGCTGACCCTCCAGATCGAGGAGATGCTGCGGGCCGAGAGCATCACCGGAGATGCCCAGATCCGCGAGGAGATCGCGGTCTATAACGAGATGATGCCGACCCCCGACTCGCTGTCGGCGACGCTGTTCATCGAGCTGCCGCCCGACGCCGACCCGGTGCTCGAGCTGGGCCGGCTGGTCGGACTCGACGAGCACGTGGTCCTGCACGTCGGACCGCACGCGCTACGCGCCGCCTTCGAGCCCGGCCGCTCGACCGCCGAGAAGATCTCGGCGGTGCAGTACATCCGCTTCCCGCTCACCGCGGACGCTCGCGCCGCGCTCGGCACCGCCGGCACGCCAGTGGCGGTCGTCATCGATCACCCCGGCTATCTCCACAGCGTCACAGCCGCGGAGGAGACTCGCGCCTCCCTCGCCGCTGACTACGCTGGAGATCGCTAGTGCCCTCGCTCGTCGCCGTCGCCGGCGTTTCCACCCTCAGCCTCGCGCTGGTCGCCGCCTGCGGCAACCCGCACAAGGACACGCTGGCCGAGAACGCCGACTTCGACTGCCGCGATCGCTACGCCGCCTATGTCGTCTCCGGCAGCCTGGCTGCAGCCGAGGTCGGCGTGCAGGTCGACTGCGCCGCGAGCGGCCCGCGCGTGGTGCGCTGGACCGTGACCAAGGACGGCAATCGCGAGGAGTTCTCGGGGTCGCTCGGCGTCCACGAGTTCGATCGCATGTGGGAGAAGATCGAAGGCAGCGGCTGGCGATTCCTCGCCGACTGCGTTGGCACTGGCCAGCCGAACGATCCCGTGTACACGTTCGACGTGAAGGACTGGAATGGCACCGTCTCGTTCTCGTGCACCAACGCAGGGCCACTGCCCTTCCCGTACAACTCCATCGTCGACGAGCTCGACTTCAAGGCCGCGGCTGCCGCGCCGAAGGATCGCGCCAAGCCCGACGCCGAGGACCTTCGCTGAACCCATGCGCCGCCGTTACACGCTCCCCGAGGTCAACGCCGCCCTCCCCGAGGTCACGCGCCGCTACCGCGCCGCCCTCGAGCTGCGCGCGCAGCTCCGCCGCCACCACGCTCGCCTCGAGAGCGCGGGGTACCCGGCCAGCGAGAAGCTGCCGTCCGACGCCCCGCCTGAGGTGCGCCGCGATCATCTGGTGCTGCTCGGCCTGCGCGACGCGCTCCGCGACGAGCTGTCGGCGATCGGCGCCACCGGCTGCGTGGTCCGCGATCTCGACACCGGGCTGTGCGACTGGCTCGGCGAGCACGGCGGCCACGACGTGTGGCTGTGCTGGCGCGTCGGCGAGCCCGAGTGCGCCTGGTTCCACGGCCTCGAGGACGGATTCGCTGGTCGTCGCCCGATCACCGAGCTGACCCCGCCTGCGGCGCCCCTGCCCACTGCCCGCGCTCGGTCTCGCTGACGCCCGACCTCGCTCAGGGCGTCCGGTACCCCTCCGTCGTGAGCGAGCCGCCTGGCGGTGAGTCGAAGGACGCACTACGATCACCGCGCATGGCCGACGAGCTCGCAGGCAAGACCTGCATCGTGACCGGCGCCAGTCGCGGCATCGGCCGCGCCATCGCCCTGCGCCTGGCCGGCGCCGGCGCGCGGATGGGGCTCATGGCCCGCAACGGCGACGCCCTGGCCGCCCTCGCCGCCGAGCTGGGGGGACCCGCGCGGGCCGCCTGGGCCACCTGCGACGTCGCCGACTCGGCCCAGGTCAACGCGGCCGCGGCGTCGCTGCGGGCGGCGCTCGGCCCCGCCGACATCCGGGTCAACAACGCCGGCAGCGTCCTGCGCGCCCCGGTCTTCACCCTCGACGACGCCTCGTGGCGACGGATGATGGCGGTCAACCTCGACGGTCCGTTCTTCGTGACCCGGGCCTTCGCCGACGACCTGATCGCCCGCTGCGGTCGGATCATCAACATCGCCTCCATCGCCGGCCGCCAGGGCACCCCACTCCTGGCCGCCTACTGCACCGCCAAACATGGGGTGGTCGGCCTCACCAGAGCGCTTGCAGAGGAGCTGCGGAGCGCTAGAGTGGCGGTCAACGCCATCTGCCCGGGGTCGGTAGACACGGACATGCTCAGAGAAGGGCATCCTGGCGGTGAACCGAAGATGACTGCCGACGACATCGCCAGGACCGCCCTGTTCCTCGCCGCCCGAGCGCCGCTGGCGCTGACCGGCTCATGCATCGACGTGTTCGGGTGAACCATGACGGGACGTGAGGACATCGACCCCGCGTTCCTGGACGGCCTGCCCATCTTCCCGTTGCCCAACGCCGTGCTCCTGCCCGGCGGCCTCATGCCGCTGCACATCTTCGAGCCGCGGTACCGCGAGATGACCCGCGACTGCCTCGACGGTGGTCGGCTCATGGCCGTCGCCCGCCTGCGGCCGGGCTACGAGGCAGCGTACGACAATCGGCCACCGGTGTTCCCGGCCTGCGGCCTCGGCCGCATCATCGCCTCGGAGGAGCTCGCCGACGGCCGCTACCTGCTGGTGCTGCGTGGCGTGGCCCGCATCCAGATCGAGCATGAGCTCCCGCCGGTGCGCAGCTATCGCGAGGTCCGGGCCAGGCTGATCGAGGACGGATGCTCGTTGCGGCCCGACGCCACCCACGTGGCCCACACCCAGCTCGTCGCCCTGTGCGAACGCCTGTCGATGGCGCTCGATCGCGGTGGCGACGAGCTCCGCGCCCTGTGCCGCGACTGCGCCACCCCCGGCGACTGCGCCGACGCCATCGCCGCCGCGCTGATCATGGATCACGTCGAGCGCCAGCGCCTGCTCGAGACCTACGACCCCACGGAGCGCCTCGAGCGCACCGCCGAGCACGTCGGCCGCCTGATCTGCCAGCTCGCCCCGTGCGAGGGCCGCGCCATCAACTGAGGCGACGTGCCGTCTACTTGATGACGGCCAGGCGCGGGGTGCGCTTGGGCTTGCCCAGCACCGTCGTCGCGATGCGCAGCGCCACCGTCGAGGCCAGGTTCATGAAGTTCTGGCTGATGGCGCTGTCGGGGGCGGCGATCACGATGGGCACGCCGGCGTCGCCGCCGAAGCGGATGCGGGTGTCGATCGCGATCTCGCCGAGGAACGGCGCCCCGACCTCCTGGGCCAGGCGCTTGCCGCCGCCGTGGCTGAAGATCTCGTCGTGGTGTCCGCAGGCCGGACAGGTGTAGAACGACATGTTCTCGATGATGCCGAGGATCGGGATCTCGACCTTCTCGAACATGGCGATGCCCTTGACCACGTCGACGATCGAGACCTCCTGCGGCGTGGTCACCATCACCGAGCCGGTGATGGGGATGAGCTGCGACAGCGAGAGCTGGACGTCGCCGGTGCCGGGTGGCAGATCGCAGATGAGGTAGTCGAGGTCGCCCCACATCACGTCGCCGAGGAACTGCTGGAGCAGGCGGTGCACCATGGGCCCGCGCCACACCACCGCCTCGCCCTTGTCGACGAAGAAGCCGACCGAGATGACCTCGATGCCGTGGTGGATGGCCGGCGTGATCTTCTGCTCGGCGGTGGTGCCGGGCGGCCGCTCGGGCGGACCCAGCATGGTCGGGATCGACGGCCCGAAGACGTCGGCGTCGAGGAGGCCGACCTTGGCGCCGTGGCGGTGCAGCGCCAGCGCCAGGTTGGTGGCGACGGTGGACTTGCCGACGCCACCCTTGCCGGCGGCCACGGCGATGACGTTCTTGGGGCCCTTGAGCAGCGCCTTCTCCGACGGCGCCGGCTGGAACGCCGTCACCACCTCCGGCAACACCGTCACCGACGACGCGCCCGCGCCCTTGAGCGCCGTCTCGATGCGGCTGGTCAGCTCGCGGCGCTGCGCCTGCGGGTAGGCGGGGGTCGGGATCGTGACCTTGACCAGGACCTTGGTGCCGTCGATCTCGACCCCGTTGTAGATGCGGTGGCTGACGATGTCGGCGCCGATCGCCGGATCCATCACCGTCGACAGCGCCTGCTTGATCTTCTGCTCGTCGAGACTCATGAGGACGCTCGCTTCATCCGAGGTGACCCATCTTGGCCTTCTTGACCTCGACGTAATCGGCGGCGTGCTCGGTCACGCCCACCCAGTGCGGCTCGGCGGTCACCGGCAGCCCGGAGCGCTCGAGCCCGGCGATCTTGGCCGGGTTATTGGTCATGAGCCGCACCGAGGTCGCCCCCAGATCGCGCAGGATGGCGGCGGCCAGATCGTAACTGCGCAGATCGGCGTCGAAGCCGAGCTGGAGGTTGGCGTCGACGGTGTCGTGGCCTTCGTCCTGGAGCGCGTAGGCGCGGATCTTGTTGCCGAGGCAGATGCCGAGGCCTTCCTGGACCAGGTAGACCAGGACCCCTCGGCCTTCCTCGGCGATGCGGGCCAGGGCCGCGTCGAGCTGATCGCGGCAGTCGCAGCGCAGACTGCCCAGCACCTCGCCGGTGAAGCACGAGGAGTGGACGCGGGTGAGCACCTGCTCGCCGCTGACGTCGCCCATCACCATCGCCACGTGCTCCTCGCCGTCGCTGAAGCCGGGCATGGTGTCGCGCATCCGGTACACGACCAGGCGGAACTCACCACGTGCCGTGGGCAGTCGCGCCTCTGCGTACCGGACGACGTCCATCGGGTGGCTACTCTTGGCACCCCCCCACCAGCTTGTCAACGGCCGACAAAGCACGCGAAAGCCTGCAACCGACTGGATTCTCTCGCGTTGACAGCCTCGGCGCGGAGCCGTACGGTGAACCCATGTCGGTCCGCGAGATGGTGATCTGGCCAGACGCTCGCCTGCGCCAGGATTCGGTGGCGGTGACCGATTTCGGTCCCGCGCTGCGCGAGCTGTACCAGGACCTGGTCGACACCATGTACGCCGAGCGCGGGCTCGGCATCGCCGCGCTCCAGATCGGCGACCCGCGCCGCATGTTCCTGGTCGAGCCCGAGCTGGCCGGCCGCGCCAAGGACGATCCGGTGGTGGCCTTCGTGAATCCCGAGGTGGTGTGGACCAGCGACGAGCTGCAGAAGTCCGACGAGGGCTGCCTGTCGTTCCCCGACATCTACATCCAGGTCGAGCGCCCACTGAAGGCGCGTATCAAGGCCCAGGATCTGGACGGCAACTGGTTCGAGATCGAGGGCGAGGGCCTGATGGCCCGCTGCCTGCTCCACGAGTACGACCACCTCACCGGCAAGCTGCTGGTCGACTTCGTCGGGCCGCTCAAGCGGCAGATGATCAAGCGCAAGCTCCTGAAGAACACCGACCGCGCCGAGGCGTAGCGCCATGGATGCGGTCTTCGTGCGCGGCCTCGAGTTCGAGGGCAACCATGGCTACTCGGCGGCCGAGCGCCGCGGCACGCGCCGCTTCCGCGTCAACCTGGTGCTCGAGCGCGACCTCTCCGCCGCCAGCCAGAGCGACAAGATCGCCGACACCGTCGACTACTTCAAGGTGAGCGACGCGGTGGTGACGCTCGGTACGCGGTCCACCTTCCGCCTGCTCGAGGCCCTGGCCGGCGCCATGGCTGCGGCCATCCAGGACCTCTACCCCGACGTCACCGTCACCGTCGAGCTCGACAAGCTGGCCCCGCCCTGCCCGGGCGTGCCGGCCGCGTGCGGCGTGCGCCTGACCCGCGCCGCACGCGCAGGCTGAGGTGACCCCGGCGTGAACGCCCTTGCCGGCGACTCGCCCAAGGGCCGATGATCGGGACGTGGCCGGGCGTCTCCTGCTGGGGCTGGTCGCGACCGTCGTGGGCGGATGCAACCTCTACGACTACGTCGAGCCGAGCGGTCCGTTCGTGCTGCGCCTGCCCGTCCCCGTTGGGACCGACCTCGCGCTCGTGCGCGACGGCGGCGCCCCCTGGCAGCGGGTCTGGCCCGGCGACGACGGCATCGCCCTCGTCGAGATCTCCAGCGAGTTCTACGGCTTCGCCGTGGTGTGTCCCCTGACCGGGATCCCGCCCGGCTTCCCGCCCGGCAAACAGGTGGCGGTGCGCTACCTCGGCGCACGTGAGATCGCGGCGCGCGATCCCTGCACCAGCTCGCTGGTCGAGGTCCCGATCGCGACCGCGCAGGTGCCCTACACGGTGCTGGTCTACGCCGCCGACGCGGTCGCCTCCGCCGGCGGAGCGCTGCGGGTTCCCGCCGGGACCTGGGACCTCGGCGTCATCGCCTAGGCGTTCGGCGCCGACCCGCGACAGCTCCTGACCATCGAGCGCAACGTCGAGCTACGCGGCGGCGGCGGTACCCTGACCGTCGAACCGCTGGCGCGCGCCTCCGACCTGCTGCCCATGAGCCCGGTCACCATCGAGGTCGACGGCACCGACGACGAGGTCCTGGTGCACGTGGTGCTCGGCCTGGAGAGCGGCACACGCGTGCCGCTGGGAGAGGCCGTGGCGAACGACCCGACCCGCCGGATGATCCCGGCGCCCGGGGTCCTGCGCGGCGATGATCGCCTTCTGATGCGTGTCTCCTCGACGCTCTACGACTCGTCCTCGACGCGTTCTCACCAGCGGCCGATCGCGGACGGAGCGCAACCGGGCACCTTTCGGCTGCCAGCGCACGCCGACGCCAGCTTCGACCTCGACGGCGCGCGCTGGAACGGCGACTGGGACACGGCGCGGGTCTTCCTCGGCTATTCGTCGGCGGCCATGCCACCGACCATGCACGTCACTCAGGTCGAGACCATCGCGACCCGCGACTGGCGCGAGCTCGCCGGTGTGGGCGACAGCCTGCCCCGCCTCGATCCGACGATGCTCCCCGACTGGGATCCGTCCTGGGCTCCACCACCGACGTGGCTGGGCTGGTCGCTCGAGCTGTGGCGGGGCGATCCCGACGACGAGATGCTGAAGGTCGAGATCGGCAACGGGATGCCGCTCTAACGCTCGATCTCCTGGGCCCGGGCGTGCCGGCCGGGTGCGGCGTGCGCCTGACCCGCGCCGCACGGGTGTGATCGGTTTGCAAAGGCGGCGACTACGGTGCCACCGGACAGCCGTTGCCGCCGTTGACGCAGATGCGCTGGGCGGTGGAGCCCGGGTAGTCGCAGCACGCGTCGTTGCCGCCGCAGGCCGCGCACGGGCAGGTCGCGCATCCAGCCGCGGCGTCGAACGACTCGCAGTTACCTTGCACGCATACCTCGTCGCGGTCGCAGGCCTGGCCGCAGCCGCCGCAGTGTTCGGGATCGGTCTCCGGGTTCACGCAGGCGTTCGCGCAGGTATCGAACGGGCCGCTGCACTGGGCCACGCAGGTGCCGTTTTCGCAACGCGGCGTCTGGCCCGCGCACGCGATCGCCGACGGGCCACACGCCGCCGGGTTCGAGTCGGGGTTGACGCAGTCGTTGCCGGCGCGCACGAACCCGGGCCGGCACTCGCACTGCGAAGCGACGCAGAACTCGTCGGCGCGGCACTGGACGCCGCAGCCGCCGCACTGGTCGACGTTGACGGTCACGTCCTGGCAACCGTTGCCGCAGTTGACCTCACCGCTGGCGCAGACGCAGACGTTGCCGCCGCAGGTCCCACCCGACTGGCAGGCGGCACCGTCGGCGACACAGGTATCGTTGCCCTGATCGCAGCAACCGCTGTCGCAGGCGTCCCCCGGACAGCACGGTTCACCGGGACCGCCGCAGGTCCGACACGCGCCGCCGTCGCACACCAGGTCGGGTCCGCAGCTCGACGGTCCGTCGCCGTTGTCGCAGCAGGGCTCACCGGGGCCGCCGCAGACCGCACAGCTGCCGCCGAGGCAGGTGACGCCGCCGGCAGTGCAGATGCCGGCGCAGCAGGGCTCTCCGGGCCCGCCGCACGCGCCGTCGCCGCAGCTGCCGCCGACACACGCGCCGCCGACCGTGGGGCACGTCGAGCCGTCGCCGGTGCAGATGTCGTTGACGCAGCAACCACCGCTTCCGCAGACATCGAGATCGCAGCAGACCTCGCCGGGCGCGCCGCAGGCCGCACAGACCCCGCCGTTGCCGCCGTTGCACGCACCCTGATCGCAGGTCCGCCCCGCACAGCAGGCCTCGCCCAGGCTGCCGCAGGCAGGATCGGATCCGCCGCCGCAGCTGGAGGCGACGACCACCGCCATCAGCACCGAGACACCTACAACGTAAAGCGAGTGAGCCTTCATGCTCTGGTTACGCGTGCATCAGCTGTGCCCTGACCTAACGATGCACCCCCACGTCGCGGCCGGTGTGCACTCCGCTTGCGCAGCGCAACGGCGGTACAGGGCCGCCGTCCGGAGACGTGGGTGCGCGTGAGCTTCAGCGCTCGATCTTGGGCACGAGCTGGCGGAGCTGCCACATCGCGAGCTCGACCCGGCGGGTCTGGTCGAGGAAGCGCTGGCGGATGCGGCCGGTGGCGACGGTGACCATGATGAGGAAGATGATGGTGACGCCGACCGCGACCACCGAGGTCTGCGGCTCGACGAACTCGACCACGGCGCTGCGCACGTGGACGGCGCCGCCCTCGACGGTGGTGGTGCGGGTGACCCAGCCGGCGGCCTCGGCCAGCACCGGCGCCACCGCCGCGACCGCGCTGATGGCGACGGTGGGCCACAGCCAGGCCCGCCGCGCCGCGACGACGAAGCCGACGGTGTTCATGGTGAAGAGCGTGGGGGTGAGGATGAAGGTGCCGGCCACCTGCGACGTGATCGCGATGGCGATGTTGGACAGGATGAGGCCGGCGAAGTACGGCCCGGCGTCGGCCTTGCCGCGGGCGCGGCCGAGCATCATGGTCATGGCCGCGGCGACGGTGAAGCCGACCCAGCCCAGCAACGGGTTGGCGTTCTTGACGCCCATCCACACCAGCACCAGCGCGATCGGCAACCACAGGATGTAGATCCAGGCGCCGGCGGTGGCCAGCGCCAGGTAGGCCTTGTCCTCGGCGGCCTCGACGGCGCGCGCGACCTCGGGCGGGGTTCGGCGCGGCGGCAGGACCAGGAGCTGGACCAGGATGGCCTGAGCCTCGGCGTGGGCGGGATCGAGGGCCAGCGCACGGCCGACGTTCGCCAGCGCGGCGGCGCGGGCTCGCTCGTCGCCGACGGCAGCGCGCACGGCGCTCTCGGCAGCCTCGGCGGTGAAGCCATCGGCGAGCGCGGCGCGGCGCTGGAGATCGCGATCGCCGTCGAGGTAGTGCTCGATGGCCTCGCGGATGCCGGCAACCGAAACATACCGATCGGCGGCCAGCGTCGCGGTGGCGCGAATGCAGATCTCTTCGAGCTCGGGCGCGAGGCCGGGGGCGCGCAGCGACGCGCGCGCGTCGACGCCGGCGATGGTCGCGGCCAGGACCTCCTTGGTCGAGCCGCGCGGAATGAGGGGTTCGAGGGTGAGCACCTCGAACAGGGTCGAGCCCATCCCGTAGACATCGGCGCGCAGGTCGACCGACTCGCCCCGGGCCTGCTCGGGCGACATGTAGCCCGGCGTGCCCAGGAACTGACCGGCGACGGTGAGGCCCTTGGCCAGGGCCGGCGGCAGGTTCGGTCCCGACGAGGTCTCGTCGACGCCGCGGACCTTGGCCAGGCCCCAGTCGAGCACGTAGACCTCACCGTGGTCGCCGAGCATGATGTTGCCGGGCTTGAGATCGCGGTGCACGACACCGTGGCCGTGCGCGACCTCGACGGCGTGGCAGGCCGAAAGGAAGGCGGTGAGCAACTTGCGAAGGCTGTAGCGCTTGATCGCATCCGCGTCGCCGCTGGCGAGCCGGCCGACGATGGTGGCCAGGGTCTCACCGCGCACGCGCTTCATGGTGAAGAACACGGTGCCGTCGTCACGCGTGCCCAGATCGTGGACCGGCACCACCGCGGGGTGATCGAGCTGGCCCTGTACCCGGGCCTCGCGCAGGAAGCGCTTCACGTCCTCGTCGTCCTCGGGGCGCGCGATCTTGACCGCGACCTCGCGGCCGATGCGCTTGTCGAGCGCGAGCCACACGTCGCCCATGCCGCCGGAGCCGAGCAGGTCGCGCAGCTCGTAGCGGCCGCGATCGATCTCGCCGGGCTTGGCCGGTTGCGGCGTCGTCGGCGAGGTTGGCACGGTGTCCTCGGGCTGCGGCCGCTTCGCGCGCGGCACCTCGAGCGCTCGGGTGGGATCGTCGGGATCGCGGGGCACGGCGCGAGGGTAACGCGGTACGATGAGCGCCGTGCGCCGGTCTTTGATGCTCGTGATGCTGGTGGGATGTGGATCGGGATCCACGGCCGTACCTGTCGCCGAACCCGAATCCGAGCCCCGATCCGAACCCGGATCCGACTCGGAACCCGAGCCCGAACCCGACGCCCGAGGCCCGTCCCCCGACGCCCGGGGTCCGTCGCCCGTCGCCCGGATCGAAGGCGTGATCGTCGCCGGCACCCCGACCGTGCCGCAGGTGACAGCGATGCTCGAGAGTAGAGCTGTCGAGCTGGCGGTGTGTCTGTCGGCCGATGGTCTGGTGCGGGCGACCGAGCTGTCGATCGCGCTCGGCGAGAACGACGCGACCTCGCTGCGGGTCGCGTGGCAGGACGGCACGCCGATCGAGCTCCCCTGCCTCACCGCGCTGCTCGCAGTCGGCACCTACGACGCCAATACCCACCTCGGCAATGCCTACGCGGTGGTCCGCAGCGGCCCGCCCGGCGTGGAACCACCGCCCGCGCCAACGCCTCCCGATCGCAACGCCGAGGTGAAAATGATGTTCTGCGATCTGTTCACCGTGTCGGGCGCCGACAAGGAGCCGATCGAGACCCGGGCCAAGGTCGCCCAGGACTACGCGCGCGCCCACGTGCGCCATCCCGCGCCGCTGAATATCGCGGCGCAAGTCTGGCTGTGGAGTCCGGCCGAGCGCGCCGACAACCTGGTCAGAGCCGTGAAGGCCGAGGGCATCAAGCGCTGCGCCCTGCAGCGCTTCTGACGCCGCGGGCGCCGTCGGGGCGCTACTCGACGAGCTTCAGGTGACTCGGTCGCTTGCTGCGGGTCGGCGGCGGCGGCACCGGCGTCGGATCCTTACGAGCCGGATCGAGCGGCCCACCGGCGGCGCCGGCGGCGTCGATGAGATCGTCGGGGATGTCGTCGGGCCACACCATGCCGCGCTGATCGCCGTCTTGCACCGCCGCGAAGATGGCCGGCCAGGGCAGGACGCAATGGAACGGCACGCCGCCGAAGGTCAGCGTGCCGGTGATCCCGACCTCGTCGACGACCAGATCGGGGATGGGCGGGCTGAGGGCGTGACCGAAGCGCAGCACCAGCTTGGGCTCACGGGCGAAGCGCTGCGGCACCTGGACGTCGCCGCGACGCGCGTCGAAGTGGACCAGGACCGGGCCGCGGCTTAGCAGATCGTCGACGACAGTGCGCTTGTCGGGCGGCGGCGTGACCGGCTCGACCACGGCGTTGGCCGGATCGATGTCCTCGGGCTCGCGACCGGTGATCTCCTTGACGTCGGTGGCGCTGATCACGCCGGCGTCGAAGGCATCGCGCATGACGCCGTCGGGATGGGCCGCGGCTGCCATCACGCGCTTGACCAGGGCCTCGGCGTTGTTGGCGTGGCGGACCACCGCGTCGTGAGCCTCGAGGGCGCCGACCTCACCCTTGCGCCACGATGCCAGACTGGCGTCGAGGTCGCCCAGCGAGATCGCGATCCGGCGCTCGATGAGCGCGGTCACGACTTCCTGGATGCGGGCCAGGCGCTGGGTGTCGTCGTCGCGGTCGGACATGGCGCTGGTTCTATCCGTCACCGGCGGCCAGGTCCAGTGGCATCGAGTGGTACGGTGAGGCGTGGCCCCGTTCGTGTTCAGTACCCCGGTCCGCTTCGCCGACGTCGACCACGCGGGCATCGTCTACTACCCGCGGTTCTTCCACTACTTCCACCTCGCCTTCGAGGAGCTGTTCCGGGTCCGGCTTGGCGCCCGCGCCTACGTCGAGCTGCTCGACGACGACCGCATCGGGTTCCCGGCGGTGCGGGCCGAGGCCGACTACGTGGCGCCCCTGTCCTTCGGTGACACCGCCGAGATCGAGCTCACGGTCGAGCGGCTGGGTCGTTCCTCGATCACGTTCCGCTACCGAGTATGGCGGGCCGCCGAGCCCGGCCGCGAGCGCGCCCACAGCGCCAACGGCAAGGTGGTATGCGCCGTCGTCGACCTGAACGCGTTCAAGTCACGGCCGGTACCCGATCGCATCGCCGCGCTCCTGGCCGATCTGGTCGAGGCCGCGCCGGCCTCGAACGATCAGAGCGAGGTCGCGGGCCCGGGGTGAGCCGTCATCGAGGCGGTTGAGCATTCCGCTCATTCAACCTGTCCCAACAGACCCGCACCACCCCCGTGACCCCGTCCACCCAAAGTCACAGTTGAACGCTCGCTAATCGCTCGCTTGGGCGTCGTAGCGCCGGTCCCACTCGGTGAACTTCTTGAGCGCCGGAAACATCGGTGCGTCACGGCCACCGGCGAAGAACTCGGCGCTCTGGGCCTCGACGAGGATGGCCGGGTTGCGCTCGCGGGCCAGCGCTACCAGCCGGCGCCAGTTCTCGCGGGTGTTAGGTGCCATGCCGCCGGGCAACGCCGCGTATTCGAGGCGCGACGTGGGCAGGAGGCGGGCCGGGGGCGCGCCGGCCACCACGAGATCGAGGAAGCTGACCTTCTCGTACGGCGGATCGGGCGGCATGCGGCGGACCGCGACCTCGACGAGGTCGGCCCACGCGATGGTCCGCTCGATCTGGCGGTCGAAGCGCAAGGTGAGCCCGGTGGCGGTGATGGTGCCGTCGAGCACGACGAAGCGGAGGCCACCGCTCGACGGGCCGGCGCGCAGCGCCGCCGCCGGTGCCACCTTCGCCGGCGCCGCGCTCCCCGGCGGCACCTGGACCTGTGCGGTCGAGCGGATCGGCGCCGCCGAGCGGCCGCCGTCGAAGGCGTTGGCACCGGCCGGATTGGCGCGGGCTCCGATGCCGACCAGCGCGGCCACCACCGTCACCAGCCCGCCCAGGCTGTAGTCGCTGAACGAATCGGGCGCGACGGCGACGAGCGCGACCACCGAGACCGCCGCGGTCGCCGCCGAAAGCGCCGCCACGGGCTTGCCGAACACGGACGCGTCAGCGCCGAGGAAGCGCATCACGGCGACGATGAGCAGGCCGACGGCGGACAGGATCCCGAGCCCTAGCGCGACACTGGAGAGCCAGCCCCATGTCTTGGCCGGGTTCGCGACGTGAGCGCACATGCTGCCCAGACACAGGTCGCTCTGCCGGGGCGCCAGGTGCAGCGAGCCGAGCGGCGTGCTCGTCACGACCCAGTCGAGCAGGAAGAGTCCGATCAACAGGGCCACCGCCGCGATGGCCGGCGGTGCCCAGCGTTTCCAATCCCCCATGAGCTCACATTCTACAACGAGCCTTGCCCTTGCCCTTGCCCTTGCCTCTTCCCCTTGCCCTTCCCTCTTCCCCTTGCCCTTGCCCTGCCCTTCTACGATCCGGAGCTCACTTCACCACCGCTCCCCATCCAGCTCACCGTCCTCCACCAACCGCACCCGAACCGTCGGCCCCGCGCTCTTCATCGCCTCCCCCAACCGCTTCCTCAGCTCACTGACTCCGGTCTTCGCCTCGCCCCGCACCCGCACCACCACCGCCCGCCGCCGGTCGACGTGCACGATCTCCCTCGGTCCACTGGCCACCTCGACCTTCACCAGATCACCCAGCCGCACCATCGCGCCCGACGCACCCTCGAGCGGCACCTCGCCCCATCGCGTGCCGCCTTCCACGCCGAGCAGCACCCCCAGCCGGCGGTCGCCGTCCTCGTACTCGGCCACCAGCTCGCCTTCCAGGGCCAGGCGCAGCGCCTGCGCGACCGCCCCCGGATCTACCCCGAGCTGCGCCGCTCGCGCCCGATCGACCACCAGGTTTTCCCGGTTGGCGGGCTCGCAGCCGAGACACCACGCGGCGGCCACGCCGGGCGCCTCGCGCAGCGTGGTCAGCGCGGCCCGGCCGACGTCGGCGAGCGCAAACACGTCGTCACCGCTCAGCACGGCCTCGACCACCGGACCGTGCGGCGCTGTCACCAGCTCGATCTCGCGCGGCCGTCCGCCGCGGCGCTCGATGGTGATGGCCCCGGCCAGCGGCTTCAGCTTCTCGCGCACGAGCGCCTTCTCGATCGCCCTCTGCTGACCGCGCGTGCGCACGCCGACGCGCAAGAGCGCGCCGCCACCGACGACCAGGCAATCGGCCTCGGCGCGCTCGGTGATGACCGCGAGGTCGCGCACGCGGACCACCACGTCGCGGTGGGCCACCACGGTGTCGGCCACGTCGTCCCGCGCCGTCGCGCCGCCGAGGACGCGCACGACCCCCGCGCTGCCGGCGGTGCCCACGCGCCCCGACGGGAGCTCGCTCTCCACTCGCAGGGCCTCCGCCACCTGCGCAGCGCTGACGCCAAACGCCGCCAGCTTGGCCGGTGCCAGCTCGATCGAGAGCCGCGCCTCGCGCACCCCGCACGTCTCGACGCGGACCACCGGCGCCTTCCACAGCCGCTCACGCTGCGCGAAGGTCACTCGCGGATCGTCGGAAGCCCGCACCAGCACCCACGCCGCCGGACGGACCTCGACCACCGGCTGCATCGCATCGGGCGGGATGGCGCGCTGGACGGCGACCACGGCCGATCGAGTTTGCGCCACGTCGGCGTCCCACGCGAAGCTCACGTCGACGACTGCGCCGCCATCGACGGCACGACCGCGTAGGCCGCGGACGCCCCTGACCTTCATCAGCGCCTGCTCCATCGGCTCGAGCACCTCGTGCTCGACCACGGCCGCGCTGGCGCCACCCATCTCGACGCTGACCGTCACCACCGCGCCCGTTCCACCGTCACCGCCGCAGGCCGTCACCAACGCGAGCACTGCGGGCCCCACCCTCACCGGGCGACCTTGCGCAGCTCGGGGTGCTCGTCGAGCCAGGCCTTGAGGCTCTCCTCGCTGATCTCGATCTCCAGATCCTCGTCGCAGACGTGGGCCTGGCATCCCAGCCGCGACTCCGGGCGGACGTCGAAGGCCTTGTCCATGATGTCGTTCTCCTTGTCGGAGACCTCACCCAGCGAGTCCATGCCGCGCTCGACGTAGACGTGACAGGTCGAGCAGGCCAGGTTGCCGCCGCAGGCGTGGCCGACCCGCGCACCGCAGTGCTCGGCGGCGTCGAGGATCGACGTGCCGTTGTCCACCACCACCGTCAGGGCGGTCGAGCCGCGGCCCTGCGGGTTCCGGAACGTGATCGTCGGCATCACCGCACCTCCAGGTCGTGCTCGACCTGGTCGAGCGACTTGCCCTTCATCGCCGCCTCGATGGCCAGGTTCATGCGCCGCTCGGCGAACGGCTTCGACGCCCGATCGAGCGCCTCGATGCCATTGCGGATGGCCACGTGATCGGTGCCAGCCATCCACCCCTCGAGCTCGGCCATCGCCGCCCGCGTCGCCACCGCGACCTCCTCGTCGAGAAGGTGGGTGTCCTTGGCCATCGCCATCTTGGTCGCCGCCAGGATGCGTTCGGCCTCGACCCGCTCGATGCGCAGGTTGCGCTCGGCCAGATCGGTCTCGGCGTGGTCGAAGGACTCGAGCAGCATGCGCTCGACCTCCTCGTCGGTGAGGCCGTACGAGGGCTTGACCTGGATGGTCGCCTCGACGCCGCTCATCTCCTCACGCGCCGCCACGTGTAGGATGCCGTCGGCGTCGACCTGGTAGCTGATCTCGACCCGGGCCGCGCCTGCCACCATCGGCGGCACGCCCTTGAGCGTGAAGCGCGCCAGCGAGCGACAGGCGTCGGCGGTCTCGCGCTCGCCCTGCAGCACGTGCAGGGCGAAGCCGGTCTGGTTGTCGGCGTACGTGGTGAACGTCTGGGTCGCGCCGCAGGGGATGGTCGAGTTGCGCGGGATGAGCTTCTCGACCACGCCGCCCATGGTCTCGATGCCGAGCGAGAGCGGCACCACGTCGATGAGCACCACGTCGGTGGTGCCGCCGGCGAGGACGTCGGCCTGGACGGCCGCGCCCAGGGCCACCACGTGATCGGGATCGAGCTCGCACAGCGGCTCGCGGCCGAAGACGGTGCGCACGTGATCGCGCACCACCGGCGAGCGGGTCGAGCCGCCGACCAGCACCACACCGTCGAGCTCGGCGGCCGCGTAGCCGCCGTCCTTGAGCACGCGCCGGCACGCCTTGGCGCTCTTCTCGAGCAACGGGGCGCAGATCGCGGCCAGGTCGGCTCGGGTGAGGCCGCGCTCGACGGTGCGACCGCCGAGGCTGAACGCGATCTGGGTGGTCTCGACCTCGGTGAGCCGCTCCTTGGCGGTGCGGGCGGCGGCGATGGCCTGGGCGATGGCGCGGCGCTCGCCGAGATCGCTGGGCGGCGCCGCCGGCAGGTCGACGGCGTCGCCGGCGGCCCAGCGCACGATGGCGCGGTCGATGTCGTCGCCGCCGAGCGCGTAGTCGCCGCCGGTGGCCCGGAGC
>SXJR01000550.1 GCA_005779305.1 Myxococcales bacterium
CCGATCCGGCGGCGCTGGCGCCGGTGGCGGCGCAGGTGGCGCGCCTGCGCGCGACCCTGCGCATCGACGACGTGACCGCCGACGCCCGCCGGCGCGAGGCCGCCGCTGGCGCCGGGGTCGATGGCGCGCTCATGGCCGTCCCGCTCGAACGCAAGGGCATGGTGGTCGGCGTGCTGGTGGTCGGCCGCTCGCGCGCAGCTCGGCCCTTCATCGAGGCCGACGCCAACCTCCTGTCGACCTTCGCCGACCAGGCCGCGGCCGCGATCGAGAACGCGCGCCTCTACGAGCAGGTGCGCGACGCCAGCGAGGAGCTCGACGCCAAGGTCCGCTTGCGCACCGCCGAGCTCACCGCGATCAACCGCGAGCTCGGCCGCGCCCTCGCCGATCTGCGCGAGACTCAGGCCCAGCTGGTGCTGTCCGAGCGCATGGCCGGCCTCGGCCTGCTGGTGGCCGGCGTGGCCCACGAGATCAATTCACCGTCGGCGGCGATCCGTGGCGCGGTCGACGCCATCACCGCCGCGGTCGGGGCCATGGCCGAGCCGGTGCGCGCGCTGGCCTCGGCGGTTGACGACGCCTCCGCGCGCGAGACCCTGTTCACCGTGATCGAGGGCTATGGCAAGGAGCTGGCCGGCCGCCGCATGCCGACCGGCGCGCTGGTGCGGCGCGGCGCCCGTGAGCTGCGTGGTCTGCTGGAGCCGGTGGTCGGGCCGGCCGCCACCGATCTGGCGCAGCGTCTGGCCGAGGTCGGCGCCGACGAGGTGCTGGTCACCGATCTGATCGCACGCTCACCGGGCCCGCGGCCCGCGCTGGCCTACCTGATCGAGCAAGCCAACCTGCATCGCAACGCGTACGTCATCGGGAACGCGATCTCTCGCATCCAGCGCATCGTGGGTGCGCTCAAGACCTACTCGCATCTCGACGAGGAACCGACCCGTGTGCCCTCCGATCTGCACGAAGGCATCGAGACGACCCTCACGCTGTTCGCCTACGCCCTGCGTGATATAACCGTCGTGAGACATTTCGGTCAGTTGCCTGCGGTGCCGATCTTCGTGGACGAGCTCAACCAGGTGTGGACGAACCTCATCCAGAACGCTGTTCAGGCACTCGGTGGCAAAGGGACGATCACGATCGAGACCGCGGCTGAAGCGCGCACGACGCGGGACGGCGTGGCGGTGCGTGTGATCGACGATGGCCCGGGTATCCCACCCGAGATCCTGGGCCGGATCTTCGAGCCGTTCGTCACCACCCAGCCCACGGGCGAGGGCACCGGCCTCGGCCTCGGTATCGTGTCGACCATCATCGCCAAGCACAGCGGCGAGCTGCGCTGCGAGTCGGTGCCGGGCGCGACCAGGTTCGAGGTGTGGTTGCCGGTGGCAGCCGCCGAGCGCGCCGCCACGCCGGTGGCGGAGGCCGGGTGACGGCGTTGCGCGAGACCATCCTGTGCGTCGATGACGAAGAAGGCGTGCTGCTGGCGCTGCGCCAGCAGCTCGCGGCCCGCTTCGGTCACGAGTGCGACATCGCCACCGCGTCCTCTGGCGCCGATGCTCTCGAGCTGCTCGACGAGCTGGAGCGCGACGGCGAGCGCATCGCGGTGGTCATCGCCGACCAGATCATGCCGGGCATGAAGGGCGTCGATCTGCTCGAGGTGGTCGATCGCCGATCGCCCACGACGACCAAGATCCTGCTCACCGGTCAGGCCGGCCTCGACGCGGTGGTGTCGGCCATCAACCGCGCCAACCTCAACCACTACCTCTCCAAGCCGTGGGACGAGGCGTCCTTGCGGCTCGCCGTCGAGAACCTGCTCCGCCAGTACCGCCTGACCGAGGAGAACCGCCAGCTCGTCAGCACGCTCTCGTCCAAGAACCAGGCCCTGGTCGAGATGAACCGCGAGCTCGAGGCCAAGATCCACGAGCGCACCCACGAGCTGGCCGAGGCCAACTCGCGGCTGGCCCAGCTCGCCGTCACCGACGGGCTCACCGGCCTCTACAACCACCGCCACCTGCACGAGCGGCTGGCGCTCGAGGTCGAGCGCTCGGCGCGCAACGGCCTGCCGCTGTCGTTGTGGATGAGCGACGTCGATCACTTCAAGCACTACAACGACCACCACGGCCACCCGGCGGGCGACGACGTGCTGCGCACGGTGGCGCGCCTGCTCACCGAGGGCCGCCGCGCCAACGACATGGTGGCGCGTTACGGCGGCGAGGAGTTCAGCGTCATCCTCGTCGACACCGCCAAGTTCACCGCCGCCAAGCTGGCCGAGCGCATCCGCGAGCGCGTCGCCACCCACCCGTTCCCGTTCAGCGAGCGCCAGCCCGGCGGCCACCTCGCGATCTCGGTCGGCGTCGCCTCGTTCCCCGACGACGCCGCCGATCCCGACACCCTGCTCAAGGCCGCCGACAGCGCGCTCTACGCCGCCAAACACGCCGGCCGCGACTGCGTCGTCCTCGCGCCCTCGGCGCACGGCGACGTGCCAACCTCCGGATAGGTAGGCTTCCATGGCGACAACGTCCCTTCCCGCAGCCGTCATCGGCGCCGGCAGCTACGGCACCTGCCTGGCGATCCAGCTCGCCGCCGCCGGTCACGATGTCACCTTCTGGGCCCGCGGCGAGGCCCTGGCCGCCGAGCTCGCGGCCACCCGCGAGAACAAGGTCTACCTGCCGCGCTTCCTGCTGCCGCCGTCGGTGACGGTGACCTCGGACCTCGAGCGCGCGGTGCGCGGCAAGGCCATCGTGGTCGGTGTGACCCCGTCGCATGCGATCCGCGACGTGTTCGGCCGGGCCGCGGCCTGGTTCGATCCCGACGCGGTCCTGGTCAACGCTTCCAAGGGGCTCGAGGACGGCACGCTCCTCACCATCGACGAGGTCTACCGGCAGATCCTGCCGTCGCGCATCGCCGAGCGGGCAACGTTTCTGTCGGGGCCCACCTTCGCCGGCGAGATCGCCGGCGGCATGCCGAGCGCGATCGTGCTCGCCGGCCGCGACGCCGAGACCACCCGGTTCGTGCAGCGCGCGATCTCGACCGATCGCTTCCGCACCTATTCGTCCGACGACGTCATCGGGGTGCTGGTCGGCGGCGCGATCAAGAACGTCGTCGCCATCGCCGCCGGCGTCTCCGACGGCCTCGGCTTCGGCTCCAACGCGCGCGCCGCGCTTATCACGCGCGGCCTGGCCGAGATCACCCGCATCGGCGTGACCATGGGCGCGCAGGCCACCACCTTCGCCGGGCTGTCCGGCATGGGCGATCTGGTGCTGACCTGCTCGAGCGACACCTCGCGTAACCGCAAGGTCGGCCTCGCCCTCGGTCAGGGCAAGACCATGGCCGAGATCCTCGGCGACATGCGCATGGTCGCCGAGGGCGTGAAGACCACCAAGGTCGCCCACGAGCTGGCCCAGAAGCTCGGCGTCCCCGCGCCCATCACCGAGGTCATGCACGGCATCGTCCACCTCGGCCTCCCGGCCCGCGAGACCATGCAGAAGCTGATGCAGCGGTCACTCAAGAGCGAGAAGGACTGAGCGCCCTCAGGAGGGCGGGCCCGAAGGGCTCTCGCGCGGCAGCGTTTCCTGTGCAAGCTGCGCGTTCACGAGGAGCATGGCGTAGAGGGCGTGCTCCCGACCTTCCCTGGGGGAGCGTTTCTCGGCGCGGGGCTCGCGAAGGCGGCCGATCTCGCGTCGCGCGCGTGCCTTCACAGCTTCGATGGCTGCGTTGACGGTGCGGTTGCAAACGTTTCCGAGTGCGGCCCGCGGGACGAGGCAAGCGGTGAGACGGTTGTTCGCGCCGGGCACCGTTTCGAGATCGGCGTCAAACAACTTCCCAAGCTCGAGGGGATCCAGGATCAAGAACCCATCCTGGTGAGGGAGCTCGCCAACCGGAGGCATCTGATCTTCGATGACGAGGACGTGCCCGTTGTCAGCAAGAACGCTCTGGATCTCGTCGAACACACCCTGCCATCGGTTCAAGGGGATCTCGTGCAGGGTATTGGCAAGCACTACGAGGTCGAACTTCTTCGTTCCCTTGACGGCGCGAAACTCGACCGCGTCGGGCAAGACGTCTGTAGGTCCGGACACATACATCGTGGCCTGGACTCTGAGTGGTCTCAGCGCCTGAACCGCGGCACGGGCGGACTTGAGCTCGGAACTCTCCGAGAACCTGATGTCGTGGAACGTCGAGTACGTGAGCTGGGCATACGTCGATGAAGCGTCGTTACCCAAGGACTGAGCGGGGCCTCAACGAGCCGCCCTTCACCGGCGCCCCAATCGAGCACCGCGAACGGCATGTTCGTCTCCATTGCCCGGTTGATCATGCCCACGAGCTGTCGTGGCTGTGGATCGCCGCACGAAGTCCGACAGGCGCAGGCGAAACCAGGCATTGGCTCGCAAACTGGAAGACGGACAGCCGGTCGGCCTCGCCCATGAAGGCATGGATGGATTCTCGTTGGGCCTCACCGCCCAGCAGACCGCCGATGACTCGTTCGACGCTGTTCCCCGCGTACTCGACCTTTCCGTTGCTGACGTAGTGCAAGATGCCCATGCCGTGCTCGGCGCAGGCAGATGCCACCAACGGCAGCGAGTGCGTCGCGAGCCATACCTGCCCGTGTGGCCCCAGCACGCTGTCGAGGAGTGTGGAGATTGCTCGCCAACAGGCTTCAGGGTGAAGATGCAACTCCGGCTCATCCAGAAACAGCAACGAGTTCGAGAGCGATGGTGCCCGCTGGGACAGTAGATGGGCCCAGCTGAGAAGGACCCGCTCTCCCCTCGAGAGTTGATGCGCTAGGAACTCCCGTCCGTTGAGCGTGGGAAGTGCTGTTCCCGACGCGTCCAGGCGAAAGCCCAAGTCGGCATCGAGGAGGGCGCGGATCAGGCGCCCAAACGAAGCCGCCCGAATCATCTCTGCGTCGAAATCCGCCGATGTGGCGTGGTCCGGGTGTCTCGCGCTGCTGAGGACCCGAGCGGTGTGAGTCATCAGGACGTCGAGTGCCGCGTGGGTCTGTCGCAGGTCGACCGTTTCTCGTGCATCGCGGACCTGATCCGCAAACTCCGAAGGTCGCAAGTTGCCAGCCTGGTTCACCGTTTCAGCGTGGCTGTATTCAAGAAACGTGATTCCACGGTCGGCATCCGAACTCTCCTGGAGATGCGACGTCTGGTTGGCTCCAGCCATCCTGGCAACGACCTGCAGCGATCGCGTCTTTCCACCGCCATTTGGCCCCACCAGGATTACGAGCCTGC
>SXJR01000551.1 GCA_005779305.1 Myxococcales bacterium
CGACAGCGTGCCGGTGCCGGTTCGATCGGTGCGACGCTCGCCATCGCGGAGCACCAGACGCAGCAGATCGAGGTAGGGCCGCATGAGCCGTGGTTTACCACCCGACCCTGATCGCGGGAACAAGCGGTCGTCGTCGGGCGTCGAAGGACGTGTCTCGCAAGCGCGCGATGCTGGTCCTGGCCGCGATGGCCCTCATCGCTGGCGCGCTGTCGTGGCTTTGGGGCGCGCTGGCGCTGCCCGGCCGCGCCGTCATCCGCGGCCACGCCGGCGACGTCGCTGCGGTGGCGCTGGTCTATGCACTGATCGGCCTGGCCTGGCGGGTGCCCATCGCCGCTCGCGCCGCCCTCACCGCCGCCATCGCCGTCGCCATCGAGCTGGCCCAGCGCGGCGCCGGCCACGGCGGCGGCGTCGCCCGCGACCTGACGCTGGGCCGTCACTACGATCCGTGGGACCTGCTCGCCTACGCGATCGGGCTGGTCGCCGCGATCGCGTGGGAGCGAACCCAGCGCTCGATCCGGTAGTCGAGGCCACCGTCGTGGTGCGTGGACAGGGTCTCGGCCAGGACGAAGCCATCGCGCACGTCGGGGATGAAGGTGTCGCACGCGAAGGTCGACGCGAGGCGGGTCAGGTAGACCGTGGCGCAGCGCGGGTGCGCGAAGGACTGGCGGTAGATCTCGCCGCCGCCGATCACGAAGAGCGCGGCGATGCCGTCGTGGGCGGCGGCATCGCCGAGCGCGTCGTCGAGCGAGCGTGCCACCAGCACACCCTCGGGCACGTCGAGTCGGCCCCGGGTGATCACCACGTTCAAGCGGTCGGGCAGAGGCCGGTACCGAGGTGGCACCGAGTCCCACGTCCGGCGTCCCATGATCACCGCGTTGTGTCGACCGGCCGGGGCCGCCGTGGTCACGTCCCGGAAATGCTTGAGGTCGGCCTTGAGCCGCGGCCACGGCAGGTCGTTTTCCTTGCCGATGCCGTCCTGCTCGTCGGCGGCGACCACACACGCGAAGTCGATCACATCGTCACGGTAGCAGATGGGGCTTCCACGCCACGGTCGCGCCGGGGTACAAGTCGGGAGCGATGTCCCTCGCCGGGGACACCGCCCGGAGGCTTCGCTCATGTCGTTTCGCCTGTCTTCGCATCGCACCCTGGTTCGCTTCACTCGTCTGGTTTCTCTGTTGTGCGCCCTCGCGGCCTCGGCTGCGGCCTGCGGCCCCAGCGGCGGCGGCGGAGACGACGTGGTCGACGGCGGCGACACCGGCATCGCCTGCACCGGCAGCGAGACCCGCTGCGTTGGAACCCAGTACCAGGTGTGCGACGGCGACACCTTCCAGATCGAGGCCAACTGCCCGTTCGCGTGCGACGCCAGCCGCAACGGCTGCGTCGAATGCGTGCCCGGCGGCAACGCCTGCAACGGCAACACGGTCATGACCTGCGACGCCGACGGCACCTTCGGGACCACGGTCGAGACCTGCATGGCCGGCACCGAGTGCTCGAACGGCATGTGCACTCGCGCCTGCACCGCCGACGGCGTCGACCTCATCTACGTCGTCGATCAGACCTACCGCCTCCTCTCGTTCGATCCGCGCCTGATCGGCATGGCCGGTGGCCCCTACCGCGTCATCGGCCAGCTCGCGTGCCCGGCGCCGGGCACGTCGCTCCAGCCCGGCGGCGGCGCGGCCACGCCGTTCTCGATGGCCGTCGATCGCAACGCCATGGCCTGGATCCTCTACTCGAGCGGCAAGCTCTACACCGCGTCGACGCAGAACGCGGCTTGCACGGCCACGCCGTTCGTGCCGTCACAGGCGGTGGGCGGCCAGACCTGGAACCTGTTCGGCATGGGCTACGTCACCGACACCGCCGGCGGCGACACCGAGAAGTTGTGGATCGGCGGCGGCAACGTCGACGCCACCAGCTCGGGCTCGCTGGGCTGGATCGACACGACCACCTACGCCGTCAACCGCGTCAACGCCATCGGCCCGTCGGCCATGTACTCGGCCGAGTTCACCGGTCTCGGTGACGCCACCCTGTGGGCGTTCTTCCCCGACACCGTCGCCAACGCCTTCGTGCAGCAGATCGACAAGGCCTCGGGCGCCGGCGTCGGCACCCGCATGATGTTCGATCTGGCCGCCAGCGGCCGCGCCGTCCAGGCCTGGGCCTTCGCGCAGTGGGGCGGCACCTTCTACGTCTTCGTCACCACCGTCGACGCGCTCACCGGCCTCAGCCCCAACGCCTCGGTCCACGCCGTCGTCCGCGCCACCGGCGCCCACACCGTCCCGCTGCAGAACCAGCAGTACGTGGTGGTCGGCGCCGGCGTCTCGACCTGCGCCCCGATCACCATCGGCGGCCCGCCCATCGGCAACTGACAACCGGCAACTGACCGACCGACCGGGGGTCAGGCGTGCTTGCGCTTGCGCCTCGCGCCGATCGAGGCGAAGCGCTCGATGATGCGCAGGCCGATGTCGGGGAAGGGGCGCAGCGCGTGGACCAGCGCCGCCCGGCTCTGGGGCAGGATGCGGATCAGGCGCGGGTGGTCGAGCTCGGCCAGCACCGCGGCGGCGACGTCGTCGGCGGTGAGCATCCTGCCGGCCGAGAACAGGACGTCGCTCGCCGAGTGGGAGGCGACGTTCTTGACCATGTCGGTGTCGACGGCGTCGGGGCAGATCGACGAGACCTTGATCGGGATCGACGCGCGGCGCAGGTCGCCGGCCAGCGCGGTGGTGAACCCCAGCACGGCGTGTTTGGTCGCGCAGTAGACCGCGAACCCCGGGGCCGGGACGATCGACGACAGCGATCCGATGTTGATGAGATGGCCGCCGGTGCGCATCGTCGCGACCGCGGCCTGCGATCCCCAGATCACGCCGAGCAGGTTGACCTCGACCATGCGCCGGACCTCGGCCTCGGTGGTCTCCCAGCCTGCGCCCACGTTGAGCACGCCGGCGTTGTTGACCCAGACCTCGACCTGGCCGCGGGCCGCCGCCGCCGCCGCCACGGCGCGGTGGCTGCCGGGATCGCGGACGTCCTGCGCCATGGCCCACGCGCCCTTGCCGATCGCCTGGGCCGCGGTCTCGGCGGCGCTCAGCGCGACGTCCGTGAGCAGCACCTGATAGCCGCGCCCAGCGAGTGCGGCGGCGATGGTACGGCCGAGGCCGCGGGCGGCTCCGGTCACGACGGCGATGGCAGGCATCGCCGAACACTACATCGTCCGCTCACAAGATGATGGTGCCGCACGCGAACGTCGCTTGCAGCGTGCAGCTGCCGGCCTTGAGCGCGTCGCAGGCGCCGCCGAGGACGCGGATGGTGTTGCCGTCGACCATCTCCCACTCGGTGCCGAAGTCGAGGGTGCCGGCGGCGCCGCAGGTGCCGCCGCTGTTGGACAGGATCACGATGCCCTCGTTGGCGCGGTTGACGTCGACCTGGCCCGACAGATCGAACTCGCACGACAGGATGCCGGTGATGATCTGCGACAGCGCCGCCGACAGCTCGGCCGGGTTGTTGGCCTTGTAGAACGGCGCAGTGCCGGTGGCGGGCGGCATGCCGGCGCCGGCGTTGGCCACCGCCTGCAGGTGGTCGTCGCCGACCTGGTTGCCGACCGAGAGCACCACCGTGCGGATGCCGGCGGTATAGGCGGCGGCGGCGGCGTCCACCGACATCTGCCGCGACAGGGCGTCGTGGGCGTCCGGGTCGGCGCAACGATCGGGCTCACCGTCGGTGGCGAGCAGGATCACCGGCACCGAATTGCCGGCCGGCGGGTTGGCCTGGAAGTCGTCGATGACCTTGCGGATCGACTCACCGGTGGGCGTGTCGGCGGCCGGGTTGTTGCCGTTGAGCAGGCTGGAGATGGCGGCGCCGTTGTTGAGCGCACGGGTGGGCGTCTTGGTGATGCGCGGGCACTGGGGATCGGTGCCCTGAGCGTACGTGTACAGGCTGGCCCCGAACACGACCTGGTTCTGCAGGGTCGTGATCACGCCGCTGCCGCCGATGAGCGCGGTCTTCACCGCGCTCCAGCGATCGGTGCCGCCGAAGGACTGGTTCATCGACCCACTCTGATCGAGGAGCAGCTGCACCGTGGGGATGCGCGGCATCGGCGAGACTGTCACAGAGGGACACTCGTTACCGTCGGTGCCCGAGGTGTCGTCGAAGCAGTGCCCGCTCGAATCGCAGCTCTGGCCGGGATCGCAGCCGGCGCCGCCTCGCTCGCAGTCGGCGGTGCAGGTCTGATCCGGGCCGCAGTAGAAGCCGGACGGGCAGTTGGCGTCGACCTGGCAGGGCATCCCGCAGGCGGGGTCCGGAATACCGGTCTCGCACGGCCCCAGCCCGCCGGTGTTGGTGCCACCGCAGGCGGCAACGAAAGTCACGAAGGGGACGACGAGGAAGTGAAGGATACGCATGGCGGATCCGCCGTCACTGCAACGGCCGATCCAGCGCGGGTCCGAGCGATCCGGGGTCGATCGACCCTGTCGCATGAGGTCCGCGGACCATGGGCCCGGGGGGAACGCCCCACCCCAGCAGCCGGGGTCAGGGCTTCTTGAGGGCCGCCCGGTAGGTCATGGCCATGGCCACGCCCACCAGGATCATGCCCGGCCACATCACGTGGGCGTATTCGCCCTTGAACAGGGTGATGTCCATCTTGAGCGAGACCAGGAGCGCGAGGACCACGCCCATGAGCGCCTCACCGGTGATGAGGCCGGCCGAGAACAGCAGGCCGTTGCGCTCGACGTCGGCGCGGCGAGTCTCGCTGGCGTCCTTGCCGATGGCGCGGTTGACCGACCAGGCGATGAGGCCGCCCAGGAGGATGGGCGTCGACAGCTCGAAGGGCAGGTAGACGCCGACGGCGAAGGCCATGACCGGGGTGCGGAACGGCCACTTCAGCTTCTGGGCGACGTTGTCGAGGATGATCACGCCCACGGCGATGGCGGCGCCGATGCCGATGTAGAGCTTGGGCAGGCCGCCCTTGAACACGCCCATGGACACCGAGCCCATGAGGTTGGCCTGGGGCGCGGCCAGCGCCTTCGAGCCGATCGTGTACGACTCGTGGAGCAGGTTGAGGATCGGGGCCATCAGCGAGGCGGCGACGATCACGCCGATGATCTGCATCACCTGCTGCTTCCAGGGCGTCGAGCCGACCAGCTGGCCGCACTTGAGGTCCTGCACGTTGTCGGCGCCGATCGAGGCGGCGCAGCAGACCACGCCGCCGATGAGGATAGCGGCGATGGGGCCGGCCTTGCTGTCGACGCCCATGGCGAGGAGCAGGAGGGCCGAGGTCAGGATGGTCGCGATGGTGATGCCCGAGACCGGGTTGTTCGACGAGCCGACCAGGCCGGCCATGTACGACGCCACCGCCGAGAACAGGAAGCCGGCGATCAGCATCACGACCGCCATCACCGCGCTGATCCAGATCGAGTGGACGAAGTGGTTGAAGATGAAGAACAGCGGGATCACCGAGGCCACGATCAGGATGAGGACGTAGTTCATCGGCATGTCGTGCTCGGTGCGCACGATGGACGCCGAGCCGCCGGCCTTGACCTTCTTGTAGGCGTCCATGCCGGCCTTCACGCCCGACAGGAGCGACGAGCGCAGCTTGAACAGGGCGTAGAAGCCGCCGACCAGCATGCCGCCGACGCCGAGGTACCGGGTCGCGTACTTGTGGATGATGTCGGCCGAGTCGACCGCACTCTGGCCCTTGAGCATCTCGGCGAGCGTCACGCCCTTGTCGGTCATGATCGAGCCGGCGTCGGCCAGCTCGCCGAACAGCGGGACCGCGATCCAGCGGTTGACCACGGCGCCGGCGAAGATGACGAGCGCGACGTTGAGGCCGACGATGAAGCCGACGCCGATGAGGGCCGGCGACAGGTTCGAGCCGACGTAGAACGTCGCCTTGTCGGTGAGCCAGCCGGCCTTGACCGCGGTCTCGCCGAACAGCTTGAGACCGGTCGAGCCGACCTTGCCGATGGCGCCGACGACGGCGGCCAGGGCGATGACGCCGAGCCCGCCCGACGAGCTGGAGGCGCCGACCTTGAGCACCTCGGCGGTGGCGACGCCTTCGGGGAACTGCAGCGGCTGATCGATGATGAGCGCGCGGCGCAGCGGGATGGTGAAGAGCACGCCGAGCAGACCGCCGAACCCGGCGATCATCGCGGTCTCGACGTACGAGAAGCGCGACCAGACCCCGAGGATGACCAGGGCCGGCAGGGTGAAGATGACGCCGGCGGCCAGGCCTTCGCCCGACGCGGCCGCGGTCTGCACCAGGTTGTTCTGGAGGATGTTGCCCCTGAAGAAGCGCAGGATCGCCATCGACACCACCGCCGCGGGGATCGACGCCGACACGGTCATACCGGCGAACATGCCCAGGTAGGCGTTGGCGGCACCCAGGATGGCGGCGAGGATCGAGCCCAGGATCACGACGCCGAGCGTCAGCTCGGGCAGACTCTGCGACGCGGGGATGAAGGGCTCGACGGGTTTCGTCGACGGTGAGGAAGGATCGCTGGCCATCTGGCCCGCGTCATATCACAGCTCTGCCCTTGCCCTTGTCCTAGCCCTTGTCCTTGCCCTTCCACCTGCTGCCAGCGTCAGCCCCAGGATCACGATCCAGCCACCCCCACCCCCACCCGTCCCCCCGGCGCCGCAGCCGCCGCTCTCCCCCGCCGGCCAGCACACGCCGACCCCGTCGCCCGCGCACGTGAACCCGCCTGGGCAGCGCCGGCCGTCGTCGCACGGTGCGGTGCAGGCCGCGCCATTCTCGGCGGTCGCGGTGCACTGCCCGGAGCCGCACTCCACCGGCGTCTCGCAGGTCGCGCCCAGCCCGCCGGGCTGCGACGCGTCGGGCAGACAGACGCCGCCCAGGCACACCGTCCCCGAGCCGCACGTCGTGCCGCCGCCGCAGGCCCCGAGCACCACCACGTTCACCTCGGCCTGCCCCTCGAGCCCGCGCTGGTCCACCGCCCGCACCCGCACCTGGTGCGGGCCCGGCGTCATCACCAGCGGCAGGTTGAACGCGAACGGGGGCTGCCCCAGCGACGAGGTGGTGGCGCCGTCGACGGCGAGCGCGACCTCCTGCATGGCCAGGAGCGAGTCGACCGTGAACGAGACCGGCGCCCCGGGGACCACCCAGGCTCCGGCGTGGGGCGAGGTGATCACCACGCCCGGGGCCGGCAGGTTGGACGCGCCGAAGGTCGCGCTCAGGAACGCGTAGCTATTCTGGCTGGCGTCGCCGCAGAAGCACTCGCGCGGCTCGTTCATCGTCTCGCCGCAGGAGCCGGCCTGGTTCTGGAACCGCTTGCGGTAGGGCGGCGTCAGGTAGGTCATCGGATCGTCGCGCAGGAGCACGTGATCGAGGCCGAAGGCGTGGGCGGTCTCCTGGGCCACCGCCCAGCACAGGACGTCGGTCCGGTTGTCGACGTTGGCGAACACGAACGTCGGGACGTTGTCCTGGATGCCGCCGCACGGGATGAACGGGGCCACGCCCAGCGCGTCGGAGAACTGGAGGTCCTCGGGGTCGCCGCCGACGAAGACCTCGAAGTGCGAGGCCTGCCCCGGGTCGTCGGTGACGATCTGGATGTCGAACGGCGCGTAGGTCTCGCGCACGCAGCGCACCAGCTCGTCCCACTCGGCGTCGCCGTGGGGCCAGGCGTCGAGCTGCGACGTCATCTGCGGGATGCTCGAGCGGTTGCTGCGCGAGTCGTCGTCGCCCGGCACCACGATGCAGCCGCCCGGCCGGCAGTCGTTCATGTAGATGACGTGCGAGAAGCCGCCGTGGGGCGCGACGTGGACCCGGCGCGGGACGTAGGTCCCGGCCGGGACCGCCGAGGCCGGGAGGGCCGGGATCGTGAGTCCGAGGGCGGCGAGCAGGCCGGCGAGCACGCCTCGAGTCTACGCGCTGGGGCGGCGCCGACGGGCCGGCCGCGCCGGTGCCACCTCGACGCTGTGCGTCGCAGCACAGGGGCTTCCCAACCCGCGTGAACGATGGTTGGATGCCGGCAGGGGGACTCCATGTCCATCAAGCCAGCACATCTGGTCGCCGTGTTCGCGTGCGCGCTCCTCGCGGTGACCGCCTGCGGCCCGTCGACCACGTCGGGTGACGACGACGACGACGGCGACGGCGGCAGCAACACCTGCACCGTCGGCCAGCAACGCTGCAGCGGCAACGTGCTGCAGACCTGCCAGGGCGGCACCTTCGGCGACTCGCAGACCTGCGCGCAGGCCTGCGATCCGCAGCTGGGGTGCGTGGTGTGTCAGCCCAACACCGGCACCTGCAACGGCGACATCTCCACCGCCTGTCGTGCCGACGGCTCGGGCTTCGTCGAGGTCCACTGCGATCCGGTTCAGGGCATGAGCTGCGGGGCCAGCGGGGTGTGCGAGGGCGCGTGCTCGCCCATCGCCGTCGGGGAGACCTACGTGGGCTGCGACTACTGGCCGACGGTGACCGGCAACATGGTCTCGCAGGTCTACGACTTCGCGGTCGCGGTCTCCAACACGACCAGCACACCCGCCCAGGTGACCATCGACGGCGGAGCGCTGACCGCGGCCGACGTCTTCACCGTGGCCGCCAACAGCGTGGCGATCCGTCGCCTGCCCTGGGTCGGCGCGCTCAAGCTGTGCCTGGGGCAGAGCTGGTCGAACTGCCAGTCGGCGCACCCCAACTCGGCGCGCGCCAACGGCGGCTCGTACCACCTGCGTTCGAACGTGCCGGTCACGGTCTACCAGTTCAACCCGCTCGACTACACCAAGCCAGGTGCGCCCGAGAACTCGTACACCAATGACGCGTCGCTCCTGTTCCCGACCAACGCGTGGCGACGCGACTACTACGTCGTGACCTGGCCGCAGACGGCCAACCTATCGCCGAGCCTGATGGCGGTGACCGCCTACCAGGACAACACCATGGTGACCATCACTTCGAAGGCGGCCACCACCGCCGAGGGTGGCGCGCCGGCGTTCGTCGCCAACGTGCCGCAGACGGTGATGCTCAACAAGGGCGACGTGATCGAGCTCGGCACCGCCGCCGCCGACATGACCGGCAGCCACGTCACCTCGGACAAGTCGGTCCAGGTCATCGGCGCCCATTACTGCGCCAACATCCCCGACGGCTTCGGCTTCTGCGATCACATCGAGGAGTCGATGTTCCCGGTCGACGCGCTGTCCAACCGCTACATCATCAACGCGCCGGCGGTCACCACCATCCCCAACGGCAAGGAGGAGATGGTGCGGATCGTCGCCACCCAGCCCAACACCACGCTCAGCTACGAACCGCCCCAGGCCGGCGCGCCCTCGACGATCGCGCTGCCGGGCGACTTCGTCCAGATCTCGCGTCAAGCGGCGAGCTACATGATCACGGCCAACCACAAGGTGCTGGTGGCCCAGCTCATGGAGGGCTCGTCGGTGGCCGGCGGGACCGGCGATCCGGCGATGGCGCTGTCGGTGCCGGTCGAGCAGTACCGGATGTTCTACCTGTTCCACGCGCCCACCAACTACACGACCAACTATGTCGACATCACCGCGCCCACCGGGGCGACCGTGATGCTCGACGGCGTGGCGGTGACCAACTTCACGCCCATCGGCACCACCGGGTACAGCCTGGCCCGCATCACGCCGCTCGGCGCCGGCCCGGCCAATGACGGCAACCACTCGATCACCGGCTCGATGCCCATCGGCATCTCGGTCTACGGCTACGGCATGGACACCAGCTACTGGTACCCGGGAGGCCTCAATCTCGAGCTGGTTCCGATCGGCCGGCTGGTCCGGCCGCCCGCAGCTGTGGCACCCTGAAGCGGTGACGATGCGAACCGCTGCGGCGGCGGTGTGGATGTACATGCTCGCCGCCGTGGGTGGCTGCTACCGGCCGTCTCCAACCGAGTGCGCGCTGCAGTGCACGGCGGCGAGCGGTTGCCCGGGCGGCCTCACCTGCGAGACTGGGTTCTGCATCCAGCCGGGCAGCGGCACCGTGTGCGGCGGCGACGCCGCCGAGCTCGACGCCACCGACAGCGGCGTCGACGACGCCACGTCCGACGCACCGTCGACCGAACGCCTGTACCGGACGCTCGCCGTCGGTTTTCACCACGCCTGTGCCGTCGACACGATGGGTCGGCTCTGGTGCTGGGGCGCCAACGAGTCGCGCCAGCTCGGGGTCGTGACCGCGGACGATCACGCCGCCGTGCCCCAGCGCGTGTTGCCGGCGATGGCCGACGGCGAGTGGCGCGACGTCACGGCCGGCCGGGCTCACACCTGTGGTCTGTGGGCGCCGACGGTCGGCGACGCCCAGCTCTGGTGCTGGGGCGAAAACTACAGCTACCAGACCGGCAGCAGCGCCGCGTCGCCGACGCCACCTCATCAGGTCACCACCCCGGCCAATCAGATCTGGCGGCAGATCGCCGCCGGCGGGGACCACACGTGCGCGGTACTGCAGAGCACCGGCGGCCCGACTCAGGTGGTGATGTGTTTCGGCAACAACGAGCGCGGCCAGCTCGGCATGACCGGCGCCGCCATGCAGGCGGCGCCGATGCCGATCGATGACACCGCGGTGCTGCCCACCACCACGAGCTGGCGGTCGATCACCTCGGGCACCGACCATAGCTGCGCGATCGCCGACGACGGCAAGGTCTACTGCTGGGGCGACAACCGTGAAGGCGAGGGCGGCTCGCTGGTCGGCGGCTTCTCCGACAAGGCGCGCGTGATCGGCGGCGCGAGCGTCTACACCGTCGTCGCCGCCGGCGACAGCTTCAGCTGCGGCATCGACAGCGTCACCTCCGTTCTCCGTTGCTGGGGCCGGAACGGCGCCGGCGAGCTCGGCATCGGCATGTCGGTCAACACCGGCAATCCGTCCGCGGTCGTGGACGCCGGCGCGTCGCCGAAGTGGAAATCGATCGCGCTGGGGCAGTATGGCGCGTGCGGCATCCAGGGGGCCGCGGCGTCGACCGACGAGTCCGGCACCGTGCGATGCTGGGGCGCCAACGATTTCGGCGAGCGCGGCGACGGCACCTTCCTCCTGGCCACCGCGGGGCCCTCGGCCGGCGTCGTAGATACCGCGTTCGCGGTGGGCGCCGGTCACCTGTTCGCGTGTGCGCTGTCGGGAGCCGGCGCGGCGGGCGGGACGCTCCGCTGCTGGGGCGACAATGCCGACGGCCAGATCGGCGTCGGCAACGCCAGCGATCACCGCCGTCCGCTGCGCATCGGCGAGAGCGTGCGCGCCGGCCGTTCGTGGAGCGCGGTCGCCGCGGGCCGCGCCCACACCTGCGCCATCCTCGCCGGCGCGACCGCCGACCAGAACGAGCTCTACTGCTGGGGACAGAGCTCGAGCGGGCAGCTCGACGGCACCGTCACGGGGCTCCCGCGACGGGCTCCGGTGCTGGTGGCGGCGGGCAGCGCCGTCACCCACGTGGTCGTCGGCTCGAGCCACACCTGCGTGCGGCGGGATCCACCCGGCGGCACCGAGATCGTGTGCTGGGGATCGGATCAGGCCCAGCAGCTCGGCGTGGCCGGCATCGTCGGGCCAGCGCCGGTTGTCGCCATCGACAACGGCAGCATCTTCTTCACGGTCGCGTTGCTGGGTGCGGGCAACGTCACCTGCGGGACCAACCCTGCTGGACTTCGCTGCTGGGGCGAGCCCGAGCTCGCGACCTCCAGCTACATCGACAGCGACACCCCGGCAGACGTGAGCTTGACCGGCGGCGTGTTCCCCAACGCTTCGTTCACGATGGGCGCCAGCAGCGGCTGCTGGATCGAGGGTGCGCAGACGCTTTGCTTCGGCAGCAACGCCTTCGGGCAGCTCGGCTGGGGCTCGTTGTCGGTGCCGTCGACGTTTCCGCAGCCGGTGATGAACCTGACCGACGCGACCGCGCTCTCGGTCGGTCCCGGCGATCACCGCTGTGCGATCACCGCGAATCGCGTGGTCAAGTGCTGGGGCGCGAATGGCTTCGGCCAGGTCGGCGCCGCCGATGCGATGCACAAGGACGCGCCGGTCACGGTGCCGATTCCGAACCAGTACGACCGCGTCGCCACCGGGCTCAACCACACCTGCGGGCTCGATGGCTCCACCATCTACTGCTGGGGCAACAACGATCAGTACCAGCGCACCGCGATCGCGTCGATGAGCTCGCTGCCGCCGACAGCGATCCGCGACCCGCAGGGCGAGGGTGTGCCAGCGTACACGCAGGTCACCGCCGGACAGTTCCACACCTGCGCCATCAGCGACACCGGCGCGCTCTACTGCTGGGGCGCGAGCCGATGGGGGCAGGTCGGCGCCGGCACGGCGTCGGAACCCTCTCCGGTCCAGGTCATCGACGGCGTGCCCTGACCCGCCCGGCCGTGGCTCGCTACTCGACGATGACGCGGTCGCTGGCGCTGCGGCCGAAGGTCTCGGGCATGTACATCTCCTCGGCCTTGGACGGCGGGACCACGAAGTTGCCGGGCGTGGTGGCGCGGGCGACGTAGGTGTACTCGTGGACGCCATCC
>SXJR01000552.1 GCA_005779305.1 Myxococcales bacterium
ATATCCAAAAAAGGTCAGTGAATAATGGCCAAACCTATTCGCGCAGTGATGTTTGATCTGGATGGCACCTTATTAGATACAGCGCCGGATTTTGTTGTCGTCGTCAATCAGCTACTTGCCGAACAACAACGTCCTTCACTCGCAGCAGACGAAGCCGCCGTCGCCGGTGCCGCCGCCGCCGTCGCCGGCGTCGGTGAGGGCGCCGCCGCCATCGACCGCGGCGTCGGGGGGACCGGCGTCCGGCCCGGTGCCGACGGGAAACATCACGATCGAGTTGTAGTTGAGGATGCCGGGATCGACCTGCTTGCACTGGGTGACGGTGTTGAAGCCGATCTTCTCGGCGGTCACGCAGGCGTAGCGGGGGCTGACGGCAAAGCTGTATCCGGTGCCCACGGTGTCGGTGGTGATCACGCTGCCGTCGTCGAGCGTCACCCGCACGCCGGCGATGTCGGGCCCGGTCAGGCTCGAGTCGCGGACCTTGCCGAGCAGCGTGCCCGGCGGCTGGGCGCCAAAGACGATGCCGAGGTGGTTGGCGACCGGGCGCTGGACGCCGTCCGACGGGCTCGAGACCAGGCCACCCTGATTGGCGATGACCATGGCCGACGCGCCGCCGCCATCGAGGGCGATGGCGTCGCGTACGCCGCGATCGCGGAGGAAGCCGGCCAGCTCGGCCGCGGTCATGCCGGTCGAGCCGGCCTGCCAGCCGTCGACGACGACCAGCCACAGCCGGCGGTTGTCGTCGGAGAGGCCGATGGCGGTGCGAGGCGCGCGCAGGCAGGCGATGGCGCCGCTGTCGGCGCAGTCGAAGCTGGTCACCGCCTGGCCGGCGCGCACCAGCATGGGGCGGCCGCCGATCACGCCGGTCACGAACGAGGGCAGATCACCCAGCGCCACCACCGACTCGGGCACGATGATGAGGCCGTCGGTGCGGTTGGCGACCTTGCCGAAACGGAACAGCGCCGAGGTGCCGTCGTCGGTGGTCGAGCTCCACGGCGCGCTGTCGCCCATGGCCAGGCCGTCGGGCACGTAGCCGGCGGGAGCGAACAGATCGCCATTGATCGCGATCTGGGCGCCGACGCCGGCGGCGAACGCGCTCACCGTGCGCCCGCGATCGTCCTCGCGGGTGGCGCGCACCGTGATCTCGGCCGAGGTCAGATCGACGCGAACCACGTGGATGAGCGCGGGGATGGTGCCCTCGCTCCACTCCTCGTGGACGACGCCGGGGTAGGGCGTGCTCGTCGACGTGCGCGTGGCCGCCGCGGCCGGGGCCGCGAGCAGCAGCCCGGCGAGGGCGAACGGCACGCGCATGCCACGATAGTACCCGAGCGGCGCTCGATGCCCTACAGTGGCGAGATGTCGGACCAGCGCACCGTGCGGGTGGCCACGTGCCACGACCCCGCCGAGGCAACCATCATCAGGATGGTGCTGCTGGCCCACGGCATCGAGGCCATCATTCCTGGCGAGGGGACGGCATCGCTGGTGGGGATCACCGCCGCCGGCTTCCGGGCCTACGTCTACGTGGCCTCCGACCACGCCGCCGAGGCGCTGGCGCTCATCACCGAGATGCGCGACGGCTCGGGCGCCGCAGCAGTGGAGGCCGAGCTCGGCGGCGACGAGCCCGAGCGGGCCCCACTGCCGAAAGCCGTGGCGCGGGTCAGGCGGCCATAGCGCTCGCTGACACTCGCTAGGGGATGGAAGTCGCGCGGCCGGTCGTGATCCGCACGTCGACCGGCGACGTCGTCCCGGCGGCCTCGTCGAGCACCATGACCACGCGTTTGCCTTCCTCGAGGGCGACACGCGAGGTCTCGCGGCCGCCGAAGACCAGCCGCTTGCCGCTCGGCGCCTCGACCCAGCCCAGCTCGAGGTTGACCTCGACGGTGTCGTCCTTGACCTCGACCAGACGGCGGACCTTGCCGGTCATCTTGGTGGTCTCGACGTCGACCTGGTAATTGCCGGCCGGCACGGCGCAGTCGAAGGGCAGGGGCTGCTTGATGCAGCCCTTGACGCCGGCGATGGTGACGCGAGCGTCGAGGTTGGCGCTGACGGCGATGGCGGCGCCAGGCACCAGCGCGGCGTGGACCGGCACGTTGCGGGCGCCCTGGCCGGGCGCGACCGCGACCGACGCGGGCGCGAACTTGCCGAGGCGGATGCCGACGACGTGGCGCTTGCCGGCCTCGACCAGGAGCTCGCGGGTGGGTGTGGTGATGCCGATCTGGCGCTGGCCGTCGATCCAGACGTCGGCGCCGCTTGGTTCCGAGGTCACGAGCAACGTGGCGAAGGCCGCGTCCATGGTCAGCGATTGCATGACCTGGGCCTCGCCGCCCGGCGACGGCACGTGGATCGAGCGCGTGACCTCGGCGTAGCCGCCGTGACGGAAGGTGACCGGGACCTCGCTGTTGGGCGTGAACGTGGTGACCGTGACCGGCGTGATACCGACCTCGACGCCGCCGGCGAGCACCGCCGCGCCGCGTGGATCGCTGTCGATGAGCACGGTCGAGGTCCGCGGCACCAACCGCAGCGCGAGGTTGGTGGGCGGGCCCTCGGCGGGCTGGAACACGGTCTCGGCCGGACTGTGGCCGTCGAGGCGCGCGACCACCCGGTAGGCGCGGCCGACCTGGAGCCCGCTGACGGTGAGCGAGCCGCCGCTGGCGACGCCGCGGGCGCTGCCGTCGATCTCGATGGTCGCGCCCGCCGGTTCGGTGGCGACGGTCACCGACGTCGTCGGGGTGCGGGCGAAACGCGGCCACGCCACCATCACGATCAGCGCCACCAGCAGGACGATCGCGGCCGACAGCGCGCCGATCATGCCGCGCGGTGTACGCGGTTCGGGGCCGCCGCGGTTGCCGGTGCGGCGCTCGACGGGATGGCCGACGCCCTGGGGCAGGAGGCGTGAGGGGCCGGCGGCGAGACGGCCGGCGGCGTCGATCTTCTCGCTGAAGAAGCCGAAGCCCTCGAGCTGGACCTTGGGCGATTCGAGATCGAACTGGCACACGCACTCCGTGGCAACGTCGGGCAGCACGTTGAACATGAAGCGCGTCGAGCTGTTGGCGATGAGGTAGAGGCCGAGGCCGGCGCCGCCGGTCTTGCGATCGATCTGCTGCTCGGAGTGCAGGCACTTCCACAGGTAGCGGAGGACGGTGGAGCGATCGAGCGTGCCGAAGCTGTCGCGCACCGAGACCGTGAAGGTGTTGCCGTCGCATGCGTACTGGACGACGACCTTCTGCTCCATGCGCAGCTGGATGCGGCTCTTGGTCGGGATCTCGGCGAAGATCTGCTTGCCTTGATCGTCGACAGGCGCGTCGTACAGCGCGTTCATGAGCATCTCGTCGACCGACTGCTCGATGGCTTCGCGGTACTTGCGGCGCACGCTCATCAGCTCGGCGAACTCGGTGATCTGCGCGATGCACAGCGACTTCTCCTGGTAGTCGCCGACCAGCGTCGAGTAGACCCGCGTGCCCCACGGCACCAGCTTCTCCAGGCCGAAGATGTCGCCGGCCAGCACGCGCGTGGCCATGGCGGCCAGATCGACCGGCCGCATGTGGGCGGCGATGAGGATCCCGGCCACTCGATCCGAGATCTTCATGACGTCGACGGTGCGCGACAGCGCTGCCGTGGGCAGGATGACGATCAGGCGCGCGTCGTTGCCCAGGCGCAGCGCCAGGTCCTCGACCACCGACACCAGCTCGCCGTCCAGGTGGACCACGACCAGCGCGGCCTGGATGTCACCGCGGCCGAGCCCATCCATGCTCTGGTGCAGCTCGACGACTCCACCCGCTGCCTTCAGCGACGTGGCCATCACCTTGCCGAAAGCCTTGTCCGCGGAGAGGGCAATAACCCGGCGGGCGAGCATCTCCCGTCATCGTACCGTGCGCTCGCGCACGCCACCAATTCCGTGCGGGTCTTGGCGAACAGTCATTTCATGGGGGTGCACCTCGTTTTGAGGCACGGTCGTACCTGAAACGGGTGTCACCCGATCGGAAACGCTTGCCTGAATAGAACGACCGTACTAGATTGAGGTGATGCGCAAGGGCGAGGCCACGCGGGCGGCGATCCTGGACCGGGCGACCGTCCTGGCGCGGACCGCCGGGGTCGAGGGGCTGTCGATCGGGCGGCTGGCCGGCGAGCTGGCGCTGTCGAAGAGCGGCCTGTTCGCCCATTTCGGCTCGAAGGAGGCGCTGCAGGTGGCCGTCATCGAGCACGCCCGCGCGCAGTTCGTGGCCCGCGTCATCGCCCCGGCGCTCAAGGCGCCGCGCGGCGAGCCTCGCCTGCGCGCCCTGTTCGAGCGCTGGCTGGCCTGGGGCGCGGACCCCGGTGGCTGCATCTTCATGGCGCTGGCGGCCGAGCTCGACGATCGCCCGGGACCGGCCCGCGAGGCGCTGGCCGCGGCCCTGCGCGACCTGCTCGACGTCATGGCCACCACCACCCGGGTGGCGATCGACGAGAAGCAGTTCCGCGCCGACGTCGACCCACACCAGGTCGCCTTCGAGCTCTACGGCATCATGGCGGCGACCCACGCCGCCGCCCGTCTGGTCGGCGATCCCAGGACCGGTGCGCGCACGCGGCGCGCACTCGAGGCCCTGGTCGCCCGTTGCCGCTGATGTCCAAGGAGGACCTCCACATGGCCGATCCACGCATTGAAAATAGAGCGAACGTTCTGCTTTTTAAGTGGGCCATCGATCTGGCCGACCGGGTCTCGCCGAGCCTCGCCAGCGAGCTGGCGCTGCGCGCGTTCCTGACCCCACAGCGGTCACCACGGCCGGAGCGCGAGCGGCATCTGCTCACCGGTGCGCGGGCGCTGCCCATCTCGGCTGGTGGCGTCCCGCTCGCGGCCTGGTCCTGGGGCGAGGATCCGGACAAGGACGGGTGGCAACCGACCGTCCTCCTCGTCCACGGCTGGGCCGGTCGCGGTGCCCAGCTCGGCGGGCTGGTTGCGCCGCTCGTCGCCCGCGGCCGCCGCGTCGTGACCTGGGACGCGCCCGCCCACGGCGACAGTCCCGGCCGCACCACCACACTGGCCTCGATGGCCGACGTGCTGCGCTCCGTGGCCGATCGCCTCGGCCCGATCGAGGCGGTGGTCGCACACTCGTTCGGCGGTGCCGCCACCACGATCGCGCTGGCCCGCGGCATGAGCGTCGACCGGGCCGTCTACGTCGCGCCCCTGTTCACCATCGGCGCGACCGTCGATCGCTTCGTCACCGGCCTCAACCTGTCACGGGCGGCGGCCATGCAGCTCGAGCATGCGCTGGCCCACGCCAACATGGCGCGCCGCGACGATCTCGAGGGCCGCCGGCTCGCGCCGGCGATGACCACGCCGCTGCTGGTCGTCCACGATCGCGACGACAAGGAGGTGCCGTACGCCGAGGGCGTCGCCACCGTCCGCCGGTGGCCGAACGCACGCCTGCTCACCACGGGCGGCCTCGGCCATCGCCGCGTGCTCGGCGACGCCGACGTGGCCGCGGCGGTGGCCGAGTTCGTGACCCGCGGCGACACGTCGATCGAGGTCGTGCTCGACGACGCGGTGCGCCTCGAACGCGAGCTGGCCGACCGCGACCGCCGGAGCGTCGGCAGCTGAGCGGCGACTCGACGTTCCACGCTGAGCACGGCCGTGGGCAGCGGGCGCCCGGTTGTCTACCCCGGTCGGCAACGCGGCCCCGCGCTCGCACCGAAGTGGGCGCCCCGACGCGGGAGCCGCCGCGGCAAGGTCCTTGCAATCGGTGCCGCGCGATGGCCGTCCCCACCCCCGCTCGCGCCTGTCTGACCACGACGTTGCTCGCTGTCCTCGCCGCGATCGCGCTCGGCGCCTGCGCCGAGGTCGGGCCCTACGAGGATCACGACGAGGCCACCGACTTCGATCCGGTGCCCGAGCGCGGCGATGGCAAGGCGGACGTGGCCGGCATCCCGGCGGTGTTCGATCGCCACCTGGTGATGAGCGACGCACTCTTCACCGACGTCGAAACCGTCACCGCCGACGAGCTCCAGGCCTTCTTCGAGGACACGCCCTACGGCAACCGCTCGTGGCTGGCCGACGCGACGATCGCAGGCGTGCCGGCGGCCGAGGCGATCGTGGTGGCGTCGCAGGCCGCCGGCGTGAACCCGGTGGTGATGGTGGCGCGCATGCAGGTCGAGAAGTCGCTGGTCAGCAAGACCGTGCGCCCGACCGGCTCGCGCGTCGACTACGCCTTCGGCTGCGGCTGCCCCGACAACCGCTCCTGCAACACCGCCTACAAGGGCCTCGATCGCCAGGTCCAGTGCGCGGCCACCACGCTGCGGCGCTGGTACGACGGCTCGGTCGCCGGCAACGGTCTGTGGGTGATGGGCCGGGCCAAGCGCACGCTCGATCCCCTCACGGTGACGCCGAAGAGCCACGCCACCTCGTCGCTCTACGCCTACACGCCGTGGGTGCTGACCGGCAGCGGTGGCAACTGGCTGGCGTGGAACGTCACCCGCCGCTACTTCCGTCACCTCGACGAGCAGGGGGCGCTCACGCCGACCGAGTGACGCGGTTCGCGCGCTACAGCGCTTCCATGTAGCTCTCGACCTGCGCGTACGCGTCGTCGACGCTGTCGAGACCGCGCGTGCTGGTCGAGCAGTGCAGCACCGACTCGAACGCCGCCGTGGTCGCGTAGTTGGTGATGTCCCAGCCGACCTGACCACCGACGTACTCGGGGTTGCAATCGAAGAGCAGGCCGGCGAAGGACGCGCCGCAGAGTTGATAGTCGCTGGCGATGGCGAGCAGGTCCTTGCCGGCCGCGTTCCGGGTCTCGCACAGGTCGCTGAACACCAGGTGGCCGGCGCCGCCGATGCCGACCAGGTGGCGCGGCGTCGCCGAGCCCGTCCAGGCGCTGGTCACGCGCGAGAACTGGACGACGTTGTCGTTGGTGCCGCCCATGAACAGCACGCGCTCGAGCGCGGGCCCATCGGCCGCGCTGGCGCCGCCGGCGAGCGCGGCGACCACCCGCACGCCGGGCTTTCCGGTCGCGCCGGCCGCCGCGCTGCCGCCGGCCGAGTGACCGGCCACCGCGACGCGCGTGACGTCGAGCTTGCCGGCGAGGAAGCCGAGCGGGCCCGTGGGCGTGGCCAGCGCCGCCAGCATCGCGTCGATGTCGCCCGACAGGTCCTGCGCGCCCGACGGATCGTCGGGACAGGCCATGGCCAGGAAGTCGCCCAGCATCAAGCCGGGGTGATCGGCGGCGACCACGACGAAGCCGCGGCTCGCCCAGTGGCGGGCCTGGGACACCGACTGGTGGCGGAACGCGGCGGTGCCGTGCACGAACACGATCACCGGATACGGTCCGTGCCCGGCGTCGAGCGGGAGATCGCGGAAGCAGTCACAGGCCTGCCAGGGGTTGTCGGCGTCGGGGATCAGCGCGCGCTGCGACGGGTTGAGGGCCTGGCGGATGTCGTAGCGGATCGGCGTCTGGCCCGCGTCCGAGCCGGGCATCGCCGGGTACCACACCTCGACGGTGAGGCGGCCGATGGTCACGGTGCGCGCGCCCACCGGCCACGGCCCGGGCTGCGCCGGATCGTTCGGTGACGAGAGCAGGGTCGCGCCGTCGCAGCCGGCGATGTCCATCGGCGGCTGGTCGTCATCGCCGCCATCGCCGTCGTTCGACTCGCCGCAGGCGGTCAACATCGATGTTGACGCGGCCAGCCCGGCAACCAGGGTGACGAGCGTGCGCTTCATGGTCATCCTCCTCGGCCGAGGACCGTAGGCCGGGCAAATAGAAAGTAGAACTGTCTACTTCTAACATCGGTCGGGAAGATCTGCGACCGCCGGCGTCCCGACGGACATGAGCACCTCTATCGGTCGTCGTGTCCTCGGTCCCCTCGTCTTCCTGCTGGCCCTCGCGGCGTGCGGCAACGTCCTCGTCTTCGAGGACGCCGGTGTCGACGGAGGCAGCGATCCGCCCGACGCCGCGGTCGATGCGGCGGTGGCCGGCGCCCTGGTGGTCAGCAGCGACCGCCTCGACGTCGACGAGGGGGCGACCGCGTCGTTCACGGTGGCGCTGGCTGCGCCGGCGGACACCAGCGTGACGGTGACGGTCGAGTCGAGTGCGCCGGGGGGCGCGTCGGCCACCCCCAACCAGGTGGTGTTCCCGCCCGGCGAGGTCGCGCCGCGCACGGTCACCGTCGTGGGCGTGACCGACGTCGATGTCCTCGACGAGGCGGTGACGATCGTGCTGCGGGCACCCGATCGCGACCAGGTCAGCGTGGCGGTCGCGGTCTCCGATCCCGACACCGTCGCTCTGGTCGCGACGCCGGGCGCGATGCTCGAGGTCAGCGAGGGCGGTACCGCACCGCTCCTGGTCCGGCTCAGCGCGCAACCCTCGGCACCGGTCACGGTGACCGCGACCAGCGCCAGCGCCGCGGTCGCGACCGTCGCGCCGGCCACGCTGACCTTCGCGCCCCAGACCTGGGACGTCGACCAGACCATCACGGTGACCGCGGTGCACGACGTCGACACCGCGCCGGGCGCCGCGAGCCTGGCCTTGCGCGCCGCCGGGCTGGCCGATCTCGACGTGCCGTTGCGGGTGATCGACGACGACGTCCTCGGCATCCAGCCGTCGACCACCAACCTCGGTCTACTCGCCGAAGGCGGCACCCGCACCTTCGAGGTCCGTCTCAGCCAGCAGCCGGCGGCCGCGGTGACGGTCGCCCTGGCGTCGGACGACCCGGCCGCGGTCGCGGTGGCGCCGCCCACACTCACGTTCACACCGTCGACGTGGAACCAGGCCCAGCTCGTGACCGCGTCGGCGCCCGCCGATGTCGATCTGGCCGACGAGAGCGTCACGATCACGCTGTCGGCGACCGGCCTGGCCGCGCGCACGGTGTCGGCCGCGGTCGACGACGACGACGTCCAGTCGATCACCGTCGCGCCGGCCACCCTCGCCGTGGCCGAAGGCGGGTCCGCGACCTTCCAGGTCCGGCTGGCGTACCAACCGGCGTCGGCGGTCACGGTGACCGTCGCCAGCGCCAATCCGTTCCTGGCCGCCGCCTCGCCGTCGAGCCTGGTGTTCAGCCCGGCGGCGTACGCGACCAGCCAGACCGTCACCGTGACCGGCGTGTCGGATGCCGACGCAGCCTCGGCGAGCGCGGCCATCGATCTGGTCGCCGCTGCCGCCGGCGTCAGCGCACGCGTCACCGCCAACGTGACCGATGACGACGTGCTGGCGATCGAGACCACCGACACGGCGGTGACGCTGGTCGAGGGGGGCACCGCCACCTTCGGCGTTCGCCTGACCGCGCAGCCGCTGGCAACCACCACCGTCACCGTCACCTCGAGCGACCCGGCGGCGGCCTCGGTGAGCGCGCCGCTGACCTTCACCACCGGCACCTGGAACCAGCTCCAGAACGTGACGATCACCGGCGTCGGCGATCTCGACCTCGCCGACGAGAGCGCCACGCTCACCGCCACGGCGACCGGCCTCGGGCCCCGCACGATCCAGGCCTCGGTCGACGACGATGACGTCCAGCGCGTGCTGGTCGATCCACCGGTCTTGACCCTCACCGAGGGCGCCAACGAAGCGCTGTGGGTCAAGCTTGCGTTCATCCCCGCCGGGCCGGTCACGGTGACGCTCGTGGTCGACGAACCGACCGTCGCCAAGCTGTCGCTGTTCTCTCTCACCTTCACGCCCGCGAACCACGCCATCGCCCAGGAGGTCGGCGTGAACGCGCCCCACGATCCCGACGCGACCGACAACACCACGGTCTGCAAGCTCACCACACCCGGCGCGATCGAGACGGTGGTGGAGATCGACGTCACCGACGACGATCAATGAGCGCGGCGGCCGCGGCCGCGGGCTCAGGCCGCGGCCGCCAGCTCGGCCACCACCGCGTGCATGTCGGGGAAGCGATCGCTACGGGCCGCCGACAGCGCCCGGCGGGCGATGCCGTCGAGGGTCCCGGGCACCCGGCTCGGCGCCGGCCGCGGGCCGGCGGCGATGGCGCGGAGGCGTTCCTCGGGATGGACACCGTCGAACGGCGACACACGATGCAGGGCCTCGAACAGCGTCACCCCGAAGCTGAACTGATCGGTGCGGTCGTCGCCGAACGCGCCGCGCAACTGCTCCGGCGCCATGTAGGCCGGCGTCCCCGACGAAGACTCGTCGGTCACGACCGGCGACGCGATCCCGAAGTCGGTGATGCGCACCCGGCCGTCGTCGCCGTAGAGCAGGTTGCTCGGCTTGACGTCGCGGTGCACGACGCCGGCGGCGTGGATCGCAGCGAGCGCGCGCGCGACGTCGAGGAACGCGCGCCGGATCTCGGCCCAGGGCCGCGGCGTCGCGAAGTGGGCGCGGAAGCTGACGCCGCGCACCAGCGCCATCGTGTAGTAGGTCCAGCCGCGGAACTCGCCCAGCGTGTGGATCGGCACCACGCCGGCGTGGCACACCCGCGCCATGGCCTGGGCCTCGCGGCGCAGCTGCTCGTGCGCGTGGCCGCTGCCGGCCATGGCGGGCAGCGGCACCTTGAGCGCGACCATGCGATCGAGCTCGGGTTCGTAGGCCGCGTAGACCGTGCCCATGCCACCGGCGCCGAGGGGCTGGTGGATGCGAAAGCGGGCCCAGCGGCGGCCCGGCTCGGGGCCGCCGCCGTGGGACGCGCGCGCCGTCGCACGAGCGGCGACCGTCGGCGCCAAGCTGGTCGGGTTGCCCATCGATCCGCGGAACGTCGCCGCTCGCGGATCTTTCGCGCCGTCATCGGCGCGGGCCGATCAGAAGTGCTGATCGACGGCGTCGACCGCGGCGCGGCCAACCTCGGCCGAATAGAGCAGCTCGCTTCCGGGCGGGCCCGGGCGTGGGAGCGGCGGCGGCCGCAACCAGAAGCCGATGCCGGCCAGGCCCATCGTGTCGGTCGCGCTGACCAGGTTGCTGCTGGACAGCGTCCGGGTCCAGACGACTTGCCGGTTGGCGACGTCGACCGCGTAGGCGGTCCACGTGCCTCCGCCCTTCCCGTCGATGATGACGAACGCCTTGCTGGGGGTCTCGGCCGGCAGGCCGGTCCAGGCCTTGGCTGGCGGCACGTAGATGTCGTCGTAGGACGGCGACGGCAGGCACGCCAGGAGCTCCTCCTGGGTGGTGCTGGTGTCGGCTGGACCGGTGCCAGGTTCGGTCACGCATCCGGCCAGGACGGTTGCGGCGAGCAAGGCGGCGTTCAGGACGTTCTTCATCTCGACTCCTTGATGATCGTTCCCCCACCAGTACGCCGGCCCCGGTCGCTTCTTCCCTGACCAAGTCCTGATCTCGGCCTGACCGCGGGGGATTCCAAGGAGATCGCGCGTATGCTGAGCGGGGGACCGTGGGACGATCCCGAGATAACGCGGAAGATTCGCCTGCGACCGACGTCATCCCGATCGCGGATGCCCGAACGGTCCGCGCGAACATCACTCCCGACGACCGTGACTTCCTTCTGGCGATGGCGACCCGGCTATGCCGGCCGCCGCTCGACCCGCGCGACCTGGTCCAGGACGTGCTCGAGCGGACGGTGCGGCATCTCGATCGGATCCCGACCGACGATCCCCGGCCCTGGATGATCCGCGTGATGCGCAACCTCTTCATCGACCGGCTGCGTCGCCAGAGCCGTACCCCGCGGCAGGACGACATCGACGAGGTGCCGGTGGCGGCGCCGGTGGTCGAAGCAGTGCCGTGGTGGCAGCGCCTCGAGCCCGAGGATATCCGCCGCCGCCTGCCCGAGCTGCCAGCCGAGCAGCGGGCGGTCTTCGAGCTGTTCGCGTTCGAGGGACTGTCCTACGAGCAGATCGCGGCCCGGCTGAACATCCCCAAGAACACCGTCGGAACCCGCGTGCTGCGAGCGCGGCGCAAGCTGCGCGAGCTCTTCGGAGGGCGCGATGAGTGAGACGTCGAGCGACACGGGCAGCGAGCACGACGCGATCGGCCCCTACTTCGATCGCGAGCTCGACGACGCGGCGGCGCGCGCGTTCGAGGAGCACCTGGTCGGGTGCGCGCGCTGCCAGGCCGAGCTCGACGATCTCATGGGGCTGGCGGCGGCGATGCGCGAGGGCGGGCCGGCGAAGCGCGAGCGGCCGGTGTCCGAGATGACGCCGGTCGCGACCGTGACGCCGATCCGCCGCCGGCGCTGGGTGGCGCCGGCGGTGTTCCTCGCCGCGGTGGCGGCGGCGGTGCTGGTGATGGTGCTGGTCGGGCGCGGCGGCAAGCTCGACGGCGACGCCGTGGTCGCGCTCGCCGACAAGCGCGCCGTCGAGGTCCGTTTCGGTGCGCCCGCCTTCGATCGACATCGTCCGTACTCGGTGGCGCGCGGAAGCTCGCCGGCCGAGAGCATCCCGATGGCGACGCTGGCGGCGCTCGAGCGCGCGGGCGATCACGCTGGGCTGCTGGCGTCCCACGCGCTGGCCCGCGAGCTCGACCGCGCCGAGGCGATGGGTTCGAAGCTGGGCGACACCGCCGACGCCGCCGCCGATCGGGCCGCGCTCGCGCTCCTGCGCGGGCGTCCCGAGGAGGCGCTGGTCCAGACCGAGGCCGCGCTGCGGCGCGATCCCCGGCACGCGCGCGCACTCTGGAACCGAGCGCTGGCGCTGCGCGATCTCGAGCTGCCCCTGGCCGCGGCCGCGGCCTTCGACGCCGTCGCCGCGCGGGGGGAGCCCGGTTGGGCCGAGGAGGCCACCGAGCGGGCGAAGGCCCTGCGCGCCCGCATCACGCAGCGCGATCGCGACCGTGCCGACCTCGACCAGCGCGGCCAGGCCCTGGTCGCCGGTCACGCGGTAGCCGGTCTCACCGGCGCCGACGTGCTCCGTGCTCCGGGGTTCACTCGCATCTACTTCCTCGACGCGTTGCGCACCGCCGGCGACGCCGACGCGATCCGCGCCCTGGCGCCGGTGGCCGAGAGCCTCGACGCGATCGCCGACGAAAGCAGCGCCCGCGCCGCCGTCGACGCGGCGCTGGCCGCTGATCTCGCCGTGCGCCGCCGCTTCAACGACCTCTACCGCGCGCTGATCGCGGGAACGCTGTCGACGGCGGAGGCCGACGCGCTCATCGCCGAGCTGGCGGCGGCCGGGCCGGCGGTGGCGGATCAATACGTCGGCGCGCTGGTCGTGCGGGTCACGGCCGGCGGTGAGCGGGCGCGCCTGCCCGCGCTCGAGCGCGCGCTCGGCCCGACGCCGTCGCCGTGGTTTGCCCTCGTCGTCGCGCGCGCTCGCATCGCCGCCCACCGCGACGAGGGTCGCGACATCGAGCCCGGCCTGACCGCGGCGCTGGCGTCGTGCACGTCGCCGGCCTGGAGCTATCGGTGCGGAGGGCTCGAGCTCGACCTGGCGGTGCACCTGGGTCAGGCCGGACGCATCGCGGACGCGCAACGCCACGCGGCGCGGTCGCGCGCGGCCTACGCGGTCGCCGGCGCGCCGGTTCAGGAAGACGAAGCGCTGGCGTTCGAGGGCGAGCTGGCGCGTCACGGCGGCCGCGATGCGCTCGCTGCCGCCATCTTCGATGAGGTCTCGCGCCGCGCCGCGGGCTCGAACTGCGAGCTCCAGCGTTATGGCCAGGTCGGGCTCGCCAACCTGGCCCTGGTCCGCGGTGATCTCGACGCCGTCCGGGTGACCCTGCCGCTGCCGGCGACGTGCCCGGCGCCCGCCGACGGCCAGGCCATCATGACCGCCGTCGATCTGGCCCGCCAGACCGGGCGCGAGGACGATCGGGCGCGCGCCAGCGGGTGGCTGGCCGCAGCCGCGAACGATCCCGCGGTCGCCGCGCTGGCCGCGGTGGGACGGCCGCGCTTGACCATCGACGGCGATCCGGTGGCCGGTCGGATCGCGCTCGGCGTGGCGCTCGAGGGGCTGCCGGCCGACGATCCCGCTGCGGCCGGCCTGCGCGCCTGGGCCTACTCGGCGTTGATCGCCGACGGGGCCGCGCGCGACGCGTGGGCGGATGTGCTGGCCGACGCCGGCGCCGAGCTGGGGGCCGCGCTGCCGGCTCGATGTGCGCTGGTGGCCAGCGTCGACGACGATCGCCTGGTCGTGGCGATCCGCGACGCGGCCGGGTCGGCGACGGGCTCACGGCGCCGCGTGCCCGTGCCCGAGCAGGCCCACGCCGATGTCGTGCCCGACGATCTCGAGGCCGCGCTGGCGACCTGTCCGGAGATCGCCGTGGTGGCGAGGCCGCCGCTCGAGGGCCGGCCTGATCTCCTGGCGGTCGATCGCCCGTGGTACTTCGCGGGCGGCAAGCCGCGGGCGGCGGTCGCGCCGCCATCGACGAAGGACGTGCTGGTGGTGACCGATCCAGCGACCTCGGGGCCGCGTCTGACGCCGGCGACGGTGCCAGGCGCCCGCGTGCTCACCGGTGCCGACGCCACCCCGAGCCGGGTCCTCGCGGCGCTGGCGAGCGCCACCTACGCCGAGCTGCACGTTCACGGCGTGGTCGATCTCGACGTCGCCGACGCGTCGCACCTCCGGCTCGCGCCTGATCCCGACGGCAACGGCATCCTCACCGCGCTCGCGGTGCGCTCGACGACCTTGCGCGGCGCGCCGGTCGTCGTCCTGGCCGCCTGCCAGGCCAGCGACACCGCGCCCCATCTCCAGGTCCGATGGAGCCTTCCCACCGCCTTCGTGCTCGCCGGCGCCCGCGCCGTGATCGCCGCCGACGTCGATCTCCCCGACGACGAAGCGGCGGGCTTCTTCGCGACCGTCCGCAGCCGCATCGCCGCCGGCGAGCCTCCCGCGGCAGCCGTCGCCGCGACGCGCACCGAGGTCAGCGGCGGCCGCCGCGATCACTGGGCCGCCCACGTGATGGTGTTCCAGCCGTTGTGACCCTCAGCGCAGGCAGTCGCCGAGGATGTAGAGGTCGCTCTCGTAGCGGCTGTGGATGAAGGCCCAGCCGTCGCGGAACGGACGAACCTCGAACACGCCCCACAGTCCGGGATCGTGGACGGCGGGCACCGGCGTGCGCGCCAGCTCGCGGCCGCTGCGATCGTAGGTGACGAGCACGGGATGGGCGCGTTCGCGGGCCAGGACGGCGAGGCCGGCGGTGGTCCACGTGGGCGCGTTCTCGTAGCTCGGCGCGATCGGCAGGGTGACCGCCGCGCTGTCGCGCGGGAACAGCGTCACCGCGCCGTCGCGAGCTGCAGCCACGGTGCCGTCGGGGGCGACGTCGACGCGACCGAAGCGGCCCGGGGCCAGGATGGTGACAGCGTCGGCGGTCACACGGGCCAGCCCGTCGCGGGTGGCGACCACCAGCGACGTCCCGCCCGCGTCCCAGGCCGGGGCCTCGAGGGGCTCGACGCCGGCCGGGCCGAAGCGGCCGCCCGGGTGCATCCACAGTGCGTCGCGATCGCCGTCGCGGCGCACGTAGGCGACGCGCGACCCGTCAGGCGAGAAGCGCGGACAGCTCCCGTGGCCGAGCACGTCGCGCACCTCGCTGCCGACGACCTGGAGCACCGCCTCCGACTCGCGACCGCCGGCGGTGGGATCGTAGTCGGTGAACGCGATGCGGCTGCCGTCGGCGCTGATGTCGAAGCAGGCCATGGTCGTGGTCGTCGCCACGCGACGGACGGCGGCGCCGCGCGCGAGGTAGAGCAGTTGCTCGCGCTTCTCGGCGGTGTAGAGCACGTCGCGGCCGTCGACCGCGGGATGGTACTGGCCGCCGGCGTTGGTGGTGATCGACTGTGGGGTCCGGCCCGGCAACGTCCACCAGAGGCCGCCGCGGCCGGTGAAGTTGCCGTCGCTGATCAAGGCCGGTCCGGCCCAGGTGACGGTGCGCAGGTGCGAGGCCAGCGGTGTGGCCGGGCGCGGTTCGCCGCCGGCCGCCGCGACCGTCCACACCCGTCGACCGTCGACGAACGCAAGCGTGCGGCCATCGGCTGACCAGGCGACCGAGCCCGCGGTGGCGGCGACGGTCGCGACCACGCGTTCGTCGCCGCCGGCGCGCGCTCGCACGACCAGCGCGCTCGTCTCACCACCAGGGCGCAAGTACGCGAGCTCGTCACCGCCTGGCGCGTAGGTCGCGAAGTACGCGCCGGCAGCCACCAGGCGCGCGGTGCCGCCGTTCGGCCCGATCTCCCACACGCCCACGTCATCTCCGTCCCCGCGCGAGAACAGGATCGCGCTGCCACCGGGTGCGACCTGCGGATAGAACTCGTCGCCGGGCGTGTGGGTCAACCGCAGCCGCCCGTCACCGGCCCTGGACGTGACGAACAGGTCGTACTGCCCTTCCTCGGCGTCGTTGGCGACGAACACCACCGAGCGCCCCAGGAAGGCGCCATCCTGCTCGCGCTCGAGCGAATGGGTGAGCCGCACCGGCGTGCACGATCCTTTCTGGAACCGCGGCCCACCCTCTCGCAGCGCCAGCACCGCCACCCCCGCGACCGTGGCGATCATCACGATCGCCACCGCCACCACCCACCAACGCCGCCGTCTGACCGGTGCGGTTGCAGCTGCGCTTGCGGCTGCGGCTGCGGTTGTCGTCGCGGCTGGGGCTGCGGTTGCGGCCGCGGTTGTGCGACCAGTCGCCGTCGCGGCCGCCGCTGCGGCTGCCGCAGCCGCCCCGGCCGCCGCGGCCGCCACCGATCCCGTCCCGCTCTCCTCCGCCGCCGCGACCTCCTCTCTGACCTCGATCTCCGCGACGCTGGCCACGAACCGGTACCCCCGCCTGGGCACCGTCTCCACGAACTGCGCCTCCTTCGCGTCGTCCCCGAGCGCCTTCCGCACCTTGCGGACCAGCTGTTGCAGTGCATCGTCACTGACGTGCGTGTCGGGCCACAGCGCCGCCAGCAGCTCCTCCCTGGTCACCAGCTCGCCGGCCCGGCGCACGAACAGCACCAGCGCGTCCACCACCTTGGGTTGCACGTCCACGCTCTGCTCGCCACGCCGCAACGTCCCCTCGCGCACATCCAGCTCGAAGCCGCCGAAGCGGTATCGCACCCGTCGATCCTACCGTGCCGCTCTCACCCGGGGCGCAACACGAAGAGCAGATTGCGCGGGAAGAAGCGGCCTTCGGCGTCGAGCTCGATCACCTCACGCACCGCCAGGCCGGCCGACGCGAAGCGATCCCGCCAGGCTTCGATGCGGCGGAACCGACCCTTCCATCCCATGAAGGTGAACGTGAGCAGCCAGATGTGGAAGGCCACGGTCCGCACTCGCTCGCGCCAGCTCTCGACGCGATCTTCGCCGACCAGCACGGTCCCGCCCGGTGCCACCACGCGCGCGGCCTCGCGCAGGAGCGCCAGGTCGTCGGCGGCGTGGTGCAGCACGTAGAGCAGGAGCACGGCGTCGAAGCGTTCGTCGTCGTCCACCGGCAGTGACGCCGGGGCTGGCATGATCCGTAGCTCGACGTCGGTGCAGTTCTTGTCGACGACGTCGACGGCGGTGACTCGGGCGCCGAGCTCGTCTCGCACCGCCCGAGCCAGCCGGCAATCCCAGGCGCCCACGTCCAGCACGCGCATGCGCGGCTGGATGTAGGGCCGCACCGCCCGCAGGTTCCAGGCCACGTGTTCGGCGTGGAGGCGGGCGCTGGTGGTACGGAACCACTCGGCCCACGCCCACGGGCTGTAGAGCAGGCGCCAGTTCACCGGTGTGGCTCCGTGCCGTCGGGGGGCGGCAGCGCGATGGTGCGACCACGCCACTGCACCGGCGCGCGCCGGAGGTGATCGATCGCCGCGCCTGCGCTCACCACCACGAAGGCGCCGACGGCGAATGGAAAGCCGGCGGCGCCCCACCACGGCAGCGGGCCGACGGCGCGCTGGGCGCGCGCGAGGGCGACGGCGGAGGCGACGTAGGCCAGGCTCCAGGCCGCGGCGGCGGGCCAGGCCGTGAGCACGACGGCGGCGGTGAGAGAGAGCGGAACCCCGAGGAGCCATCCGATCACCGCGATCAGCTCGCTATTGCCGCCGGCGCCGGCGGCGCTCATGCCGTTGCGGAAGTTGCGGCGCCAGCCGCGCAGGAAGGCGCCGACACCCTCCGGGTACATGCGGACCTCGACGGTGCCGGGCGTCGCGACCAGCGCGAAGGTGCCGCCGGTCTCGGTCACACGCGCCGCCATCGCCAGATCCTCGGCGACCTGGGTGCGAAACGCCGCGTGACCGCCGATGCGGTCGTAGGCGCTGCGCCGGAAGAGCAGGTACTGACCGATGCTGAAGCGGCGGCGACCGCGGCCGCCGGTGACGCCGGCGCGGCAGGCGATCAGCAGGAGGAGGTGGAACACACCCTGGAACCGCTCCCACATCGCCTCGCTGCGGTGGGTCGGCACCGCCGAGACCAGATCGGCGCGTTCGGCCTCGAGCGTGCCCACCGCGTGGGCCAGCGAGCGTGGACCATGGGCGGTGTCGGCGTCGGTGAAGAGCAGCAGCTCGCCGCGGGCGGCCTCGGCGCCGGCGCAGCACGCCCACGGCTTGCCCAGCCAGCCCGGCGGCAACGGCGGCGGCGTGATCACCTTGGCCCCGGCGGCGCGGGCGAGGTCGCCGGTGCCGTCGTGCGAGTGATCGTCGACGACGATGATCTCGGCCGGCGGCGGATCGAGTCGGGCCAGCGAGGCCAGGAGGCGAGGCAGGTTGTGGGCCTCGTTGCGCGCCGGCACCACGATCGACAGCGGCGGGATGGTGGTGGCCGGTGGCACCGGCCGGGCCGCGATCCGCGCCAGGCCGCGCAGGCGGGACCAGGCGATGACGACGCCAGCGGCGCCGATGACGACGGTCGCGAGCCACAGGATCAGGGCGATCGTGCTCATCGCATCGCCGCCAGGGTCTCGGCCACGCCGGGATACCCCAGCGCCCAGAACCACCACCACGCGGTCATCATGATGGCGTGACCGACGAAGATGAACACGTGGGACCACATCTCGACCGGGTCGGCCTTGCTCGAGATGTAGCGCCGCCAGTGAAAGACCTCGTCGATGAGGCTGTAGAGCACCGAGAGTCCGGTGAAGACCATGGCGGGGATCACCGCACCCCGCACGCTGTAGGCGAGCACCAGCAGGACGCAGCTGGCGACGCCGCTGGCGATGGTGATGTGGTGCACCAGCTGTTCACCGCCGCGCAGGACTTCCTTGTAGATCGTGCGATGGCCGATGGTGTCGATCGCGATCGCGATCGCGAACACCGCGGCGCCGGCCGGCACCAGCCAGGCCTCGGCGGGGAAGCGGGCGCCGTGCGCGTGCCCGAACACCAAGAAACCACCGGTCGAGAACACGAGGCCGAGCATGGTGCCGACCCAGCTCAGGTACACCAGCCAGTCGACGCGCGTGAACTCGCGCACGCGGCCGACGTAGATCGACAGGGCATCGAGCGGGCTAGAGGCGCGGGACATGGTCGAGATCGAGGGTGCGGGTGGGCGGGCGAGGGACGTGACCGCGCCAGCGGTGCGCGACCAAGCCCGGCAGCGAGGCGGTCGCGCCGGCGAGCGCGAGCGCGGCGTGGCCGAGCTTGGCGCCGCCGCTGACCACGGCTGCCGTCTCGCCCATCGCCTCGCTCTTGAGGCGAGCGCCGAAGGTGCCAAGATCGCCGCG
>SXJR01000553.1 GCA_005779305.1 Myxococcales bacterium
GGATGGGAATTTGCCTGTCGGGCTGGAACGACCACGAAGTTCTGGACGGAGGAGAATCCGGAGCGAGCAGGTTGGTACGCAGAGAATTCCGGAGAGCGACCTTCATGCCGCTCGCGAAGGGCCACCTCCTGGTCATCCCCAAGGAGCCAGCCGAAACCGTCGACCAGCTCTCCGACGACAGCGCCGCGGCGATCGGCCGCGTGCTGCCGCGCCTCTGCCGGGCCGTCCTCAAGGTCAGCGGCGCGACCGCGTACAACATCCTGCAGAACAACGGCGCCGCCGCCCATCAGGCCGTGTTCCACGTGCACTTCCACATCATCCCCCGGCTCGGCGCCGACGGCCTGGGCGTGGGCTGGAAGGCCGGCAGGCTGGGTGGCGAGGAAGGCGCAGCCCTGGCCCGCGAGCTCGCCGAGTGCCTGTAGCGAGTCGGGCGCAGACCGTCGATGCTTGCCGGTCTCCGGTCTCCGGCCTCCGGTTACTTGTTGCCTGGGTCTCGTCGACTCTGCTGATGCTCGCCCTGACCGGTTGCTTGATGACGCGCTACCTGTCCCAGGCGGCGAGCGGTCAACTGCGGCTCCTGTCGCAGGCCCGGCCCATCGACGAGGTCATCGCCGATCCCGAGACGCCCGAACGCACGCGGATCCTGCTCGGCGAGATCGCCGGCATCAAGGCGTTCGGCGCCCGCATGGGCCTCGACACGTCGAAGAACTACAAGAAGTACGTCGAGGTCCCGGCCAGCGGCACGGTGTGGTTCGTCGGCGCTGCGCCGCCACTGTCGTTCGAGGCCCGGAGCTGGTGTTTCCCCATCGCCGGGTGTTTCACCGGGCTGGGCTGGTTCGAGGAGGAGGAGGCGATCCGTCACCGCGACCAGCTCCGCCGCGACGGCTGGGACACCATGGCCAGGCCGGCCGGTGCGTACTCGACGGGCGGCTGGTTCCCCGATCCGGTGGTGTCGTCGATGCTGTCGCCCGACGACGACGCCTACGCCTGGCTGGCCAACGTGCTGATCCACGAGTCCGTCCACGCCACCGTGCTGGTCCCCGACCAGATGTACTTCAACGAGGGCCTGGCCGAGTACGTCGGCGACGCCCTGACCGACGTGTGGCTGATCGAGCGCTTCGGCGCCGGCGCCCCCGAGCACGTCGCCTGGACCGCGGCGCAGGCCGAGCGCCGCACCCGGGTCGACCGCAGCTTTGCCGCCTACCAGAAGCTCGCGACGCTGTACGCCTCGAGCCGGCCCGACGCGGACAAGCTCGCGGCCAAGGCGGTCATCATCGACGAGCTGGTTGAAGATCTGACCCTCTGGGACCGTCCCAACAACGCGTCGCTGGTCGAGCTGCGCCTGTACAAGTCGCACTACGACGGGTTCGCCCGGGTCGCCAAGGTGTGCGTGACGCCGCGCGCCATGATGGAGGCGGCGGGCTCGGTGCGCCGGGCCGACTTCGAGGAGCCCCTCCAGGAAGACCTGGCCCCGGTGCTGCGGCTCATCGAACGACGGTGCCTGGCCAAAAATATTGGATCTACGGCCCCGGCCGCGTCACGCTCCTGATCCGTCCCCGGGAGGCTCTGTGCGCTCTGCAGTCCTGATGTTCGTGGCGCTCGCCGCCACAGGTGTGCTCGCGACCCCCGCCCGCGCCGAGATCCAGACCCACGTGAAGGTGAAGGCTGGAGACACGCTCACGGTGATCGCCCGCCGCTACGACTGCACGGTCGCGGCGGTGCAGCGCGCCAACGCGCTCGAGGGCACGCTCATCCTCGCCGGCCAGCGCCTCGCCGTGCCGGTGTGCCGTGGCAAGGACGCGGCCAGGAAGGGCGTCCGCCGCGTCGCACGCGCGGAGCGGATCGAGATCCCGCTGGTCAGCGGCCAGAGCGTCGGTAAGCCCTGGTCGGGCAAGCTGCGCAACGCGACCCGCCTGCCCGAGGGTCGCGGCTATCTCATCCGCCGGCCGCTGCGCGCCTTCGGTGCCGCCCACGTGGTGGCGCGCGTGCGCAACGCCATCGCCACCGTGCGCGCCGATCATGCCGGGCTGCACACGCTGGCCATCGGCGATCTGTCGCAGAAGAGCGGCGGCGCGATCAGCGAGCACCACTCGCACCAGTCGGGCCGCGATCTCGACATCGGCTTCTACTTCAAGCGCAAGCCGGCCGGGTACCCGGCGTCGTTCGCGGCCGCGACGACCCGCAACCTCGACCGGGCGGCGACCTGGGATCTGCTGGTCGCGTTCGCCCGCACCGCCGACGAAGCCGGCGGGGTGCAGGCGATCTTCCTCGACTACGACGTGCAGGGGATGCTCTACGACTGGGCGCTCGATCGCGGGGTCGACGAGGACTACCTCGATCGCCTGTTCCAGTACCCCGACGGCAAGGGCAGCGGCGGCGGACTGGTGCGCCACGAACCGCATCACGACGACCACTTCCACGTGCGCTTCAAGTGCCCGCCGCGCGACAAGAGCTGTACCTGACGCGCGGTCCTGGTGACCGCGCCCCTCGGCGCCGGCGCATTTCGGTGCTCGACCAAACCTGCGCCTGGCCCGTCAGGGGGCCGGGCTAGATTCCGGCGACGTGCGAATCCTCGGCATCGATCCCGGCAGCCGGATCTGCGGCTACGGCATGATCCATGTCGCCGGCCTGGCCCCCGGGGCGGCGGCGACGGGCGGCGAGCGCTTGACCTACGTCGAGTGCGGCGTGGTAAGCGCGCCCGAGCATCGGCCGGCCGAGGAGCGCCTGGGCGAGATCGCCCGCGGCCTGGCCGAGGTTCTCGACGAGCTGCGCCCAGACGTGGTCGCGCTCGAGGAGGTCTTCGCCCGCGTCAACCTGAAGAGCGCGCTGGCCCTGGCCCAGGCCCGCGGCATGGCGCTGGCCGTGATCGGCCTGCGCGGCGTGACGGTGGCGTCGTACACGGCGCCCCTGGTCAAGAAGACCATCACCGGCCGCGGCCGCGCCGACAAGGATCAGGTCGCGCGCATGGTGGCGGCGCTGGTCGGGCTCAAGCGGCCGCCGCGCGCCGACGCCGCCGACGCCCTGGCCCTGGCCATCACCCACGCCCGCGCGACGGCGACGGCGGTGGTGCTGCGCGGTGCCCGCTCGGCAGTGGTGCTGGCCGGCGGCGCCGGCGGCGCCGGCGGCGCCGGCGGCGGTCGAGGGCTGCCGTGATCGGACGACTGCGCGGCCGGCTGGTCGGACGCGAGGGCGCGCACGTGGTCATCGACTGCGGCGGCGTCGGCTACGAGGTCACCTGCTCGGGGTTCACGCTGGGCGCGCTGCCGCCGCTCGACGAGGAGGTCACCCTGCGCGTGTTCACCCACGCCCAGGAGAACAAGATCGCGCTCTACGGGTTCTTCACCGCCGCGGAGCGAGCGCTCTTCGATCTGTTGATCACGGTGAAGAACGTGGGGCCGTCGTCGGCGATGAGCATCCTGTCGGGTGGCCACGATCCGCGCGGCATCGCCGAGCTCATCGCCCGCGAGGACACCGGCGGGCTCACCCGCATCAAGGGCGTGGGCAAGAAGACCGCCGAGATGCTGGTGGTCGAGCTGCGCGAGAAGTGCGAGCAACTCGTCCTGACCTGGACGGCGAGCGGCGAGTCGCGCGTGGTCGCGATGCCGGCCGGCAGCCGCAAGGCGCGGCACCCGATGCTCGACGAGGTGCTGGGCGCCCTGGTCGGCATGGGCTGGAAGCCGGCCCAGGCCGAGGCCGCCATGAATGACCTGACCGTGGGCCCAGGGATCACTCTCGAGACCCTCTTGCGCCAGGCGCTGCGCGCGATGCCGCGGTAGGAATGGGCATGGCGCGCAAGAAGCACGACGACTCGGGCGCGGCCGCCGGCGACGGGGCGGTCGCCGCCGCGGCGCCGGCATCGGGCGACGACCGCGAGGTGGTCGCGGCCGAGCGCTCGAGCGAGCGGGCGTGGCAGGCGGCGCTACGGCCGCGCGAGTTCGCGGACTACATCGGCCAGCGCGAGATGATCGACAACCTGCGGATCAGCGTGCGCGCCGCGCGCGACAACGGCTGGACCCTCGATCACTTCCTGTTCGCCGGGCCGCCGGGGCTGGGCAAGACCACGCTGGCCCACGTCATCGCCAACGAGCTCGGCGTGAACCTGGTGGTGTCGAGCGGCCCCGCCATCGATCACAAAGGCATGCTGGCCGGCCTGCTCACCCAGCTCGGCGAGCGCGACGTGCCAAACTATCCAGCTCA
>SXJR01000554.1 GCA_005779305.1 Myxococcales bacterium
GCGGCAGGGCGGAAGCGCGGATCGGCGAGCGCGGCGCGGAGCTCGGCGGCGACGGCGGTGTCACCGCCGGTGCCCAGCGCGATGGCCGCACGCAGGCGGTCGTCGGGCTCGGTGGCGGGGGCGGCGTGGATCGTCGCGAGCGCGGTCATCGCCCGGGCGTCCTTGCGGTGGGCCAGGGCCTCGGCGGCGCCGAGCCGGTGCTGGCTGACGCCCAGGAGCGCGTGGAGGAAGTCGAGGCCGGCGTCGTCGCCGAGGTCGATGAGGTGGCGAGCAGCGTCGGCCTTGACGTCGCGGCGCGCGCTCTTGAGCGCGGCGATCAGGGTGTCACGACCGGCGCTGTCACCGCAGCGAGCCAGCACGTACGCGTTCTCGAGCCGGGCGATCTCCGACGTCTCGGTCGTGGCGGCGTCGGTCAGGTATTGCCTGGCGCCGTCGTCGCACGTGCGGGCCAGCCCGATGGCGGCCGCGCGCGCCACCCGCGGCGATGGCGACACCAGGAGCTCGCGCAGCACCGTCGCGGCGCGCTCGCGCGGAGTGGGCAGCGGCGCCACCGGTGGCGCCTCGACGGGAGCCTCGGGCAGGTCGCGATCCGAAGGCGCGGCGTTCACCCGCGACGGCGACGACGGCGACACCGCCTGCACCACCGCGATGGCCATCCCGCCCACCACGATCACCGACAGCGCCGCCAGCGCCGCCCGCAGCCTCGGCCGCCGGCGGATGCGTGGAGCCTCGTCATCCTCGACGAGGACCGCCGCCGGCTTCCGGACCGGCTCGGCAACCTGCGTCCTTGGACTTGCTGCCGCCGGGGCGTCGCTCAGGATGGCCGCCGCGGGTTTCGTGGACGTGGACGTGGACGAGGACGTGGACGAGGACGTGGACGTGGACGATCGGTTGGCCGTCGCATTGGCCGCCGTCGCCACCGCCGGCAACGCCACCACGTCCACCGCTGCGCACACGTCCTTGCAGAACGTCACGACCCTGCCCTCGCGCACCCGCACGACCTTCGACCGCAACGGATCGAAGACCGTGCCGCAGGTGGGACACACCGCCTCGCGCGCGCTCATGGGAACACCAGCACCTTGTTCTCGCCGTGCTTGGCGATGAGCCCGTCGACGTACTCGAGCAACACATCGCGCCGTGACATCACCGCCTCGATCTCGGCCTCGGTCAGGATCTGGTCGAAGGGCTCCACGTCGTGCACCATCACCTCGCGCACCTCCTCGATCCGCAGCCCGCGCAGGCGCGCCACCAGGCCACGCGAGAAGGTCTGGACCCGCCCGAGGTAGATGTGGCCCTTGTTGTGGCCGCGCCTGTTCCTGCTGAAGGCCTGCGTGTTGTCCATGAAGTAGAGGACGGTGCCGTCGTCGGAGGCCCGGGCGTTGTTGCCGGTCCAGCGATCGGTGTTGTCGATGAGGAAGTCGAACAGCGTCATCGCCGAGAGCTGCTCGCACAGAGCGCGGCGATCCTCGGGGATGACGGCGCCGACCTTGAGCCAGCGCCGCCACTGCACGATCGCGTCGGTGGCGTCGATGCGCTGCTTGCCGATGTACATGTCACCGAGCACCGGGATCCACCAGGACATCTCGCCCTTCACCTGCCCCCGCCGCGAGATCATCTCGTCGTGCAGGCGGGGCGTGGCGTGGCGCTGACTCTTGTCGACCGCGGCGATGATCTCGGCCAGGGTGAAGCTGCGGCCGATCGCCGGCGGAACCCGGCCGATGCCGAGCAGACGATCGAGGCGGTAGGCCGCGATCTCGCGGCGCGGATTCGAGTGCAGGTGGGTCTGCTCGGGCTTGAACGCGGCGCGCGCGCCGTTGTCGAACTCGAGCCGCAAAGAGAGCGACGTGCCGCCGCGGTTGAACTTCACGCGGGTCAGCGTTCCGGTTCGCAGCGGCGCCAGCAGCGGTTCATCGGGCTGGCCCGCGAAGGTCCACGAGATCCCCGGCCCCTTGGACGTGGACGGGGGCGTGGGCGGTGCCGGCTCCCGATCGGGCGCTGGCACCGGCGCTGGCACGGGCACGGGCGAGGCCGCGGGCAGGGGCACGGCCGAGACGGCCGCCCGGGAGGCCGACGGCTGTGGCTCCAGCTTGCCCACGGCGTACGCCGTCCCGAGCGACGCCGCGCCGAGCGCGACCAGGCCGGTCACGATCTCGAGCGCGATACACGTGCCGAGGCGCACGCCGAAAACGGTATCACGCGGGATCTCTCGACGGCAAAAAACCCGAGTAATGCTCTCGACAAAGACGCGTTGGAACGCCCGGCCAGCCGCGGCTATTCCGCCGCGCCGCCCTCTTCCACGAAGCTGGCCTTGCGGTGGCGGGCGGTCGGCACGTGCGCCTCCCAGCACTTCTGGGTGCAGAAGCGCAGCTTGAGCCGGCCGGTGTTGCACGACGCAACCGAGCACCGCACCCAGCGCGTACCCGGCGCGATCGCCTTGCGGCAGGTCGCACAGGACATGGACGCGGGTGGCATGGCTCCGGAGATAGCACACTGTGGCGGCGCGCGATCGCCCCGCGCCGCATGCGCTTCCATGTTCACTTCGCTAAGGCGCGCCGGGGGTCAGCAGGCGCTCCACCGCCTGCTCGGCCCTCATCACTGCGGCTCCGCCGCTCCCCACCATCCGCACCACGCCGGCCTGATCGATCACCACGATGTGGGGGAGCGTCTCGACCTGGTAGCGGCTCGCGGTCTCCTCGTCGCTCGCGGCCAGCACCAGGCGCCACCCGGCGCGGTCGCTGATCTGGCGGGCCTTGCCGGCGTCGTCGAGGTTCACGGCGATGGTCGCGACCCGATCACCCCAGCCGCGCGCCGCGCGATCGAGGCGCGGCAACGACTGCAGGCACGGGCCACACCACGTCGCCCAGAACTCGAGGACCACCACCTTGCCCCGCAGCGAATCGTTCGCCACCCGCTGACCGGTCGGCTTGCCCTCGGCGCCGATCAGCGCCAGATCGAACGGCGGCGCGGTCTGGCCGGCCTCGAGGGGCCGCAGCCAGTCGAGGTGGCTCACGATCCAACCGCCGTTGACCGCCAGCGTCGCCAGCGCCAGCGCCGCCAGCGCCAGCCCGGCGATACGGCCACGGCGCTGGACGGCAGCCGGGAGCTCGATCGGGCCGAGCCCGACCCCGCGGGCGGGCTCGGTCACGCGATCCTCCGCCGGGCCTCGAGCGAGGCCAGCGCGACCAGGGCGCCGCCCCAGCCGAGCGCGGCCATCAACACCACGCCGCGCCCGGTGGCACCGAGAGGCCCGGCGGTGCGCGCCCACAGCGCGGCGACCAGCGTGATCGTCACCGGCGCCAGGCTGGCGACGCAGGCCAGGTCGAAGTCTCGCCCGAGGTTGCGCCGCCGACCGGCGATCAAGCTCACCGCCACCGACGCGATCAACACGAACACCAGCCCGAACATCGACGCGCCCGAAAGCGCGCGCAGGAGCGCTGGCGCGGCCTCGCGCACGCCGACCTCGAGAGCGATCCAGACGGCCGCGACCAGCTCGCGGGTGTGGGCCGCGACCAGGACGACGCCGATCGCCCGCACCAGATCACCGGCGGCGCGGCCCGCCACCGCCGGATCATCGGCGATCACCAGGGCCGCGCGCGGCGCCGCCACCGCGAGGCCCCAGCGGGCCAGGAACCCGGGCACGGCGGTCACTTTCCGCCGCCGCTCCGCTGCGCCAGGATCTTGCGCGCCTGGGCCACCACCGCCGACGGCACGCCCTTGGACTTGAGGATCATCCGCACGTCGTTGTCGCGCAGGTGCAGGATCAGCTTCGAGGCCTCAGCGACCGGCGTCTTGGGGTTCAGGCACAGCGACTTCTTGATGCCGTAGAGCCGCGTCCAGTCGCGCCGGGTGGCGATGTAGCGGACGACGTCGTTGTCCAGCGAGTGATTACCTGCGTACTTCGCGGCCTCGAGCTCGGTCACGCCGGGCGCCTTGATGGCGGCGATGGCGACGATGCGCAGGGGATCGCGAATGAGCAGCGAGCGGGCGAAGGCGTTGCCCAATGCCGCCAGCCGCATCTTGGCCGGCACCGACATCTTGTTGACCGGCACCCGCTTCTCGTCGACCTCGGGCTGACCCTCGCTGCCCTCGGGGATCTCGATCCCTTCCTCGGTCGACGCGGCCACGACCGAGCTGTCGGCGACATCGGCGATCCCGGTCATGGCCTGGTTGAAGAGCGCGTCGTCGGCGGCGCTGGCCGTGGTCGCCGCGCCGCTGCCCGACATCACCCGCACCAGCTCGTCCCACGCGGCGATGCCGTCGACCTTGACGTTGTTGCGGATGGCGAGCTCGACCGCGCGATCCACCGTCGACATGCGCGCCTGCGGGTTGGCGTACATGGCGGCGATGATGTCGGGGCAGCGCAGCAGGCGCTGCTCGTTGCCGGCGATGAGATCGACCTCGTTGCCCCCGCCCGACGTGGCCAGCGCGACGATGGTCGCGTCGGCGGTGGATGGGTTGAGGACCAGGATCTCGAACAGCGCCGGCGCCCTGCGGGCGCGGCCCGAGAGCCAGTCGAGGACCAGGGGGTCGACGTCGGCGTCGGCGAGGGCACCGGCGAGCACTTTCTCGGGAAGCCCGTCGGCGCTGGCCTGAGCAGCGGCCGCGGTGGCCGGATCGATCTGCACCAGCTGGTACAGGACCGACGCCAGCTCGCCGGGACGCGGCAACGGCAACAGACCACGCGACGCCATCATGCGACCGGGACCGGGGGCGAGGGCCTTCTGAGCCGCCGGCGACAGCCGTGCCAGGGCCTCGGCGGCGAGCGGGGTGCGAGCGAGCGACACGATCAACCTCCCTGGACCTGACCGGCGGCGGCGCCATGGGCGCCGACGTTGCGGTCGAAGAGGATCTTGAGGCCCTTGAGCGTGAGCAGTTCGTCGGTGGCCTCGATGGTGGTGGTCTCGCGGGCGATCAGATCGGCCAGGCCGCCGGTCGCGATGCAGCGCGCCGGCCAGTCGACCTCGGCGCGGATGCGGGTCACCAGTGCGTCGACCATGCCCGCGTACCCGAACAGGAGCCCGGCCTGCATCGACGACACCGTGTTGCGGCCGACCACCTTGGGCGGACGGGCCAGCTCGACGCGCGGAAGCTTGGCGGCGTGTTCGTAGAGCGCCTCGGCGCTGATCTGGACGCCGGGCGCGATGACGCCGCCCAGGTACTCACCCTTGGGGGTGACCACGTCCCAGGTGGTGGCAGTGCCGAAGTCGACCACGATGCAGCCGCTCTTGAGCTGCTCGAACGCCGCCACCGAGTTGACGATGCGATCGGCGCCGACCTCGCGCGGGTTCTCGTAGAGGATCGGCATGCCGGTCTTGATGCCGGGGCCGACCAGCAGCGCGGGCGCGCCCAGGTACTGCTTGAAGAAGCGCTGGATCCCGAACACCGCCGGCGGCACCACCGACGAGATGATGCCGGCATCGAGGCTGCCCCAGGCGAAGCCCTCGAGCTCGAGCAACGAGCGAATCAGGACCGCGTACTCGTCAGAGGTGCGCGAGGCGCGGGTCTCGATGCGCCAGTGGGCGAAGAGGTCACCGCCGCGGAACACCCCGAGCACCGTGTTGGTGTTGCCCACGTCGACCGCGAGGAGACACGTCATGCCTGGCCACTCTAGCCCCGAACCGCGGCGCTTCGTAGTAGTCTCAGCCTCGATGAGGAGACTTGCCGGAACGCTTGCCCTGTCGCTCTCTCTGGCCTTCGGGGTCGCCGCGTGCGGGGGCTCGTCCGACGGCCCACCACCGCCGCTGGGCCGCCACTTCGAAGACAGCTACATCGCCGGCCTCCCCGTCGATCAGCAGAGCGACGTGATCGCCGCGCAGAGTGAGTACAACGTCGCCCAGCGCGAGAAGGCCAAGGCCGAGGCTGATCTGCGCGAGCAGAAGGTCCAGCTCGACGTGGCCCGCAACGAGGCCCGCGCCGCCAAGCTCGATGTCGACTCGGCCGCCAGCAACGAGAAGGCGGCACAGGCGTCGGCCGACCAGAACCGCATCAACGAGGCGACCAAGGAGAAGCGCGGTGCCGAGCTGGCCCGCAACGCCGCCGACGAGCGCGTCAAGTACTACACCGCCTACGGCGCGTGGTTGAACAAGCTCCTCCGCTACACCCAGGAGAACGACTACTGGCGCGAGTCGCGGTACGAGCTGGCCAAGGCCCGCCTGGCCCAGAAGAACAACATCGCCCCCGCCGGCTTCAACTACGACAACTACGTCCAGCAGGAGGCGCAGCGGGCCAAGCGCGTCGAGAGCGCCAAGGCCAAGGCCGAGGGCGCCAAGGGCGACGCCGCCAGCGCCCGACAGCGCTGGCTGGCCATCCAGGCCGAGGCCGACAAGACGCTGGGCAAGAAGAGCGAGTTCCCCGACCCGATGTCGCCCAAGCCGGTCGAGGGCACCGACCCGACCGCCGGATCCAGCGGCACCACCCTCGGCGGCAGCGGCATCGGCAGCGATCAGCAGGTCCCGCCTGTCGACAACCCGGCCGGGACGGGCTCGGGCTCGGGGCAGTGAGCCCGCGGAGAGACTTCCGCGGATGAGTACTTCCGAGAGCGAGGCCGCGCGCATCCTCGTCGTCGACGACGAGAAGGTGATTCGCGAGATCCTCGCCGAGTTCCTGACCCTCGAGGGCTACCACGTGGCCTCGGTGGAGGACGGGCAGAAGGCGCTCGAGGAGCTGCGCCTGCGCCCGTACGATCTCGTCATCTCGGATCTCAAGATGCCGCGGGTCTCGGGCCTGCAGCTTCTCGAGAAGCTGGCGGCGGAGAACATCAACGTCCTCACCGTGATCATGACCGGCTTCGGCACGGTCGAGACCGCGATCGAGGCGATGAAGCGCGGCGCCTACGACTACATCCTCAAGCCGTTCAAGGTCGAGGAGGTCATCCACGTCGTCCAGCGCGGCCTCTACCGCCAGCAGCTCCAGGCCGAGAACATCCGCCTGCGAGAGGCGCTGACCATCTACCAGGTCAGCGAGGCGCTCGCGACCAGCCTCGATCTCGATCACATCCTCGACACCATCCTCAAGGCGGCGCTGGCCGAGACCGACGCCGACGTGGCGACGCTCCACCTGCGCGACATCCGCACCGGCAAGTACGAGGAGCGCGTCAAGCTGGTCGGCCCGGCGAGCCACGCGCCCTATGTGCCGACGCCCTCCTTCGAGCTCCTGGTCGAGCGCTTCGATCGTGGCCAGCCGGTGGTCTCGCACGGCGACAGCGCCAGCCGCTTCTTTGTCGGCGCGTCGGGTGCGCCCTCGATCGGCGGCAGCGCCGGAGCCGAGCTGGTGTCGTTCCTGTCGGTGCCGCTCCAGGTCGGGGCCGCGGTGATCGGCGTGCTCAACGTCTACAGCTTCACCCGCGGCAAGAAGTTCGACGAGGGTCACCGCAAGATGCTGACGGTGCTGGGGTCGCGCGCGGCCGGCGCCATCGACAACGCACGGCTCTACGACGACCTGCGCATGCGCAACGACGAGCTGCGCGCCGCCAACGAGGTGCTCGAGGAGACCTTCCAGTCGACCGTGGCCGGCTTCGCCCAGGCTCTCGAGGAGACCGACCTCTATACCCGCGGCCACAGCGAGCGCGTCGCCCGCTACGCCGAGCTCATCGCCCGCGGCCTGACCCTGTCCGAGGCCGAGGTCCGCCGCACGGTCGAGGCCGGCGTCATGCACGACATCGGCAAGCTGGGCGTGCGCTACGACATGCTCAACAAGCCGGGCAAGCTCACGCCCGACGAGGTCCGCGTCTTCCGCCAGCACCCCGAGAAGGGCAAACGCATCCTCGATCCGGTGCCCTGCCTGCACGGCCTCATCGACGGCTGCTGGTGTCACCACGAGTGGTGGGACGGCGGCGGCTACCCCCGCGGCCTGCGCGGCCACGACATCCCGCTGGTCGGCCGCATCACCGCCATCGCCGACGCCTACGACGCCATGACCTCGGATCGCGCCTACCGGCGCGCCCTGCCCCACGAGGTCGCCATCGGCGAGATCGATCGCTGCGCCGGCACCCAGTTCGATCCCGAGCTCGCCGATCTGTTCGTGAAGATGATCGAGGCCCACCGCGCCGACCTGCGCACGCGCGGTGAGGGCAGCCTGTTGCCGCGTTGACGACGGGCTCAGACGAGCAAGAGGACCGTCACGGCCGCGAACGCCACGATCGCGAGTGCGCTCGTGATGAAGACGCGCCGGCGCAGCAGCAGGCGTCCGAACGCACTGCGTGCCTGCTTGGGCGGATCGAGGCTGTGCTCCCACAGCTCGAGGCTCAGCGACCAGGCGATGATCGTGTA
>SXJR01000555.1 GCA_005779305.1 Myxococcales bacterium
CGCCGACCGACGAGGCGTTCGCGAAGGTGCCGGCCAAGGACCTGGAAGCGCTGCTGGCCGACCGAGCCGCGCTCGCCAAGGTGCTGACCTACCATGTGGTGCCGGGCGCGGTGATGGCGAAGGACGTGGCCGGCATGACCAGCGCCACGACCGTTCAGGGCGGCGCGCTGGCGATCGACACCTCGAACGGCGTGAAGGTCGGCGGCGCGACGGTCGTGAAGGCCGACATCACGGCGTCGAACGGCGTCATCCACGTCATCGACTCGGTGCTCTTGCCGAAGTGAAGCGTTCGCGGTCGCCGGGGTGGTAGGTACGCGTATGGACCTCTCCGGCTTGATCACGGTCGTGCAACGCGTGCTCGACGACACCGAGCGCGAGTACGGCCAGATGCCATTCTTCGTGCGGCCGATGGTGAAGCGCGGGTTCACCAGGAGAACCGGTCGCGACTTCGCCGCGTGGCGCGCGGTGCTCGCGTCGGCCGCGCGTGGCCAGATCGAGCCCGCGCTGCGCGATGCCCTCGACCAGCTCGCTGACCACTACCGCGGCGCCCCCGAGCGCGCCCGGCGTGGAATGGGCGCGACCGGGGCCCAGCTCGCCATCGTCGAGCAGCGCTCGCGCGAGCGTGCCGAGGCGGCCCTGGCGCTCCGGGCCGCGCTGGACTGCCAGGTCAGTCCTGCGGGCTGAGCGCATACCACGCCGTGATGAGTGTCGAATCCATGAGCTGCTACCCATTGAAGTTGCTCGTCGACTGGATCACCCTCTGCCGCACTGGTTCGCCTTGCCCCAGGAGTGAGCGATGGCTGTGAAGAAGAAGGCTGGTCCGTCAGGCGGTGGCAAGGGTCGCGCGTCGTCCGGGGACGAGCTGCTCACCACCCTGAGGCGGCGCTTCGACGATCATCCCCACCGGCATCCTGGGCTCGACTGGCGGAAGGTAGAAGCGCGCCTCGGCGTGGACACCCTCGCCAAGCTCGGGAAGATGGAGGCGAGCGGCGGCGAACCCGACGTCGCGTTCATCGAAGGCCCCGGCGTCGTGGTCTTCGTGGACTGCGTCGGCCAGAGCCCCGGTGGACGCCGGAGCCTCTGTTACGACCGCGAGGCCTGGCAGGCGCGCAAGGAGGCACGACCGGCCAGCAACGTGATCGATGTGGTCACGTCGATGGGCGTCGAGCTCCTCACCGAGAAGGACTACCGGGCGCTTCAGACCCTCGGGGAGTTCGACACGACGACGTCGAGCTGGGTGGTCACTCCGCCGGCGATTCGCGAGGCCGGCGGCGCGCTCTTCGGCGACCGGCGCTTCGACCACGTCTTCATCTACCACAACGGTGCGCAGTCGTATTACGCGGCCCGGGGCTTCCGCGCCAAGCTGCGGCTCTGACCAGGAAGTGCGAGCGCCGACCTCGAGCTTGACGGCGGGTAGCCAGCCGATACAATGAAGCGTGCGAAGCGGGGGCTTGCTCGTGTTCCTCGCGGCGTGCGGTGGCGACTCGCTCGCACAGCCGATCGACGCCACGCCGCTCGATGCTGCGGCCACCACCGACGCGAGCTGCACCGCCCGCCCGCCGACGGTGGTGTTCCTCAACCGCGCGGGTGGCACGTACACCTACGGCGCGCCGCAGGACTCATCGACCAACACCATGACGATTGGCTCGCCGGGTACCCTCACGTTGCCTGCGCCCACGGTGAACGAGGATGACTGGACCGCGTTCGTCACCTGCTTCACCTCGAAGTACGCCCCGTTCAACGTCACGGTCACCGAGATCGACCCTGGCGCCGCCGCCCATGTCGAGCTGGTCGTCATCGACCGGGCGGACCAGATCGGCTTCCCTGATACCGCGACCGGGGTGGCGGGCGGGCTGAACTGCCAAGGCCAGGTCCCGAAGATCGAAGAGCGCGGCATCGTCATGGTGATGTGGAGCCCGTTGGCCATCACCGGCGCGCGCTGCCAGAAGGCGGCACAGATGGTGGGCTTCACGCTCGGGCTCGACCGGGCGTTCTCGTGCGCCGACATCATGACCTGGGAGAACCAGTGCGGCCCGCCCGGCGACCGCACCTTCGTCGACGCCGACGTGCCGTGCGGCGAGGTCATGACACGCACGTGCCGGTGCGGCCACGCGACCCAGAACACCTATCGCCAGCTCGACACCACGCTCCGCCAGATCTGTCCGTAGGAGGGGGCAACCTTGCTGCTAGGCTCGGCCCCATGTGGGACCGGATCCGCCGCGAGGCCAAGGAGATCGTCGACGCCGAGCCAGCGCTGGCGTCGTTCGTGTACGCGACAGTGCTGTCGCACGACACGCTGGAGCGCGTGGTCGTGCACCGGGTGGCGGCGGCGCTCGATCACCCCGAGGTGCCGGCCGATCTCATCCGCCGCACCTACGAGCAGGCGCTGAGCGACCAGCCGGTGCTGGCCGAGATCTTCCGCGCCGACCTGAACGCGGTGTTCGAGCGTGATCCTGCGTCGGGGCGGATGATCACGCCGCTGCTCTACTTCAAGGGCTTCGCCGCCATCGAGGCCCAGCGCCTGGCCCACTGGCTGTGGAACCACGGCCGCAAGGACTTCGCCTCGTACATCCAGAGCCGGAGCTCGACGGTGTTTGCGGTCGACATCCACCCGGCGGCGCGCCTGGGTCGCGGACTCATGCTCGATCACGCCACCGGCGGCGTCATCGGCGAGACCGCGGTGGTCGGCGACGAGGTGTCGATCCTCCAGGGCGTGACCCTGGGCGGCACCGGCAAGGAGCACGGCGATCGCCACCCCAAGATCGCGCGCAACGTGATGCTCGGCGCTGGCGCCACCGTGCTCGGCAACATCGAGATCGGGGCCGGCGCCCGCGTCGCCGCCGGCTCGGTGGTGCTGCGCGCGGTGCCGGCCGGCAAGACCGTCGCCGGCATCCCGTCGAAGATCGTCGGAGACGCCGACGATCCCGCCCACTCGATGGATCAGGTCTTCGATCCGGTGATCTGAACCGCAGCTGCGCCGCTACGGCCAGTTGCCGGTCGACTCTTCTTCCCAACCGCCGTCGGTGCGCGCACGTCGCTTGCGAGGCAGGAGGCCGATCGTGGTCGGGCCCTGCGCCGTCGGCGGGTTCGGCGTGACGCTGGTGAGGGTCGAGCCGAGCGGAAAGCTGGGGTGCGAGCCGCCAGTCGGCGTACGCGGGGAGAGCAACGACTCGATCTGACCGACGAGGCGCTCGGGCTCGACCGGCGCCAGGAGCAGCGCGTCGACGCCCAGCTTGGCCGAGTGACCGGGGGCCTCGGGCAACGACGACATCCACACCCGCGGGATGGGCTCGGGCGACGCGTCCATCGCGGTGAGCGCGAAGCGCGCCAGCTCCCAAGGCGGATCATCGAGGACGACGAGATCGATCGGCCGCGCCTTCATCATCGCCGCGAAGCCGCGCGCGCTGGCGGCGCGGACCACCATCCAGCCCTCGCGCTCGAGGACGGTCTGGAGATCGCGACCGTCTCGGAGACGCGGGGCGAACAAGAGAATCGTCACGGTCTTCATCGAGGTACAGCGCTCGACACACTACATCATCTGACTAACGAGTTGGCTGAATTACGTACGGCGGAAGCCGAGAAACCCGACTCCGTCCGGAGTGAGCGCCAACTCAGCGAGACGTAAGGCGCAATATCTCGCCGCCCAGGAGCAGCAGGTAGATCTCGCCCTCGTGGTCGACGCCGAAGGATGACACCTGGCCCAGGCGGCTGTCGGGGTCGAGCACCGGCTTCCATTCCCAGTGCTGGCGGATGCCGTCGGGCCGCCAGCGGAAGCTGCGGATGATCGCCGTGCAGTAGTCGGCGTAGAAGTAGACCCCGTCCAGCGCGGGCAACGCCTTGCCGCGGTAGACCACGCCGCCGGTGACCGAGCAGCCGACGTCGTGGGCGTAGTCGGTGACCGGCGGCGTGAACGCCCTCTGGTCGCAGCGCGCGGTGTCGTAGCAGTGGCGGCCCTCGGTGACGCTCCAGCCGAAGTTGTGGCCGGTGAGCTTGGTGCCTGGCACCACGAAGATCGATTCCCACTCGTTCTGGCCGACGTCGCCGATGTAGAGATCACCGGTCGCCGGATCGAACGAGTAGCGCCAGGGATTGCGCACACCCTTGGCGGCGACATCGATGGTGGGCGTGGCCGCGTCGACATCGATGCGCAGCATCTTGGACAGGCGCTGCTTGTCGTCCTGCCCGGCCTTGACCGGATCGCCGGCGCCGCCGCCGTCGCCAAGGCCAACCCACAGCTTGCCGTCGGGGCCAAACAGCACGTGGCCGCCGTTGTGGTTGGAATACGGCTGCTCGACGCGCAGGACCTCGCGCGCGGTGGCCAGGTCGACGCGGTCGGGATCGCCGGCGGCGACCTGGTACTCGACCACGTGGGTGTCGCCGCCGCGATCGGTGTAGTTGATGTAGAGCTTGCGGTTGTCGGCGAAACGCGGATGAAACGCGAGGCCGAGCAGGCCCTGCTCGTTGTCGCGCGAGACGCTCTTCTTGAGATCGAGGAACACGCCGGCGCGGATGGCGCCCTGCTCGAGCACGCGGATGGTACCGACCTGCTCGACGATGAAGAGCCGCTTGCGCGGGTCGCCGGGCGCGACCACCAGCGCCACCGGGCGCTCGAGTCCACTCGCGATGGACACCAGCTGGACCGCGGCCGCGTCGGACGGCGGCGGCGACAACGCCTCCGACGGCGGCGGAAGCGACGGATCGGTGGGTGACACCTCGGGTGGATTACTGGCTAAACCACTTCCGGTGGGTGACACCATCGAGTCGGCTGGCAGGCCGCCGTCGGTGCGCGCGGGGCGCTTGCACGCGTAGGCGGACACGAGGAGGCAGAGGAGGGTCAGGCTGGTGAGGCGTCGCATCGGGCCACTTGAAGGTACAACGCGAGAGGGCGTGACGTGGCGCATCCGCTGGCTGGCCACTGCGGTTGCCAGGCTCGGCCGGACGTCGGACTCGGCGAGATCACTTGGGATCCAACTGCGCGAACCTCCGTTGGTCTGTGGATGGTACGGGCCGTGCTTTGCTCCCCCCTCGTCATGCTCGCGCGCACCCCCGCCCCCTCCGCCGCCAACGAGAACGACATCGCCCACTACTTCGAGTACTCGAAGTCAGGCCTGCAGGTACTCGAGGACGGCCTCAAGGAGGTCCCGTTCGGCGAGTTCATGGTCGAGAAGGCGGTCATCGACCGCGCCCAGCTCTTCCGGGCGCTGCAGATGCAGGACAAGTACCCGGGCGTGCGCGTCGGCGAATGCGCCGCCGCGCTGGGTTACGTGCAGATCGGCGAGGTCGAGCGTCTCTACGACGTGTGGCGCGGCTGCTCGACGGTCGAAGTCGCCTGAGCCCTCAGCTCTCGATGGCGCGCACGATCGCGTCGGTGAACCCGACCGTGTTGGCCTTGCCCTTGAGGTCGCCGGTGCGGCTGTTCTCGTCCGCGAGCGCGGCCATGATGCCCTTGCGCATGCGAGCGGCGGCGTCGCCCTGCCCGATGTGATCGAGCATCATCGCCGCCGACATCATGAGCCCGGTCGGATTGGCGATGCCCTTGCCGACGATGTCGGGCGCGGTCCCGTGCACGGCCTCGAACATGGCGCAGCCGCCGTCGCCGATGTTGGGATGGGCTACGCCAAGGTGTTCCACGCCGCGGGCATCCGCTGGACGCTGTCGTCGTACGCCTCGGAGGCGGCGAACTTCGGCGTCTTCATCGGCAGCCAGGAGCAGATGAAGTCGATCGC
>SXJR01000556.1 GCA_005779305.1 Myxococcales bacterium
ACGACTTCTCGATCACGACGTTACGACCGCGCGGGCCGAGCGTGACCTTGACCGAGTTGGCGAGGAGGTTGAGGCCCTTGGCGATCTCGTTGCGAGCAACGGTCGAGAAAACGATTTCTTTGGCAGCCATTTGGATGACTCTTTTCGGTTGGCTGTGAGGGTTCAGTCGATGATGGCGAGGAGATCGTCCTCGCGCATGATGAGGTGCTCTTCGCCGTCGATCTTCACCTCGCTGCCGCTGTACTTCGCGAACAGCACCTTGTCGCCGGCCTTGACGTCGAGGGCGACGAGCTTGCCGTCCTTGTCGCGCTTGCCAGCGCCGGCGGCGACCACCTTGCCGCGGATGGGCTTCTCCTTGGCGGTGTCCGGGATGAAGAGGCCACCAGCAGTCTTGCTGTCCTCTTCGAGGCGCTTGACGAGGATGCGATCGTGGAGCGGACGGATGTTCATGGTTGTCTCCTTGGCCGCTACATATAGTCACGGGCCCTTGCGTTGGCAACCCCGTAGGGGAGAGTGCTAAGAATTCCTGGAAATCAGAATAATTCCAGCATACTACTGACCCACGAGAACGCCCCGAGACGAGCCAGGTTCAGCCGTGGTAGAGCCGTGGGCGCCATGGCGCTCACGGACTACGAGAAGTACATCCGGACCGACGAGCTGCTCGCCCTGCAGAAGCCAGCCGAAACTCTGACCTGTCACGACGAGCTGCAGTTCCAGGTCGTCCATCAGGCCGCCGAGCTGTGGATGAAGCTGGTCGAGCACGAACTCCGCTTCGCCTGCGAGCTGCTGGCCGTGGGCCACGCGCAGGTGCCGCGCGTGCTCACCGCGCTCGGCCGGATCTCGCGGATCCAGCGCGTCCTCTTGCACCAGCTCGACCTGCTCGACACCATGTCGCCCGCCGACTACATGACGATCCGCACCGGCCTCGGCCGCGGCTCGGGCCAGGAGTCGCCGGGCTTCAAGACCATGCTGCGCCTGCCCGGCGAGCTGGTGTGGCCGGCCTTCGCCACCTACCTCGAGAGCACCGGCACGTCGCTGCGCGAGATCTACCAGCACCCTCACGACCACCACCAGCTCTTCCAGCTCTGCGAGGGCCTGGTCGAGTACGACCAGCTCCTCCAGCTCTGGCGTCAGCGCCACCTGATGATGGTCTACCGCACGATCGGCATCGGCACGCCGTCGCTCAAGGGCAAGGCTTCCGATCTCCTGGCCCACGGCCTCAAGCAGCGCTTCTTCCCCAAGCTGTGGGACGTGCGCGACGAGGTCTTCGCCGAGTGGACCGCCTCGATGCAGCGGACCGGCCAGGACCACGGCTACCATGGCTGACGATCCGCTGCTGGCCTGGCGTCCGCGCTTCCCGTCCCTCGAGAAGTGCGTGCACCTCATCTCCCACTCGCTCGGTTGCGTGCCCGCCAAGGCCGAAGAGGATCTGGCCGAGTACTTCGACCTGTGGTCGACGCGATCGATCACGGCGTGGGACGAATGGATCCCCGAGGTCAGCCGCGCCGCCGCCCGCATCGAGAAGATCATCTCGGCGCCGGCCGGCACCGTGGCCATGCACCAGAACGTCTCGACGGTGATGTCGGTCCTGGCCTCGTGCCTCGACTACCGCGAGCGGCCGCGGGTGGTCTACGAGTCGCTGATGTTCCCGACCGTGTCGTACGTGTGGAAGGCCGAGGAGCGGCGCGGCGCCGAGGTGGTGCTGGTGCCGTCGTCCGATGGCAAGACCGTCGACGCTGACGCGGTGTGCGCCGCCATCGACGAGCGAACCATCGCGGTGCCGATCCAGCACGTGGTCTTCGGCACCGGCTTCATCCAGGACGTGAAGAAGATCGCGGCCCGGGCCAAGGCGGTCGGCGCCCACGTGATCCTCGATTGTTACCAGTCGGTCGGTACCATCCCGCTCGACGTCGTCGATCTGGGCGTCTCGTTCGCGTGCGGCGGCTCGGTCAAGTATCTGTGCGGTGGGCCCGGCGCCGGCTGGCTGTACGTCCGGCCGGATCTGATCGGCCAGTTCGAGCCGCGGGTCACCGGCTGGTTCGGCAACGCCCACCCGTTCGCCTTCACCATGCCCGAGCAGACCTACGCCGAGGGCGTGATGCGCTACCTGGGCGGCACTCCGGCCATTGCCGCGCTCTACCAGTCGCGCGCTGGTCACGCCATCATCGCCGAGGTCGGCGTGAGCCGGATCCGCGACAAGAGCCTGGCCATGACCGCGCGCGCCATCGCGCTCGTGGACGAACACGGCTTCACGCTCAACAGTCCGCGCGAGGAGTCGCGGCGCGGCGGCTCGGTGGTCTTCGACTTCGTCGGCGCCGCCGATGTCTGCCGCGAGCTCAACCGCCGCCGCTTCTTCTGCGATCACCGCCCCGGAGTCGGCATCCGGATCGCGCCGCACTTCTACACCAAGGCCGAGGAGCTCGACCTGTTCTTCGCCGAGGTCCAGCGCATCCGCGGCTGACCGCCGGGGCCAGAACGCGCTATGCTCGACCCATGCCGGCGTTGATCGAGACCGCCTACATCGAGGCGGTGAAGTTGCTCAATCGCTTCGTCGATCCCAGCGCCGCGTCGCAGGTCGCGGAGCTCTGCCAGGGCTGGAAGCCGCAACCCGACGACTGGGAGCGGGTGTTCATGCCCGAAGCCGCGGCCAAGGCGCGCATCGCCTACAAGCCGCTGTGGGTCTCGCCGCCGCCGCCCTTGCCGCGCCCGGGCCAGACCGTGGTGCGGGTCTCGGTCGCCGAGGCCAGCGAGTTCGCGTCCGGAAGCCCACGCGCCAAGCTGTTCCCCGGCGGCTTCACCTCGATCGCGCAGTCGCTCGTGCCCGGCAACATCTGGGTCACCTGGGAGTACCTGGCCCCGGGCGAGACCGCCGGCATGGCCTTCAACGGCCTCGTCTACCTCGACGGTCGCTTCGTGTGGTTCCCCAAGCCGTGGAAGTTCATCGACTTCTGACCGTGGTCGGCGTCGACACCAGCTCGTCGACGTGGGGAACGCCGAGCCAGGTGGCCAGATCACGACCCAGGTCGACCGCCCAGGCGCCGTCGATCAGCACGTTGTCGAACCCGTAGGCCGGATCGAGCTCGGCCGCCGGATCGTCTTCCTCGGCGATCAGGACCTCGCCGTCGCGGGTGATCACCTTGACCCCGCGGTGGCCGAGCGAGTCCTCGTCGACGAACGAGACCACGCGCACCGCGTCGGCCCGCGCCAGCCGGCTACCGGCCGCGGTCTCGATCGCGCCATCGTGGGTATCGACCACGGTCTCGACCAGCGACCACACCGTGAAGGCGCCGTCGTTGCTCCAGGTGTAGGGCGCGACTCCAGAGGTGGCGCCCTGGCGGACGCCGCGCCCGCGCAGCGTCGCCATCCAGGTCTCGGCCTCGGGCCGCGACATCTCGCCCGCGGCCATGATCGCGAGCTTGCCGTCGGCGACCGAGCACAACATCAGGTGCTCCTCGCGGACGCCGCGGTCCCACACGGCGAGCAGCTCGCCCGGGTAGGTCAACGCTTGCTCCAGGGTCATCACCATCGTCGTCGTCTCCCCGACGTTTCCGCCAAGCTAGCCGACCGGCAGGTAGCGGCCGTTGACGAACCGCCACTGGTTGCCCGGCGGCAGGGGCAGGTCCTCGGCGTGGATGGTGTCGTTGCGGCGGAGCTGCCCGTCGCGCGGCACGGTCAGCTCGCGTTCGATCAACCGGCGGTGGGCGACCCACCACGAGCGCACGATCCATCCGTCGTCGCCGCGCCGGTGCTGCTCGGGCGCGATCGCGTCGGCCACGCGCGCGGCCAGATCGTCGACGAGCTTCTGCTGAACGGCGTCGAGGCCCGGGTACCACGGGATGTCGGAGAACGTGCCGATCTTGAGCTCACCGTTGGCGTACTCGCGCGTCCACGCGTTGCCGGAGCTGGCGTAAGCGGCGGCCTTGTCCTCGTCGTCGAGGTCGAGGGGCGGATCGTGGGCGGCGACCGTCTGGAAGTGGGCCAGGCGCGCGGTCAGCACGCTGATGCCGCCGTCGTAGGCGGCGACGTGGATCTTGCGGGCCGGGTACGGCATCGGCGAGCCGATCTCGAGGATGCGATGGCGCCGGAACCACGGCTGCTCGATGCGCTCGACCTTGAGCGGTCCGCCCAGCCGGGACGCGAACGACGGCGCGTCGGCGTCGACGACCGCAGCGAGCTGGGTGAGCTCCTCGGACGACAGCGTGATGGTGGTGCGGCCGAGGGGCATGGCGCGATCCTATCTCAGGAGACCGTACGACCGTGCGACGTTGCGCATCGCTCGCTAGGGGAGCTCGAAGCGGCGCTGGGTGTCGGCCAGCTCGCGCATCAGCGTCACGACCCGCCGCGGCACCTCGAGCGAACGCATGGCCTCGATGATCTCGGCCGTGCCGCCGCGCAGGAGCGCGCGCTTGGTCTCGCTGCCGCCGCTCTTGCTGTAGACGCACACGTCGAGGTGACGGGCGTCGCTGGGCTCGGTGCCGGTGGCGGTCAGGCGCGGCGTCGCCGCCAGGCGCAGCTCGACGGCGCCGGCGCTCCACTCCGGGTGCTCGACCTCGAAGCGCTCGACCAGGGGCTCGAAGCCGCCGGTCTCGGCGATCGTGTCGGCCCGGTCGAGGAGGCCGGTGACGGCGCGGGCCGCCGCGGCGCGGGCCGATCCCCACTCGGTGTCGCTGGTGGTGGTCATCAGGGCAGCTCGTCGGTGTGGGGCACACCCAGCCAGGCGGCCAGGTCGCGGCCGAGGAACGTGGCCCACGCGCCTTCGATCATGACGTGATCGATGCCGTAGGTCGGATCGAGCTTGGCGGCCGCCGAGTCTTCCTCGGCGATGGCGATGGCGGCGTCGCCGCGGGTGACCACGTTCACGCCTCGATGCCCGGGCGAGTCCTCGTCGAAGAACGAGACCACGCGCTCGACGTCGGCGCGGCGGATGCGGGCGCCGGCGTGGGTGGTGATGTTGCCGTCCTGGCCCTCGGCGATCACGCCGACGACCACGCCAGTCAAGGCCCACACCGTGAACCCGCCGTCGGTGCTCCACACGAATGGCCCCGGCATATCGGAGGCGGCCTGGCGGACGCCGCGGGCGCCGAGCTCGGCCGAGAGCTCGGCCCGCCGCGCCGCTGACATCGGCTCGAGCGACAGCCGCTCGAGCCGCGTGCCGTTGACGGCGTAGACGATCAGGTGCTCTTCCTTCGCCGACAGATCCCACACCGCCAGCAGCTCGCCCGGATAGCCGAGCGCCTGCTCGGTCGACATCGTCTGCTGGGTCATGGTCACGTCGCTCCCGTCTGGCGCCAGCTCGCGGCCAGCCGCGCGCTGCCCACCGCGTCGGGGCCACCGTCACCGCCGAGCGAGAGGTCGGCGTCGATGATCTGGACCTCGCCCGCGAGCACCGGCGTGCCGACCAGGCCGTGCATGCGGCAGCGCTCGAAGATGGTGCCGTCGAGGCGGAGTCCTTCGAGGTGCAGCCCACGCAGGTCACACTCGAGGAAGTGGGTGCGGCGCGCCGTGCCCAGCGACTTGAACGTGGGATCCTTGCGGCTCAGGTCGACGCCCCGCAGATCGCACTTCTCGAAGATCGCGTCGTCGAGGACGGAGTCCTGGAGACTGGCCTCGCGGAGATCGACCTCGAGCATGCGGCCGCGCCAGGTGCTGCGACCGCCGGTGATCCGCTGCCAGTCGCCGCCGACCACGACCACGTCGACGAGGTTGGCCAGCCCCAGCCGCGACCCGGTGAGGTCGCAGCGCTCGAACACGGAGTGATCGAACTCGGTCGAGGTCAGCTTGCACTCGAGCAGGCGGGTCCGCCGGAAGGTGGCCTCGTGGAAACGGCCGAACGACAGATCGATGTCGTTGAACGTCGAGTCCTCGAAGAGCGCGGCGTTCAGGAGCTTGGTGGCCATGCTGAACCGCGACCACTCCTCGTCGCGGAACACGGCCTGGCCGTCGCCGACCCGCCCGCGCTCGAACCAGGCCCGGTGCTGGACGAAGCGACCGTCGAGGCCGATGGGCGCCGGGTGGGCACCGGGACGAGCGGCGACCACCGCCTTGGACTGGTCGTACGCGGCGTAGAGCTCGGCGGCGCGGGCGATCTCGTCGCGCAACCCGGCGTCGTCGGGCCGGAACTTGGCCAGCTCGTTGAGCGCCACCCGGGCGTTGCCGACGTGCGCTCGCCCCTGGGTCCACGCGGCCATGGTCGGAAGCTCCGCGGGCTCCGGTGGCGCCAGCGCCAGCTCGCGATCGGCCACGTTCCGGAAGGCGTCAGGGCCGAATAACCTCGATGCCTGGTCGGCGGGGCCCAGGTGCCAGAGCGGCGCATTCTCGTGCGGCGTCAGCGGCGGGAACGAGAACTCACGACGCACCCCGCAATGCGCACAGACCGCGCTGAACACGCCGCGTCGGTAGGCCGGCGCTTCCTGCGTGAGCCCGCGCTTGCCGCACGTCTCGCACGGAGCCTCGTCGACGAAGAAGTCGACCTCTTTCGACGACCGGGGCGGCTCCGACAGCTCCATCACGGCCAAGCTATCACGTCGCCGAGGCACCGGCTCCACCGACGGCGATCCGGCCGTGCAAGCGTCCGACCAGGTCCGCGTCGAGGACACCGAGGCGGGCTTCGATGCCGGTGCCCACCAGGTAAGCGTGCACGTAGGGCAAGAATCGATCGATGTTCTCGGGCGTCACGCCCGAGGCCAGGGCGAGCGCGCCGGTCGCCGGCAGGCCGGCATGCATGGCGGCGACCTTGTCGACCTGCGCTTCCTTGCCGGTGCCTGGGCCGCTGGTGCAGATGACGTCCATGTACGCCGCGGCGGTCGCCGCCGCGCGCGGAACGCCGAAGATCTCCTCGATACGGTTCATGCTCACCAAGCTCAAGTGCTGCGCCAGCTCGCGGCCAGGCGCGCGCTGCCGACCGCGTCGGCGCCGCCGTCGCCGCCGAGCGAGAGGTCGGCATCGATGATCTGGACGTCGCCCTCGAGCACCGGCGTGCCGACCAGGCCGTGCATGCGGCAGCGCTCGAAGATGGTCCCGTCGAGCCGCCAGCCCTCGAGGTTCAGGCCGCGCAGGTCACAGTCGACGAAGCGAGTGCCACGAGCCGTTCCCAAGGCGGTCAGGTGTGCATCCTTGCGGCTCACGTCGGCGTCACGCAGGTCGCAGCGCTGGAACACGGCGGTGTCTAGCACGCTGTCGCGCAGGCGCGCTCCCCGGAGATCGACGTCGTGGAACTGTCCCCGCCACGTGCTGCGGCCGCCGAGGATCTCCTGCCAGTCGCCGCCGGCGACCGCCACGTCGAGGAGGTCGGCGAGCGAGAGCCGGGTTCCCTTGAGGTCGCAGCCCTCGAAGGCGACGCTCTTGAACTTGCTCATCTGCAAGTCGCAGCCGAGGAACCGGGCGCGGCGCAGGATGGTCTCGTCGAAGGTTCCGTGGGAGAAGTCGATCTTCTCGAACGTGGTGTCCTCGATGATCGCCGCCGACAGGAGCGCGGTCGACATGCTGATCTCGGACCACCGCTCACCGCGGAACACCAGCTGGCCATCACCGACCCGGCCGCGCTCGAGCCACTTGCGGTGCTGGGCGAAGCGGCCGTCGAGACCTCGCGGTTTGGCGTGGGCCCCGACCTTGGCGTCGACCACCGCCTCGGCCTGCTTGTAGGTCGCGCCGAGCTCGACGACGCGCCCCAGTTCGACGGAGAGCGCGGTGTCATCGGGGCGGAACTTGGTCAGCTCGACCAGGGCGGTACGGGCCTTCTCGAGGTGCGCGCGTGCCTCGCGAAACGCGGCGAGCGTGGGCAGCTCGGCCGGCGCCGCCGGCGCTCGCGCCAGCTCGCGATCGGCGATGGCCCTGAACTGGTCTGCCGTGAAGATCTTCGACGGCTCGCCCTCGGGACCGAGGTGGAAGACTGGCGGCCATTGGTCGGCTGGCACGGGCTGAAAATGGAACTCGCGGCGCTGGCCACAGTGCGCGCAGGTCCCCTCGTAGGAGCCGGTGCTGTACGACGACGCTGCCCGGCTGAATCCGAGCTGGCCGCAGTGCTCACACGGCGTCTCGTCGACGAAGAACTTCACCTCGTCACCCGAACGAGGAGGCGCCGGCAGATCCATCGCAGCCACCATATCACGCGCCCTTCGACGGGATCACGGCTCGTCCCACCCCTGGTGGCGACGATGGGGCCCGTCCGGCAATGGCGCGGGCCACCACCACCAGTGACTCTGCGGCAGACCGCGTGGCAACTCGTCGTCGGGCACCGGCCCGTACGACGCGCCGAGGCGACGGAGCTCGTCGTCGATCAGCTCGACGTCCTCGGCGATCCCATCGCGTCGTGATTCCTGGCCTGGCTCGGCCAGGAACCCGGCGTGATCATCGAGGAAGAACTGGATGGCGGACCGCTGCCACGAGATGTCGAACTGATCGTCGTCGCGCGCCCCCTGGCTGTCGACCTTGGCATCGATCACGAAGTCCCAGACCTGATCGCTCCGCTCGTGAAGCGCCTGGGTGACGGCTGCGATGAACTGGCGGTGGTCACCGTCATCGGGCGCGCGGTCGACGCCGCGACGTTCGTGGTAGCGCACGAGGTGCTCGAACGCGCTGCGCAGGGCCGACGCTCCACCGCCCGCGGCCAACGCGGACGCCACCAGCCGCGCCTCGTCGGCCGCAGGTCGGTCACGATCCATCCAGAATGCTGCAGCCGGCATCTGCTACTCGTCTGCTACTTGGCCTTGGCGCCACCGAAGGTGGCGATCACCACGCGCCCGTCGGGCTGAACGTACACGATCGCCTCCAGCGTCGCAGTAGTGCCGTCGTCCTTCGTGAACTCGCGGCGCAGGATGATCCGGATCGATCCGGTCTCCGACACCTCCGCCTTGAACACGGTTCCCTGGGTCAGCGTGAGCTTGGTGGCCTCCGCGAACCGGGTGACCGCGTCGCCGGCCGGGATCTCGGTGAGCCCGTCGAGCTCCTTCGCATGCTTCTGCGCGTGATAGGCCTCGGCGGCGGGTGACTGATACGGGACGCGCTCGAGCGTCTGCACCTTGGCGGCGATGTCCGCCGGCGAATCGTTGGGGTCCATCACGATCTGGTTCTGACCCGGGCCGAGCTTCGCGACGGCCGCGAGATCGATCTCCAGTTCGGCGTCGATCGCGGCGGCGGTCATCTTGGCCGCGGCCTCGTTGCCGGCCATCTTGTCCTTGTTCATGCCCTTCGGGGGCGTGACGCCCTTGAGCGCCTTCTCGGCCTCGCGCTTGTGGTTCGAGAACAGAACTCGCGCGTACTCGTACAAGTTCGCGAACTCGCGCGGATCGCCGTTGGCGCGCTCCAGCGCCCACTTCTCGGCGCGCTTGCGCGCCTCTGCGATCTCAGGAGTCTGCTTCGACGCCGACTGCGGGTGCATCGGATCGTCGAGCAGCGCTCGCGCGACCTTGGCGGCGGACTGATCGTCCAGCTGGTCGCTGTCAAAGGTGTCCGCGTCGAGTCCGCGCGCTTCGAGGGCTCTGCGCAGCCTCTCCGCGACCGCCGGATCTCGGGGAGCGGGGGTGACGGGGGCGGGAACCTTGGGCAGCGGCGTGCCGCCGCGCTGGGTGCCCTTGGGATCGTGGTACTCGGCCGCCCACTTGAACAGGTTCTCGTAGGCGTGCAGGAACTTCTGCAGCTCGGCGTCGGTGAGCTCGTTGACGGAAAGCTCGACGACACCGTCCTTGCCCGGGGTGCCGCGCTTGAATCCGGCCGCCGCCGCCTGCTCCGGCGTGACCCGGAGGGGCATATTGCCGGCCAGGAACGACTCGATCAGGTCGTACGCGCGCTTGTACTCCTTGCCCATCGAGGTCTTCTCGACCGCGTGGCCATCGGTGCTGAGGATGGTCTGGATGTCGTTGAAGATGAGGGTCAGGAAGGAGTGATCGGTGAAGTCCTCCTCACCCTTCTTGTCGACCTTCTTGCCGTCGGCGTCGGTGTGCTGATCGACCACGTTGGTCGCGATGTTCGAACCGAGGTTGACCTCGGCGATGACGCTCAGGTTTGCCTTGGTGCGCAGCGCCGCCAGCTCGGCGGCCTGGGCCGGCGTGGTGTGGGTGGCGTGGCCGAAGCGGATGGTGATGATGTCGGGCCGCAAGAGGCCGGCGTCGAGCAGCTCGTTGATCACCTCGATCATCGCGCCGACGTTGTTGGCGGCGCGCTCGTAGTGGATCGGCTTGCCGTCCTTCTCCCAGCGTCCGTCCTTGGCGTTCCAGACCGCGCCGCGCTCGGGGTTGATCGCGCCCTCACCGACGTGGGGCCGGAACACCAGCCGCTCGCCCTTGGCCTCGGCGGCCCGGACCAGCGCCATGTACATGATCTTGAACCGCTGCTTGCCTTCGGCGGTGAACTCGTAGAGCTCCTGGCCGGCGGTGTCGATGCCGACCGTGTGCTCCCCGGTCACGGCACCCTTCTCGATGCCCATCAGGTGCGGGCTGGCGGCGAGCACCTGGAGGTACTCGGCGATCTCGGCCAGCCGGCGCTGGGTCGCCACGCCCTGGATGCCTCGGGCCTGCTCTTCCGCCAGCTTCTTCTGCAGGTTCTGCTGCTCCAGCTCGAGGACGGCCTTGGCCTGCGCTCCACCGAACTGCGAGGCCAGCTCGGTCACCCAGCCACGCACGTTGAGCATGTTCTCGATGCGCAGGCGCTCGGCCTGGCGGGCGTCGCCGGTGAGGGTCTCGAGGTTGGCGCGCAGCGCCGCGTACTCCTCGCGCACGCTCTTCGGCAGGCCTTCGTTGTCGGCGATGAGCCGCTCGACGCTGCCCTCGGAACGGCGATCCTGCTCGCCGTAGAACACCGACAGGCCCATCGACAGGAAGGCGACCTTGAAGGTCTTGCGGAGCTCGTCGGCGCGCTCCTTGCCATCGCGCGCCTGGATCTCGGACATGGCGTCGTTGAGCGCGGCCTGCATGACCTTCGGCCCGAACCGCTTGGTCAGCTTGGCGATGCTGTTCGACTGCTCGGTGAGAACGATGCCGTCATCGATCAGCCGCAGGATGGTGAGGCGGCTCAGCTCCTGGTAGGCGGCGCTCTCGCGGGCCTTCTTCTGATCGTCGGTCTCGTTGGCGGCCTTGTCACCGCCGAACTTGGCCTTGATCAGCTCGTCGCGGATCTCGTAGGCGCTGTTGAAGTCGGTCTCGCCACTGGCCTCGAGGCACTTGCGGCAGATCTGCTCGGCCAGCGACTCGCGCAGCGCGTTGAACTTCTCGTCGAAGTCGGGGTCACCGGAGTGCTTGGCCTTGAAGTCCTGGAGCGCCGGGTGCGTCGGATCCGAACCCTTGAGCGAGTCGAACGCCTCGGTGGCGATGCGGATGGCGTCACCGGCCGGACCGCGCTCCTTGATCGATCCGGTGTTGAACAGCGTGTGGGCGAGCGGCGTGCCCTTGAGGCCGTCGATCGTCTTCAGCACGTTCATCCAGCCGTTCTGCTGGCCCTTGTCGGCGAACTTGTCGGCGAAGACGTCGCTCTTGACCACGCCCAGCCAGTGGCTGTGGACCTCGACGCCGCCGTGCTTGCCCTCCTCGCCCTCGACGCCGAGCCGGTTGCGCGCCTCGAGACGCGCCTGCTCGGAGTCCTTGAGCGCAGCCTTGTTCTTGGCCTCCTGCTCCGCGGCCAGCTTGAGGTCGGCGGCGGACTTCACGTCCGTGTCGCTATTCTGCTTGGGCAGCGGCGCCTTGGGTCCCTTGACCTCGGGCGCGACGTCGGACTTGATGCCGGTCTCGCTGCCGGTGATGCCCTTGTTCACCTTCTCGTTGGGCCGCATGGCGCTCTCGACGATGCGGCGGTAGGCCGCGTCGACGTCGCCGTTGGTCTTCTTGAGATTGCGGTCGAGCAGATCTTGCATCGCCGGGCCGGTGCGGTGACCCGACAACGCGCGGTCGCGGAGATAGAGGATCTCCTTCGACTTCTCGTCGGTCATCAGATCGCGGACCAGGATGCGCCACTGCTTGCGCATCTCGTACAGCGCCTCGGCCTTCTCCTTGTCGGTCTTGCCTTCCATCATGGCAAGCCAGCGCGGCATGTCGGTCTTCTCGAGGATGTTGTAGACCTCGCGCAGATCGGCTTCGCTCTTGCCCGACTCGGTCTCGATCTCGTGGGAGAGCGCGATCCATTGATCGAGCGCGGCCTGGGCCTTCTCGGGATTGTTGGCCCACTCGCCCGGCTCCAGGGCCTGGAGCTCGCCCAGGAGGGTGTCGAACTTGGGGTTCGACCCATGGGGCGCGTTGACGTACTTGGCGAGCACGTTGCCGTACTTCTTGAGCGCGAACTCGAGCAGCTGCTCCTTGCCCTGCGGCGGCGGCATCGCGTCCGCCTCGGGGTTGGCGATGACCTTGACCGCGGGCGACGGCGACTTCTGGTCGTCGGTCTTCTTCTCGGCCTCGAGCGCCTTCTGCTTGGCCTTGAGCGCCTCGATCGCGGCGTGGACCGCCTGCAGGCCCTCGACCGAGAGCGCCTGGTCGAGGCCGGCCGGGAGCACCGGCGGGTTCGACTCGAGGCCCATCTCGATGTTGCGCGCGTGGGCGTACATCTCGGACAGGTACTTGTCGTAGGCGGCCTTGAGCGCCGGGTCGGCGTTGACCGCCTTGATCGCGGCCTCGATGGGGCCGGTGATGGCCTTGAGCTCGCCCTGCAGCGACGAGTCGATGCCGCGCACCAGCGGCTTGCCCAGACCCACGTCGTAGGGGATGTGCTCGACGTTGGCGATGGCCAGCGCCTGCTCGCCGATGATCTGGATCTCGCCCTTCACGCCGTTGGCGTACTCGACGTAGATGCACACCGACGTGAAGCCGCCGGCCATGATCTTCGACGCGTTGGTGGTGACCTCCTTGCCGTTGGCGGCGTGCTGCTCGGCCGCCAGCGCCGCGACCTGATCGGCCGTGAAGTACGGCTTGGCGTCGGCGCCGTGGAGGTTGTTGATCATCGTGATCTTGAGCTGACCCGACTTGATCCCTTCCTGGAGGGCGGCCACGGCCTGAGCCATCGTCTCGGGTGAGGCGTTGGACAGGACGACGCGCGTGCCGATCGCGTCCCAGATGTTGGCGATCACGCTGTCGACGTCGGTGACCTTGGCGCCGAAGTTGTCGATCGCGCGCTGCAGGCGGTTGGCAGCCGAGACCGCGTCCTTGGCCCGGCCCATGACCTCGCCGAACTTGCCGAGCAGGCCCTGGAGCAGGGCCTTGGCGGGGCCGAGGGCGGCCGAGTACTTGTCGAACGCCTTCTGGGTGAGCGCGACCAGCTTGGGATCGGGCCCCTCGACGGGGGTGACGTTGGCCGGCGCCGCCTGGGTGGCCGGGATCGGTGCGCCAGTGTTCTGCGCCACCAGGCCCTGCGGCGAGTGCGCGTCGTGCCACTGGCCATAGAGATCGGCGTAGGTCGCCGGCTCGCCGGGCTTGATGTTGCCGTCGTCGTCGACCGAGGTCGACGGCGTGGCCGAGCCGAACACGGCCTGGAGGGCGGCGATGCCCGCCGCCTTGCCGGCGGCGTGCATCTGCTCCGCCGTCGCGTTGGGGTTGGCGGCCTGGAAGGCCTTGGCCGCGGCGTCGTAGGCGCCGAAGTACTCGGCGGCGCCGAACTGCCGGCTCGCACCCTCGGTGCTGCCGGTCTGCTGGTAGTGCTCGAACAGCGCGGCCTGAGCCTGGGCCTCGTTCTTGAGCGTCGCCGCGACGTACTGATCGCGGGTGGTGTTGATGTCGACGTCCTTGTCGAACGTCTTGGCGTGGTGAGCCTCGTGGGCGAGGATGCCGGCGAGCTCGTTGCCGTCGCTGGCCATCGACGGATCGATGTTGATGCGGTTGCCCTGACGGAAGCTGCCCTCGCCGGTGTTGAGGGTGAGCGTGACGCCCAGATCCTGGAGCGCCTTGACCGCGTCGCGTCCGACCGGCGTCTTCATCGCCGCATCGAACATCGAGATCACCTTGGCCGCGGTGCGGGCGGTGATCTGGTTGGGCTTGAGCGGACCGATGAAGCCGTCGGCGACGACCTCGACGTTGCCAGCGCCGGGCAGCGCCTTGATCGCCGACTCGAGGGCCTTGGGATCACCGTCGCCGTGGGCCTTCTTGGCCGCCTCGATGGCGGCCTGGGTCTTGGCGTCGGCGTCGACCTCGGTCTTGGAGTTGGGATCGGCGCCCTTCTTCCCGTCGAGAGGCGTGCCCTTGTTGTCGGTGGGATCCTTGTCGACCAGCGTGTCGGCGTCGATCGGCTGGGTCTTGCCGTTGGGATCGACCTTGACCGGCTGGGTGGCGTTGGGATCGACCGGCTTGCCGTCGGGACCGAGCGGGATGGTCTTCGACGTCGAGTCGCTCGCGGTCTGGGTGCCGTCGGGACCGACGATCGTGGTGTCGGCCTTGGCGTCGACCTTGACCTCGGTCGGGCCCTTCTTGACGTCGACCTCGGTGTTGACGTCGACGCTGGTGTCGCCGCTGGAGCTGGTGGTGGTGCCGGTGGTCTGGGTCGAGGCCGACGCGTTGTTGCTGTCGGTGGCCTTGGTGTTGTGCTTGGTGGTCGGTCCTGACTTCCAGCCCTCACCCGACTTGAAGCCCTCGCCGGTGGAGTAGCCATCCTGGAGGCCGCGCAGCGCGGCCGAGCCCATGGACTTGCCGAAGGCCAGGGCGACATCGCCGCCGCTGCCGTTGTAGGTGTTGGGATCGATCGCGGTCGTGAAGGCCGCGCCCACGGCCTGGTTGATGGCGCCGCTCACGGCCTTGCCGTGGATGCCGGAGCCCGCCAGCTTCTTCATGCCGGGCATGACATCGCCAAAACCGGTCGACACCACGGCCGCCGCGGCGCCGGTGAGCGCCGCCTTGCCGACCCGGCCGCCGAGCTGCGACGCGAAGTCGGCGAGGTCGCCCTTGTAGAGGTTCTCGTCGAGGAGCGCGAGGATGATCTCCTCGGACATGCCCTCGACCGCCTCCTCCAGCGCCTCCTTGATGATCTTGGCGGCCAGGCCCTCACCGAACTTGCCGGCGAGCTTCTCGATCGCGCCGTTGATCGACTTGAGGTTGACGAACCCAGCGGCCAGGGCCTCGGCCGCGACCTGAGCGAGCTCTTGCACGAGCTCCTCGTTGGACATCGTCGCGCCCTTCATGATCATCTTGGCCGACACGCCGGCCAGGCCGGAGATGAGGGCGACCAGCGCCGGCGCGGCGGTGCCGCCCGAGGCGATGGTGATGACGGCGCCGACCGCGATCGCGACCGCGGTGCCGACGGCGTCGGCGGTGGCGTCCTTGGCCTCGCCGAACTGCTTGATGGACCCGTCGACGTAGTCGGCCTGACCCGACTCCTTGAGGTCCTTCATCATCGACGCTTCGATGGCCTTCTTCCGTTGGTCCTCCGGAAGCGCCATGATCTTCGGGTCGGTCTCGGCCTTGAGCTTGGCGGCGTTGAACTGGCGCTCGAGCTCCTTGAAGTCCTCGTCGAGCCGCTTGCCCGAGTCCGACCACGTGTCGGTGATGCCGTTGGAGATGTCGGCCGGGGTCTTGCCGGCCAGCTTCATCGCGCCGTAGGCGAGCGGTCCGCCCAGCACCAGCACGCCGACCTCGCCCATCCAACCCGAGTCGTGACGCTCGAAGTTGTAGTCCTCGCGGGCCCGGTCGAGGATCTCCTGGGGCGTCTCGGGCTTGCCCTTGAGGGCCTGGTTGAGATCGTGGCCGACCCGGCCCGAGGTCTCGCCACCGACGTCGGTCTTGAGCGCGTCGGCCGGGATGTCCTCGAGCTTCTTGCCCTCCTGGAGGGCCTTGGCCTTGCGGTAGTCCTCGGTGATCTTCTTGATCTCGTCCTTGGACTTGCCCTTGAGGCGCTCCTTGAGCAGGGCATCGTCGGTGCCGATGCCCATGAAGCCCTCGTTCATGGCGTAGTAGAGGGCGAAGCCGTCGTCCATCTTCCCGTTCTCGGCGATCTGCTCGGCCTTCTGCCGATCCAGACTGTCGAGCTCGTCGGCGCACATGGCGTCGAACCCGCTCACCTTCTTCTTCATCGTCTTGCCCGGGTTGGCCGGGTCGGGGACGTCGATCTCGGTCTCCGGGTACTCGCTGCCGTACTTCTTGTTGAAGGCGGCGATGATCGCGCGCCGCTCGTCGAGGTTCTTGCCCTCGAGGGCGGCGTAGAGGGCCTTGCGATCGGTGCCGACGCCATCGGCGGCGGCCGCGATCTTGGCGGCCTCGGCGGTGGTCTTGTCGCCCGCCATGAGGGCGTCGGTGACGTCCTTCTCCTTGGGCTTGAGCTCGCTCTTGAGCGCGTCGTCGAGGGTGCGGCCGGTCCGCTCCTGGTAGATCCGCTTGAGCTCGTCGCGCTCCTTCTGGTCCGCGCAGGACTCGAGCGCCTTGTAGAGCGCCTCCTCGTCGGTGCCGCCGATGTCGGTGCCGATCATGGCGCCGCCACCGAAGGCCAGGACCGGGCCGGCCAGCGGGCCGAGCACGGCCACCGCCACGATGCCGCCCACGGCCGAGCGCATCATCTTGCGATCGGCGCCGACGGTGTCGGCGATGCCGTCGGCGATGTCGGTCAGGAAGCCGCCGCTCATGGCCGCGTCGGCCTCGATGGCCGCGACCTCGCCCTGGTTGACCTTGCCGTCGGGACCACCGGCCAGGGCCTTGGCCAGATCCTTGGAGTTGCCCGACAGCTCGTCCTCGAGCATCGCGCCGAGGCTGTCGCCGGTCTGCTTCTCGTACTCGGCGGCGACCTTCTTGCGGATCTCCGGATCCTTGATGTCCTTCAGCGTCGACAGGACCTTGTCCTTGTCGGTGCCGAGCCCGTCGGCGGCGCTGTGGAGCTGGGCGACCGCGGCCTGGACCGGGTCGCCGGACATGAGGCCCTTGGCCTCCTTGAGATCGGTGCCCGAGAGCTCGTCCTCGAGCACGCTGTCGAGCGACTTGCCATTGTTGCGGCGCTTGAACTCGGCCTTGATGAAGGCCAGCTCCTCGGGCGACTTGCCCTTGAGCGCGGCCATCAGCTTGGCCTCGTCGGTGCCCCAGCGGTTCATCGCGCCTTCGAGCTCGCCGACCGCGTCGCGCGACTTCTTCTTCTCTTCTTCGCTGAGATCGCGCATCGGGCCGGTCGGGCCGTCCTCGGGCTTGGCGTACGCGGCCGAGTCGACGCCCTTGACGCCCTCCTCCGAGAGCATCTTCTCCAGCCGGGTGCCGGTCGCCTTCTCGTACTCGGCGACGACCTTCTTGCGCAGCTCGGGATCGGTGATCCCGTCGAGCGTGCCCTTGATCTTGTCGCGGTCGGTCGACCAGAAGCTGACCGAGTTCTGCAGCTCGGCCACGGCCTTCTGGACCGGGTCGTCCGACATCAAGGCCTTGGCCTCCTTGAGGTCGTTGCCATCCATCTCGGAGGCGAGGTCCTTGTCGAGCGAGCGGCCGGTCTTCTCCTCGTAGGCCTTCTTGATCGCGGCGATCTCCTCGGGCGTCTTGCCCTTGAGCGCGCCCATGATCGCCTTCTCGTCGGTGCCCCAGCCATCCATCGCCTTGAACAGCGCGTCGGCGGCGCCCTTGGTCTTGGCCTCGAACTCCTTCTTCTTCTTCTCTTCCTCGGCCTTCTTGTCGGCCTCCTTCTTGGCCTCGGCCTCCTTGTCGGCCTTCACCTTGTCGGCCGCGGCCTTCTCCTCGTCGGCCTTCTGCTTCGCCGCCGCCTCCTCCTCCGCCTTCTTGTCGGCCGCGTACTGATCGCTGGTCTTGGCCAGATCGGCGACCGCCTTGTCGGCACCAGCGACGATGGCGTTGCGGCCGTCCTCGCCCTGCTTCTCCATCGCCAGCTTGGCGTCGTCGGCGGCCTTCTTGAGGCCGGCCTTGGTCTCGGCGTCGATGGCCTCGATCTTGGCCTGGACGTCCTTGACCTTCTTGTCGAGCTCGTCGATCTGCTTCTTGCCGTCGGCCTTGATCGCGTCGACGCGCTTCTGCGCCTCGAACGCGGACTTCTTCTGGGCCATGGCGATCTCTTCGTTGACCGCCTTGGTGGTGTCGCCGACCGACTTCTCGATGTCGCCGCAGATCTTGTTGGTCTCTTCCTCGAGCTTGGCCAGGTCGGCGGCCGAGCCCTTCTCGAGCTTCATCAACATGTCGTCGCGCTTCGCGGTGATCGCCTTGAGACCGTTGGTCTCCATGTCGGCGATCTTCTTTGTGCTCTCCACCTCGAGCGTGTGGATCTTGAACTTGGCCTCCTCGTTCTTCTTGGCGTTCTCCTGCTTGGCCTTGTCCTCGAACGCCTTGACCTCGGCGACCATCTTCTGGCGCGCCGCGTCCATGTCGGCCAGGCCCTTGGTCGCCTTGCCGTTGATCTCGGTGAGCGACGTCTGCAGCTTGGTGCCGAGATCCTGGACGGCCTGGTCGCCCTTGGCCTTGGTCTCGGCGACCAGGGTCGTGGTCAGCGCCTTGCGCTTGTCGGCCTCGGCCTTGGCCGCGTCCGTGATCTGCTTGGCCTTGGCGTTGGCGGCGTTGATGGCGCCCTGGGCCTGATTGTTACCGGCGCTCTGGGCCGCGGCCTTCTGGGCGGCGTCCTCGATGCCGGCGGCCTTGTTGTTGGCAGCGCTCCTCGCGGCATTGGCCTTGGCCTGGCCCGCGGATCTGGCGGCGCCGGCTTCCTTGGCGGCTGCCGCGGTGACCTTGTTGGCCTCGTCGCGCCCGGCCTTCTCGATCTTGGCCACTTCCTTGGCGGTGGTCTCCTTGGTCTTGGTCTGCTCGGTCTTGCAGGTCGTCTCGGCCTTCTTCTTGTCGTCGGCGATCTGCTTGTCGAAGGCCTTCTTCTTCTCGGCGAGCTGCTTGTCGATGTCCTTGTTCTTGTCGGCGAGCTGCTTGGCAAGCGCGTCCGCCTGCGTCTTCATCTCGCCGTCGATCTTGTCCTTCTCGGTCTTGAGCTTGGTCTGAAGATCGGTCTTCTGCTTGGTGATCGACTCCTTGAGCTTGGTGGTCTCGTCGGTGAGGCTCTTGTTGAGCCGCGCCTTGAGCTCGTCGATGCTCTTGGCCTTCTCGAACTTCTTCTTCTCGCCTTCCTTCTTCTTCGCGTCGACGATGATCGTGCCCTTGCCCGCGACGTTCGAGACCTTCTTGCCGCCCTTGGCGACGGCGCCGGCGGCGACCTTGGCGCCGGCCTTGGTGATCGCGGCGCCCTTGGCCTCGACCTTCTGGTAGGTGGCGGTCTTCTTGGCCTGCGCGTCGGCGGCGACGCCCTTCAGGATCTCCTTGCTCTGCTGTGGATTGGCCTTGGCCAGGTCGATCTTGGCGTCGAGCGCCGGATCGACCTTGGCGTCGACCTTGGGATCGCCGTCGACCGGCTTCTGGTGATCGGGATCGATCGCGTCGAGTGCGTTCGGATCGTAGAGCGCCTCGTCGTCACCCCACGGATCGATCAGCTCGTCGCGCCCGCGCGGCTTCTTGAGATCGGGGTTGATCGCGTCGAGCGGGAGCTCGCCCTTGGCGGTCGGCTTCTTGAGATCGGGGTTGATCGCGTCGAGCGGGAGCTCGCCCTTGGCGGTCGGCTTCTTGAGGTCCGGGTTGATCGCGTCGAGCGGGAGCTCGCCCTTGGCGGTCGGCTTCTTGAGGTCCGGGTTGATCGCGTCGAGCGGGAGCTCACCCGTGGCGCCCGGCTTCTTGAGGTCCGGGTTGATCGCGTCGAGCGGGAGCTCACCCGTGGCGCCCGGCTTCTTGAGGTCCGGGTTGATCGCGTCGAGCGGGAGCTCACCCTTGGCGTCCGGCTTCTTGAGGTCCGGGTTGATCATGTTCAACGGGACGTCGCCCTTGGCGCCATCCGGCTGCTTCAGATCCGGGTTGATCATGTTCAGCGGCACGTCGGCGGTCTTGGCGCCCTGCGCGGCCTGGCCCGCGGTCACGGTCGCGTTGATCGCCTCGTGCGCGGCCGAAGCGCCGCCCTGCATGAGCAACTGACTTGCCGCGTCCGCGGCCGACTTGCCGTCCTCGACGGGGGTCTCGCCGACGCCGGCCATCGCCGCGTTGGCGGCCTGCTCGGCGACCTGGGCGCCCGAGACGACCGGCCCAGCCCCGGCGCCGCTGATGGCGCTCGCGCCACTCACCAGGCCAGTCACCAGGCCCGTGCCGGCGGCGATCATCGCGTGGTCGGCCTTCTCGCCCGCCTCCTTCATCCCGCCGTCGATGGCCTTGATGTCGCTTTCGTTCTTGCCGGCGACCTTCTTGCCGACGTCGACGTCGACGGTGGCGCGCTGATCGTAGAAGTCGTCGCCGGCCTTGGCGTCGAAGTTCACGACCTCGCGGGCCTGGCTCTTGAGGTCGGTGGCGGCGTTGAGCGCCATCGACGGGGCCAGCGACTTGGTCGACATCAGCCCGTCGATACCGCCGGGCTGCTTGCCGGTGAGGTGCTCGACGGGATCGTAGGTACCGAAGTTCTTGCTGCCGACCTCGACGGTGGCGCGCTGATCGTAGAAGTCGTCGCCGGCCTTGGCGTCGAAGTTCACGACCTCGCGCTGCTGGCCCTTGAGATCGCCGCCACCGCCACCGGCGTTCGGATACGGGATCGGCACCGGGCCGCCGACGCCGACGCCCGGCATCACCGCGAGATCCGCCGGCCCGGCCTTGAACGGCTTGTGCGCGAGCTCGTCGTGCTCCTCCTCGCCGCCCTCGTGCTCCTCGTCCTTGCCCTTGCCCTTCTTCTTGAACGGCTTGTGCAGCTTGGTGTCGGTGAGCTTGGCGTCGACGGTGGCGCGCTGGTCGTAGAAGTCGCCCGCCGAGTCGAACTGCTTCACCTCGCGCTGCTGATCGAGGAGCTTGCCGGAGGGCAGGCCCGACGACGCCGGGTTGTTGCCCGAAAGGAACTCGAGGCCGCGGCCGAGCGGCTTCTCCTCGACGTGATCGCCACCGAGGTCTCCACCCGCCTCGATGCCCTGATTGCCGAGATAGCCGAGACCGAGGCCGGCCTTCTTCGCTCCGGGCGGACCACCCCCACCCCCGCCGCCATCACCACGCGACAGCTCGACGCCGAGACCTCCCATGAGGTGTGCGTGAGTGGCGCCGTCGATGACGTCGCTTGCTGAGCCCGGCCTCGCAGACTTGCCGATGCGCGACGTGAGCGTCGCCTTGCCCGGCGCAGGCTGCAGTTCCGCGAGGTGCTCTTCGCCCTCGTATTCAAGTTGCTCAAGATCGAGCTGGGACATGCGGGGACCTATGCGCCGGTGGTGGGTCGGCCCTCATAGTACGGCAGCCCCGGGGGCAGCCTTCCCGTCAGAACCCGAGAGTTTCCAGCGCGGAGCGCACGGTTCCAGGGGGTACCGACAGGCTCAACCCGGGAGGGCCGGCGCCGCGGACGGACGCGGTCAATAGCGGGGGAGGATCGCCGCCGGCTGCGGCGGGCAAGGCCCCGCCATCACAGGCGATCACGACCGCCGCCTGGGTCCAGGCGACGCTGTGACGTAGTGCGTCGATCGCCTTGCCGGGATCGTCCGTGGTGACGCCCAGATGCACTCCGGAAAGCGCCGCGTCGCGGCACCAGGTGGCGGCGTCGCTGACGGGGGCCCGCAGATTCCACACCGGACGTCGATCGAGCGCCGATCGCAGGGTCAGGACGGCGGCGCGTTCGGCCGCCGGGCCCGACACGATCGAGACCTTGCCCGGCCGCCAGTGCGGCAGGCTGATCGCCGCCTCGACCGCGTCGATCAGGTCGTCGGGCAACACGTGGCCCTCGGCGGCAACCGGCCCCGGCGGCGCGATGGGCTCACCGCGGAGCGCGGCGATGGCGCTCGGCGCCACCTCGATCTTGTCGTCGAGCATGGCCGGCCCCGGCCGCGCGATCTCGATCAACCCCGAGGCGCGCAGCGCCCGATCGGTGTGGAGGAAGCGCACGAGCTGGAGCCGCTGCTCGAGGCTGGGCGACGCCAGATCGAGCAGGACCCCGACGGTGAGCTCACCGACGCCGGAAAGGCTCTTGTAGGCTCGGCCGAGGGTGCGATCGATGAGCGGTGCCGCGGCCAGGGCGAACACCAGGATCTCCTCGTCGCTGCGGGCCATGGCCGCGATCTGGCGGGCGGCGCCGCGCGGCTGGGCCCGCCACAGCTCGAGCAGGGTGGTGGCGACCTCGTCCCACCGATCGGCCTGTCCTTGGAGGGCGGTACGCTGGGGCGCTGCCAGCCGGGAGAACCCCAGCGTGGCGTCGCGGACGGTGAGCCGGGCCGCCGCGATGCGGGCCAGCTCGATGACAGAGACGCACAGCGGCAGGTTGGGCTCGGTGGTCATGGCTCGCCAGCAGTTGCACGGATCTGCGACTCCCGCCGATGGCTGCGGCAAGGAAGGTCGGCGACCCCGGTGGCGTATTATAGTCGCACTTCCACCGGGCGATCGTGAACCTCCTACGTCATCGCGGATCATCGGAGTCGCTCCTCGACGAGCACGAGCCGGAGCGTGAGGGCGAGGACCGCGTCCGCCCCGCCGGCCGCCGCCAGCTCACCGATGGGCTCGCGCCCGGCGGCGCCGCGCGCAACCCGAACCAGGCGAACGCCGAGACCGTGCTCACCCCGCGGCTGGCCGCGCGCTTCGAGCACGCCATCGCCGCCGACGAGCGCGGCGAGCGTCGCGACGGTCGTCGCGCCACGCTGAGCAACAAGCTGGGGCCCGGCCTGTTCGAAGCGGCGCTGGCCTCGGGCAAACGCGAGCACATCCTCGGCCACGCCGTCGGGCAACGCGGCGCCGGACGTCCGCTCCCTCGCGATCTGGCCGCGCGTCTCGAGGATCGCCTCGGCCTGTCGCTCGCCGACGTGCGCGTGCACGACGACGTGGCCACCCAGGCCGCAGTGCGCGCGCTCGGCGTCGCCGCCTTCACCTACGGTCGCGACATCTTCCTCGCCGCCGCGTCGGCGAGCGAGCTGCTCCTCGCCCACGAGGCCGCCCACGCTGCGCAGCACCAGGGCGCGACGCCGGGCGTCCATGGTGATGGCGAGGCCGCGTTCTCGCCGAGTATCGACATCGAAGAGGACGCCGACGTCGAGGACTGGGCCGATCGCGTCGCCGCGTCGCTCTATACCAGCGGCCGCATGACGGTGCCGGTGGCGGGACTGGCGGCGCGCTTCAAGGGCGGCGACGTCGATCCGGTCGCGATCATCGCCAAGGAGATGGGCTCCGACGAGGGCAAGGCCAAGGACATGCTGTCCAAGGCGTCGTCCGAGGGCCGGGCCAGCGTCGAGGCGGCGGTGAAGAAGAACTTCGACGCCAAGAAGGCGGAGGAGCTGATCAAGGCCACGCCCGGCGGCGGCGGCAAGGCGCCCGTGGTCCCCAACAAGGACGCGGCCAAGGACGTCGCCAAGGATCCGAAGGGTGGCAAGGCCGACGCCAAGGGCGGCAAGGGCAAGGGCGACGCCAAGGGCAAGGGCAAGGGCGACGCCAAGGGCAAGGGCGGCGGCGCGCCCGCGCCCCAGGGTGGGGGCGCCCCGGCGGCACCGCCGACCGCGGCGCCGGGCGACGGGGGCGTGCTCGGGCTCTCGCCCGGCGACCTCGATCTCATCCACGCCGAGCTCATCGAGCACGAGAGCTGGGCCTCGGCCAAGAGCAAGGTCGGCGAGGCCGGCTCGCTCGATCGCGCGGCGTTCATCGCCGACTCGGCGGGCAAGGGCGTCATCACCGGCGGCACGGCCGGGCTCATCATGGGCGTCGCCGGCGGCGTGGTCGGCAAGCTCGCCCAGCGCTTCCTGACCAAGGTCCCGGGCATCGGCGGCATCATCGCCGGCGGCTTCGCGGCCTACGCGCTCATCAGCAAGGACTGGAGCGAGTCGGCGGCGACGATCGGCAAGTTCGGCCAGGGCAACTCGACCTACGAGGTGCTGGCCAACTCGATCGCCTCGGTGTCCGAGGTGCTCGACATCGCGGTCAACGTCTGCAACGCGATCGCCGGCATCATCGGCGTGATCTCGGCGCTGACCTGGCTCATCACCATCGTCACCCTCGGCGCCGCCGCGCCGATCGCCGCGACGCTGTCGAGCATCGCGCTCGGCATCGTGGCGGTGACCAGCGTCATCGACGACATCAACAAGCTGGTGCTGCAGCCGCTGGTGCTGCTGTTCCGCGCCCTGCACACGTTCACGACCGACGCCGATCCGCGCGAGGTCGAGCAGCAGGGCGACGGCATCGGCAGCGCGGCCGGCGAGGTCGCAGCCGCGCTCGGTGGCAAGCTGGGCGCCAAGATCGGCGAGGCCGGCACCGGCAAGATCGTCGGCGACGGTCCCAAGGTCGACGCGCCCGACGCAGGCGGTGGCGGCGGCGCCAAGCCGCAAGACGCCAACGCGCCCAAGCCCGATCCGACGACGCCTCACCCCAACGCGCCCCACGCCGATCCCAACGCGCCCAAGGCCGGCGGCGATCCCAGCGCGCCGCATGCCGATCCCAACGCGCCCAAGCCTGGCGATCCCAGCGCGCCCAAGGCTGCCGATCCCAACGCGCCCAAGGATCCCAACGCGCCCAAGGATCCCAACGCGCCCGATCCGCAGAAGAAGCCCACGCTCAAGGAGCGGCTCAAGCGCGTCTCCGAGGAGATCAAGAAGAACCAGAAGGAGGTCGCCGAGGCCAAGAAGCGCGCCGCCGAGACCAAGAAGGAAGAGGCCGAGACCAAGAAGAACAAGCCCGACGACGTCAAGAAGGCCGAGGCCGAGGCCCGGAAGGCCAAGACCGCCGAGATCGACGCCGACCTCAAGGCCAAGAAGGCCGCGATCGAGGCCGAGCGCGTGAAGAAGCTGGCCGAGCTCGAGGCCAAGCACAAGGCCGACAAGCCCGGCGTCGAGGAAGCCGCCAAGGCCAAG